>CAURMQ010000085.1:0-7800 GCA_963525765.1 uncultured Campylobacter sp. | reverse complement strand
CGCTAGTTCCGACCGCAAATGCCCCAAATCCCGCGTAATCCTCGCCGCGCCAGTAAGCCAGATTGTGCTTACAGCGCAGTCCGCGCGCGGCAAAATTTGAAATTTCATACTGGCTAAAGCCGCTATCCGCCGCAAGAGCAAAGAGAAATTTAGCTAGAGCCGCGCTTTCCTTTTTAAAGCTTTCGCGCCCAAAAAAAGGCGTATTTTCCTCAAGGCTTAGCGCATAGGCGCTTAGGTGCGGCACTTCGCAGCGCGCAAGCTCAGCCATTTCAAATTTTAAATTCCTTTTATCGTCAAATTTGCTCGCGTAGATTAGATCTAAATTTATATTGTCAAAGCCCGCCGCTTTGGCATTTTGCACCGCCAGAAAAATCTGCGCGGCGTTGTGCGCGCGACCGAGGAGCTTTAGCTTGGCGTCGTTGAAACTCTGCGCGCCGAAGCTGATGCGATTTACGCCGAGCTCGCGCATCGCCCTAAGCCAAGCGGGGCTAGCGGAGTTTGGGTTGGCTTCCGAGCTGATTTCGGCTTTGGCGGCAAAATGCGGCGCGAGCAGCGCAAAAATTTCATCGTAAAGCCCCGCATCCACGGCGCTCGGCGTACCTCCGCCGATAAAAAGCGTCGAAATTTTCGCATGCGGATTTTTCACCAAAAAGTCGCGCACCTCAAGTGCTAGCGCGCGAAAGTAGCTTTTTACGAGGCTAAACTTATCGCTGAAGGAGCCAAAGGCGCAATACGGGCATTTGGAGGTGCAAAACGGCACGTGGATGTAGATGTGCAAGGGCGGTCCTATGGGCTAAATTTACGTCGCAAAATTTAGCGAATTAATTTGAAAATTTATATAAATTTTAAGCCTCTTAACGCAAATTTTAATATTTTTAGGTAGAATTTTGAGAAATTTTTTGTGAGAAAACGAGATGGAAAAAGAGAAAAATTACAGACTGAATGTCGCTGCAATCGTACTTTCGCCCTCGTATCCGTTTAATTGCGAAATTTTAATCGCGCAACGAAGCGACATCAAAGGCGCTTGGCAGTTTCCTCAAGGCGGTATCGACGATGGTGAGACGCCTAAGATGGCGATCCGCAGAGAGCTCGGTGAGGAGATCGGAACAAGCAAAGTCGATATCATCGCTGAGTGCCCGAAGTGGCTTAGCTACGACTTTCCCGATGGAGTAGCTCAAAAGATGCGCCCATACGACGGGCAAATTCAAAGATATTTTTTAGTACGATTGCGAAGCTTAGCCGATATAAACATCAATACTAAACTTCCGGAGTTCGACGCATTTAAATTCGTAGGCGCGAATGAGGTTTTAAGGCACGTAAATCACTTCAAAAAGCCGATTTACGCGACGGTTTTAAAATATTTTAAGGAGGAGGGTTACATTTAATGCTGATCGTTCAAAAATACGGCGGTACGAGCGTCGGCACGCTAGAGCGGATCGAGGCGGTCGCACAGCGCGTGATAAAGACTAAAAACGAAGGACACGATGTCGCGGTAATCGTATCTGCGATGAGCGGCGTTACCAATCAGCTCATCGAGCAGGCGGAATTTTTTACTAAAACTCCCGTAGGCAGAGAGATGGACGTGCTGCTAAGCTCGGGCGAGCGCGTCACCAGCGCACTTTTAGCTATCGCGCTAAACGCCAATGGCTATGCTGCGATCGCATTTAGCGGGCGAGGCGCGGGCATCGTGACGGATAATTTTCACACCAAAGCTCGCATCGTCTCTATCGATCCAAAAAGTATGCAAGAGGCGCTAAAGCAGGGCAAAATCGTCGTCGTCGCGGGCTTTCAAGGCATCAGCACCGCAGGCGAGGTAACTACGCTGGGGCGAGGCGGAAGCGATCTTAGCGCAGTCGCCGTCGCAGGAGCGCTGAATGCCGATCTGTGCGAAATTTACACCGACGTAGATGGCGTATATACGACCGATCCTAGAATCGAGCCAAAAGCCAAGAAGCTTGATCGCATTAGCTACGACGAGATGCTTGAGCTTGCGAGCTTGGGAGCGAAGGTTTTGCAAAATCGAAGTGTCGAGCTTGCGAAGAAATTAAACGTAAATTTGGTGACGCGAAGCAGTTTTAACGATCATGAAGGAACACTCATAACAGGAGAAGAAAAGATGGAAGATGCGGTAATTAGCGGCATTGCACTGGATAAAAATCAAGCAAGAATTACGATTAGAAACGTAGAGGATCGCCCCGGCGTCGCGGCTGAAATTTTCTCCGCGCTTGCAAGCAAGGAGATCAACGTCGATATGATCGTGCAAAATATCGGACGAAACGGCGAGACTAATTTGGGCTTTACCGTGCCGCAAAACGAGCTAGAGACGGCCTATAGGGTAATGAAAGAGGTAAATCCAAATCCGAATTCCATCATCGAATCGGATGCCGATATCGTAAAGGTTTCTTTAGTCGGCGTAGGTATGAAAAGCCACAGCGGCATAGCCAGCAAGGCGTTTAAGACGCTTGCGGACGAAGGGATAAATATCCAGATGATCTCTACGAGCGAGATTAAAATTTCGATGATCGTAGAGGCCAAATACGGCGAGCTCGCCGTGCGCGCGCTGCACAAAGCCTACGATTTGGATAAATAATGCAGGATCTGCACACTTGGAGCGTTACGGCGATGCGCTCCGAGCCAGGACTTGAGTGGCTCGAGGATCGCAAGGAGGACTGGACGCCGCTTTTAGCATCAAAGCTGAAATTTCTCCACGACGGCTTTGCTTTCATCGTCATCTGCGACGATGAGCGAAGCTGGTTTAGCGAATACATCATAAAAAAGATCAACTCATCGACCAACTCCCGCCCGCTGCTACCGTTTTTTTCGCTACGCTCGCTTTATCGCGGCGGCGTAAATAGCCTAGAGGATGCGCTGCTGCTAAACGATATGCTAAGCCTCGCGTTTGCCAACGGCTTTATATATTTTTACATCGGTAACGGCAACCATCCGCTAGCCAAGATCGCCAAAAGCCACGAAGACAGCTATCTGTGGCTCATCGACGAGAGGCTGCAAAACAGCTTTTATATGAGCGAGAGCGATCCGAGCCTGGATCTAAAACTGATCCAACTTTTTAAAATTTTAGACAAAAGCATCGACGCCGTGCTTTTTGACGAAGTGGTGCTTTGAAAATCATAAATCAGATCGTTTTAACGAGCGATTATGAGGGCTTTAAAGATAAAATTTTAGCCGAAATTCCGCGCAAAAATTTAAGGTTTTTTGAAAGCACCGAGCTTAAGATCGACGAGGCGCGAAAGATCATAGACGAAGCCTACGTCGCCGAGCGCGAGGATAAGATCATCGTCATCGCCGCTACGAAATTCGGCGAGGAGGCGCAAAACGCTCTGCTTAAAATTTTAGAGGAGCCGCCTAAAAACACGGTGTTTTTCCTGATCACCCCTTTCATCAACGCCCTGCTGCCTACCATCCGCTCGCGCCTCGTGGTGCAAAATCTCTGCGTGCGAAAGCCCAGATACCGCACTGGGCTAAATTTAGCCAGGCTCAGCCTAAAGGAAGCGGTTGAGTTTATCGACGCGCAGATCGCGCTGGAGCGCAAGGGCGAGCTGGATAAGACGGCGCTAAAAGCGCTCATCGGCGAGATCGCGCTAGAGTGCTTCGAAGCAGGCGTTAGGCTAAGCGGCGATGAGTTGCAGCGGATCGACCGCTTGAGTTACCTTGCCGAGCACAACGCCAAAGCCCATGCCGTGCTTACTCCGCTGCTTTTGATGATAGAGGAGAAAAGATGAAAATTTATAAAATTTCAAACGATGCCAACTTTGCGCTGATTTGCGAGCGTATCGGCGTGCGAAATTCGGGACGGGCGATAATGCAGAAAAAATCGCGCCTAAACTTTTTCTATCTAAAAGATCTGCGCGCGCCCGCGGCAAATATTTTAAAACAGGATGCCCTTAGCATCGGAGCCGAGCTTGCGTGCAACGAAGGGGTGATCCTGGGGCGCGATGATACGGACGCGGTTTTGATTGCAAACGACCGCCAGATCGAGGCTTTGGCGCAAAAGGAAGCACTGCAAGATTTCGGGCTAAAGGAGCTCGCGAAATTTCTAAGCGAGAAATTTGCTAAGCCGCAAAACTGCGAAATAATGGGCGTAGTAAATATCAACTCCGATAGCTTTAACCCCGCAAGCCGTGCGGCAAGCTTAAAAGAGGCGACCAATAAGATCGAAAAAATGATCGAGCAGGGCGCCGCTATCATCGATATTGGCGGCGTGAGCTCGCGCCCAGGTAGCCAGTACTGCGGTAGAGATGAGGAGTTTGCGCGCATAAAGGATGTCGTGAGCGAAATTTATCGCCTGCGTCTGCACGAAAGGGCTAAATTTAGCCTCGATAGCTTCGATGAGTATTGTTTGGAATTTGCGCTAGATCGGGGCTTTAGCATCATCAACGACATCAGCGCAAACCTCGCTCTTGCTCCGCTTGCGCTTCGCTATGACGCCGCTTACGTGCTGATGCACATGCAAGGAAAGCCGCAAAATATGCAGCTTGCACCCAAATATGATGATCTTATGGGCGAGATCGATGAGTTTTTTGCGCAGAATTTGCAGCAGCTGCAAAGCGCGGGGCTTAAAAAGATCATCCTTGACGTGGGCATCGGCTTTGGCAAGACCGCTGAACAAAATTTGGTGCTGATTAAAAATTTGCAGCATTTCTTGCACTTCGGCTGCCCGCTGCTCGTGGGCGCGAGCAGAAAGAGCGTTATCGATTTTTACAGCCCCTCTGCGGTCGCGGATAGGCTCGCAGGCTCGCTCTATCTGCACCAAGTTGTCGCTTTAAACGGCGCCGCGATCATCCGCACGCACGACGTTTCCGAACACGCTCAAATGCTAAATCTAATGCGCGCGATGGATCGGATTCTGCTATAGTAAAATTTCAAAAAACTTATCGGAATTCTGTGGAATTTTCTTGAAATTTCATGGCTTGGCAAGATTTTTATAAAACCCGCTTTTTATAGAATTTTAAAATTTGTCCGAGTCAAATCTTTATAATTTTTATAAATTCTACCAAAGAGCATTTTGCAAAATTTCATTAGAATTCTTTCGTGCTTGGTTTTTTTCTTGGAATTTATTGCGTGTCCGCTTCTAAAATTTTATCAAATTATGCGTTGGTGCTTAAATCTTTACAAATCTCGCGCTGAGGATTATTGTGGCCGATAAAAATTCTACGTAGCGAGCTATGTATGCGAACAGGCACAGCGCGTGAAATTTGCAAGCGGTGTGTATATTTTATAAAAAACGCCCACGCTTGATCTACATTGCAAGCGAATCACGTGCATAAACAAAATCCTAAATCGCGCCACTATAATTTGCACCGCAAGCTTGCAATTTGATCAAATTTAGCGCGTATCAGCGGAACGACAAAACCGAACGAAAAGCGTGCGGCGCGGCAAATTTTAAATTTATTTTACGCGGCGACGTAGAATTTTAAAATTTATTTTCCGCAATGGCGCAAAATTTCAAATTTATCTGCCGCAAAACAGAGACCGCTACCGCTTAAAGTCGTGGATTTGTATATTCGCGCCATATTTTTTGCAAAGCTCGCTTACCTTTTCTTTAAGCTTCTCCTCGTCGTAGCAGATGAGATCGATGTATGCGTGCCTCTGCCCGGTTGCGCCGCCGATTATCTCCAAAAACGAGCCGCAGCCTTCCAGTTCCTCGTCCTCGATTTTATTTCGCAGATCAAAGCCCGCCTGCACGTCGCCGCCGTTACCTATGCTAAGAAAGCAAAATTTGATGCCGAGCTCGAAGGCTTCGTTGTATATGTCGCGCTTGCCGCCTAGGTACTCGCCTATGAGATTTCGCAGGCAGGTTGTGCCCACGATCACGTCCTCGCGCACCTCGCTTCCGCGCGGCTCCATCTTGTAACTGAAAAAATTCTTTAGCGGTTCGCGCGCGGCTTTTTCGCCGAATTTCTCATCGATCAGATCGGCAAATTCGCTTAGCGGCACGCCGTTTTCTTCGGGCTCGGCTAGCACCTCAAGCTCGCCTAGCGTATTTATGATCGCCGTTTCGCCGATCATATTGTCAAGCAGGATAAAGCTAAGGTTATAAGCCTTGCCCTCGTCCTGCGCGAGCAGAGCCGCTAGGTTTTCGTTGTAAATTTTGATATCCACGTCGCTTTCGTTAAACTGCGCGTAGATCATCGACTCCTCGGCGTTTACGTGCGTATCGTACATCTCGATCCCGCCGATACCTCGCGGCGCGCGCGGCTTTCCGAGCGTGCAGAGCATTTTGGACTCGAGCTGCCTAGGCATAGCGTTTTTTGATGAAGCTTAGCCAAAATAATCGGTGCCTCATACCCTTCGGAGTTAGCACCAGATCGAGCCGCTCGCCCGCGAGCCCCGTCATAAAATAGGGCTCGGCAAGGCAGATGCGAAGCTTCTCGTCGGTCTTTTGCATCGCCTTTTCAAACTCTTCCGCCGCCAGATCGGCCTTGATCTCATCTATCGCGCCGCTAAATTCCGCCCAAAATTTATCCACTCTGCCCGCGAACGTGCTCGGCTCCTGCGATTTCTCAGCTTTTTTGCTCAAACCGAATAGCCCCATAATCTCTCCTTTAATTAAATTTAAACGCAATTATAGCTTAATTTTTTGCGCAGGCTCGGGGCGCAAATTTTAAAAACCCCGCACTCACGTGCACTGAAAGCAGCCGCCCAAAACCTCGCATTTCTCGCAGATCTGCACGTATATGATCCCCTCGCCCTGTACCAGCTCGCCGAATGGGATCTGCGCTAGATGCTTCATCGTCCCGCCGCAGCTAGGGCAGCTCAGATACGCGGCGTCCTGCACCCACTGCGGATAGCCGCCCACGGTCACGTCAAGCTCGTCAAAGCAGCTGTAAAATGGCGAAACCTCGCCGCTTAGCTTAAATTTCATACCGCTTAGCCGCGCCATATCCTGCTGCGAAAAGTAGCTTTTCTCCATCCCTTCGCCCTCGCAGCGCATCTGCGGCTCGCCGTCCGCGCCGCATTTGCAAAAATACATTACCGAACCGACGCAGGTCGGGCAGCAGCGAAAGATCGCGTCGTGCTTTAAATTTAGAAACGCAAGCCGCGGCTCATCAGCCTTAAGACGCAGCATATCGAGCATCTCGCAGCCGCAAAACTCGCACTTTTGCCCCGTAGGCCTGCCGATACGTACGGGCTCATCCGCATTTTGGTCTGTGCCTTCGCAGCAGGCATCCTTTGCATTTTCGCTTAAATTTAAACCGCTACTAGCGTCTTTTTGCGCGTATGATTTGAAATTCGCGCGCTCGTTCTGCAAGATCGCGTCTTCGCCCATGCCTGTGCGAGCACTCTGTGCGTCCGCGTATAAATTTGAAATTTCGTCCGCGCCGTTTTGCGCGTTTTGTTCGGAATTTGCGCCGTCAGCGCCGCCTTTGAAATTTAAAATTTCACTCATGCCGCTCGCGTTTTTGCTTCGCGCGCCGACGTCGTCGCCTCCGCGCTCGCTCGCTCGCTCGCCGTTTTTCTCCGCGCCATTTCTCACGCGCACTGCAGCAAGGCATTTATCAAAAATGAGCGATTTTCGCTCACCCATACGATCAAAGCTCCAGCCGCCGATTTGCGCGTAAACTTCGGTGCCTGCGTAGAGCTTTTGGCGCCACGGCCTCGGGTTTTGATACAGCTCATAAAAAAGCCGCGTCGTTTGCTCGTCGCCCTGCCACGCAAGCGCGCACAGTAGGTCGTTTAGAGTGTTTTTGGCATTGTCTTGTAGCGAGGCGAGCTTGTGGACGAGTGCGTCTCTTACGTCCTTAGGCGCGCCGAAGTAAAGCTCCGGCGGGCAGTATATCT
>CAURMQ010000084.1:0-7843 GCA_963525765.1 uncultured Campylobacter sp. | reverse complement strand
GGGCCTAGGCGTATAAAATTCTACCCAGGCGGATCATGTTCGAGCCGCATTTGATCGCGAGCTCAAAATCATCGCTCATCCCCATCGAGCAGATCCGCGCGCCGTGCGGCACAAGCGCGTCGAAGATCTCGCGGCTCACCTCGAAGCTTCGCGCGATCTGCGCGGGCTCGCTCACGTGCGCGCCGATGCTCATCACGCCGATTAAATTTAGATTTTCGCACTCCTGCTTGATGCGCAAAAACTCCTCCACCGCGCGGTTTTTATCGAGTCCCGTTTTGGAGCTCTCGCCCGCGGCGTTGATCTCCAGCAGCGTATCTAGCGGATAAGTTAGCCGCTTATTTACGGCAAGCGCGAGCTCGCAACTGTTGCAGCTCTGCCACAGCGTCGGGCGCAGAGCGATGAGCTGATTGATTTTGTTACTTTGCAGCGTGCCGATGAAGTGCCACTTTAGCGGCAGTTCGCGCAGTAGCTCGCTTTTGCGCTTCAACTCCTGCACTCTGTTTTCTCCAAACGCGATCTGTCCTTGCGAATACAGCTCACGCACTTCATCCGTGCCTACGTTTTTGCTCACCGCGACTAGCTGCACGTCGCCCGCGCCCGCTTTCGCAGCCTCAATGCGCTTTAAAATTTCATCCAGCCTCATTTGTAAAATCCCAAAATTCTAGCGAAATCATTTAGCACCGTAAATATCATCAAAAGCGCTAAAATCCCCATTCCTACGTAGCTAGCGCCCACGAATACCCGCTTTGGCACAGGGCGGCGGAAGATGAGCTCAAAGAGATTAAACGCGATGTGTCCGCCGTCGAGCGCGGGGATCGGAAAGAGGTTGATAAGCCCTAAATTTACCGATATTAGCGCCACGAGCGCGAGCAGGACCGCCGCGCCGTAATCGACCGCTTTTGAGGTGATGTCCGTAATGGCGACGATGCCGCCCATCTCCTTGGGCGAAACGACGCCGCTGGCGAGCTTCTCAAGACCCACCAAGATGAGCTTTGATGCCTCCACCGTCTGATCCCACGCGAAGCTAAGCGAGCTTGCGCCCTTGTGATACAGCGTCACGGTTGCGTTGTAATCGGGCGAAATGCCGATGAGCGGCACTCTGATGCTCTCGCGCCAGATGGTTTTTTTCTCGCCGAGCTTCGGCGTGAGCTGCAGGCTCAGCCGCTCGCCGCCGCGCATGATTTCTAAGTTTAGAGGTGCTGCGGTTACCTGCCTTGAGATGTCGTCCCATTCGCGAATCTGCTTGCCGTCGATCGCTAAAATTTCATCGTTTAGCATTAGCCCTGCGCTTGCCGCGGCGGAATTTGGCGAAATTTTGCCGACCTTGGGTGCGAGTTTTTCGACGCCGATATAACCCAGCGCGATGTAGATTAAAAACGCAAGCAGCAGGTTAAAAAACGGCCCTGCGAAAAGTATGATTATGCGCGCGATCGGGCCTTTGGAGTTGTAGCTGTCAGGGTCTGCGCTTGCCGCGGCGGGATCCAAATCCTCCTGCCCCTTAAGGCTCACGTAGCCCCCCAGAGGGATCGCGCTGATGGCGTACTGCGTCGCGCCGATGCGCTTGGTAAAGACCTTCTCGCCGAAGCCCACGCTAAAGACGTTCACTCCCACGCCCAGCGCCCGCGCCGCCAAAAAATGCCCCAGCTCGTGAAAAAAGATGAGGAAGCTGATCGCCAGCACCGTGACCATAAAATTTATTGAGTAAAAATAAAATCCGACCGCCAGGATCGCGAGCGTTAAAATTATGCTTTTCAAATTTCAAACCTTTGTAAAAAATGGGCTAAGCTTACTATGATTTTGTAAATTTTAAGCTTAGATCGCCGTTTAAAGCCTTAGCTAGCTTTTTAAACTTGGTTGGCTTTTTGAGCTTAGCCCGCCGCCGTTTCGGGATATAAATTTAGCTAAATTAAAGGCGCGCAGGCGGACGATCGGCGTGAGGAATTTAAAATTTAAAAGCGAAATTTTACCGCGAGATTTTGCAGAGTGGATTATAAAATTTCGCCGCGCAAGGCTTTGTGTTTTGAACTGCCGCTATGCTTTGAAATTTCATTATGTTTTGACAAGTCGTCATACTCTGAAATTTTGTCGCTCTTTGAAATTCCATTATGTTTTAAAATACTGCCGCGCCGCCCTGAAATTTTGCGCGGTGAATTTTATGCTTTCAAATTTTATAAGCTTAGCACGCCGCCGTGCGCATACAGACTAAGCATCTATGGAATTTTGTCTAGCAAAATTTGAACGTGAAATTTTAAAATTCCGCGCTACTAAAATAGGTGAAATTTTACGCTGAAATTCTATCGCTAAAACCCACTTAAGCGCGGGTTCTAGCGTCTTGCGATGAAGCTCTGTAGCCAGTTATCCATTGTTTTTTTACGGCAAAGAGACAATCGCATTTGAAAATTTTATCCCTAATATCCTTTTGAACTTTGTCGAGACTATGCTTTCTTACATTTTCTTCGCCGATTTTTTCTTCAACTACGAAAGCCATATTTAGCCTAAATTCTAACTCTTTTTCGTAGCCTTAGCATACGCCGCGACGTATTCGAAGCCCGAATATAGCGTCAGCGCAACCGCGATCCAGAGTAGGGCGTTTGCATAGGGCCACTGCATCGTTAGCCAGCCGATAGCGATCATCTGAAAGACCGTTTTTACCTTGCCCGCCATCGACGCGGCGACCTCTATGCCGTCGCCCGCCATCGCCACGCGAAGGCCCGTGATGAAAAACTCGCGGATTAGGATTAGGTAGATCGCCCACGGACTGGCGCGCCCGATAAACATAAGCCCCAAAAAGCCTGCAAGCGTCAGCATCTTATCGGCGAGCGGATCGATGATGGCGCCAAGTCTCGTTTTTTGGTTCCAAGAGCGCGCGATGTATCCGTCGAAAAAGTCCGTGACGGAGGCGATGACGAAGACTAGCGCGGCGAAATAATCGATCCAGCTTACGTGCACCGAGCCCACCATGCCGCCGTTTGCATGGCCTGCTAGTAGGATCAGCCAGAAAAACAGCGGCGCCAGCGCAACGCGAAAGCTCGCTAAAATATTGGGTAAATTTAGCATTATTTAAAGGTCGTTCCGCCATCGACGATGAAGGTGTGCCCTGTCACCCAGCTAGCCTTGCTAGAGCACAGAAATAAACATGCTCCAGCTAGATCCTCTGGCTGCCCCATGCGTCCTAGCGGGCTAAGCTCGGCGGTTTTATCGCGCACCTCTTCGTAGTTCGTAAAGGCCCTAAGCGCGTCCGTCTCGATCGGTCCGCCGCTAACGACGTTTACGCGGATGTTTTTCTCGCCGAGCTCGGTCGCGGCATAGCGCGCCATCGCTTCAACTGCGGCTTTTGCAGTGCCGTGACCCGCGTAGTTTTCGATATAGACTAAATTTCCAGTGGAGCTAAGCGAGATGATCGAGCCGCCGCCTACCGCTTCCATGCGCTTTGCCGCTTCTTGAGCGCCTACGACGAAAGCGTTTACGGTCGCGGTAAAGATATTGTTGATGCCGCGCGGCTTTAGCCTCATAAATTTAGTGTATCCGCCCGCGACCGCGCGACCCGAGATGATGGCGTTTGAGATGAAAAAATCCACTCGCGCAAAATCCTCGTCGATCTTGGCAAAAAGCTCCTTGTAGGTCTCGGGCTCCAAGATATTGAGCGCGTAAGCGCGCGCCTTGATGCCGTAAGCTTTTTCAAGATCGGTTGCTTGAGAAGTCGCCAGCTCCTCATTGGAATTATACGTAAAAGCGATATTTGCCCCTGCAGCTGCGAATTCCAAAACTATCGCCCTGCCTATGCCTCTCGTGCCGCCGCTGATAACTAGCGTTTTTCCTTTAAATTCGTTCGTCAATTAAAATCCTTTGATAGTGTATTGTTTCATTACGTTTTCTATTTTTTTGAGGTTTTCCGCGCTCGGCTCGCAAAGCGGCAAGCGGTACTCCAAGCTCGGCGTTAGGCCTGCAATATACATCGCCGCTTTGATCGGGATCGGATTACTCTCGCAGAATAAAATTTTATTGATAGCGTAGAGATCGTCGTTGATCTGCTTGGCCTTTAAAAACTCATTTTGTAGCGCAAATTTCGTGAGCCTCGCCGTGTAATCGGGCAGTAAATTTGCGGTGACCGAGATCACGCCCTTGCCGCCGTTGCTTAGGATCGGATAGTTGATCGCATCCTCGCCGCTAAGCACGCTAAGGCACGGCTCGTGCGCGAGTAGATCGACGCATTTATCGATGCTGCCGCTGGCTTCTTTGACGCCGTAGATGTTCTCGCAGTCGTTAAAAAGCTTGATGATCGTATCTGCGGCGATGTCGCAGCCGGTGCGACCCGGGACGTTATATAGCAGCACGGGCAGATCTACCGAGCTCGCGATCGCTTTGTAGTGCAGATACAGCCCCTTTTGGGTGGGTTTGTTGTAGTAGGGCGCTACGGATAAAATTCCATCCGCGCCGTGAGCCTGCGCAAACTGCGCGAGTCCGATCGCTTCGTGAGTTGCGTTACTGCCCGCGCCCGCTAGCACTTTGACGTCCGTGCCCTTGCACGCGTCTACGGCGATCTCGATACAGACGCGGTGCTCGTCGTGCGTCAGCGTCGCGCTCTCGCCCGTGGTGCCAACGGGCACGACCGCGCTTATGCCGTTTGCGATCTGTCTTTTGATGAGCTTAGCGTAGGTCTGCTCGTCTAGTTTGCCCTCTTTAAAAGGCGTGATCAGCGCCGTCATAGAGCCGATTATGACATTTTTATTCATCGTTTTCCTTTCGTAAGATAATGCTCGTGGAATTTTTAAGGCTTAGATAGGTTTTCATCGCTTTTTTAACCGCGTTTTTATCTAGACTTTTGATCTCGCGCTCCAGCCTAAATAGCGCGTCTAGATCGCCGCGGACGATGTAGCTGCCGTACATCTGCGCTACCTTGCTAGCGCTGTCGAGGGAGTAGATCAGATCGCTACTTAAGGTGTTTTTGATCTTCAGCATATCATCGTCACTTATTTTAGCTTTTTTGGCTTTTTCGATCAGCGCCAAAATTTCATCTCTCAGCGCCTCGCCGCTTACGCCTTGGTTGCAAACGGCAAAGACTATAAATAAATTCTCATCCTTGGCGCTCATATCGTAGATGTTGATCTGATTGGCGAGCTTTTTTTCATCGACCAGCACGCGCTGTAAAAGCGAGCTCTTGCCGCCGCTAAGATATATATCCATCGCTTTGATCGCCGCGGCGTCTGGGTGGTTAAACGGCGGAATTTTAAAGGCGACTGCAACGATCTGCGCCTCGCTGTTTTTATAAATAACGCTAAGCTTCTCGCCGTCTTGCGCAGGCTCTGTGCAGTGAGGGCGCGGAATTTCGCTTTTATTTTTTACGGGCGCGAAATATTTTTTAGCCGCATCAAACGCCGCCTTTTCGCCGATGTCGCCGGTGATCAGCAGCACGGCGTTTTGCGGCTGATAAAATTTAGCGTGAAATTCCTTGATATCTTTGATACTCCAGTTTTCGATGTCCTTGCGAAAACCGATCGGTGTCCAGTGGTATGGGTGGTACAAAAACGCGGCGTTGTAGAGCCTGAAAAATAGGTATCCGAACGGATCGTTATCGGTGCGCCACAGCCGCTCCTCGAGCACGACCTTGCGCTCGGGCTGAAATTCTTTGTCTTTGAGGCTCAAGTTTTGCATAATGTCGGCGTAAAGATCCAAGCAGACCTCTAAATTTGAGCTCGCGCACTTGATGAAGTAGTGCGTGTAATCAAAGCCTGTGCTTGCGTTGTTTACGCCGCCAAATCCCTTTACGATCGCGTCGAACTCGCCCGCCTTGCGATTTTTCGTGGATTTAAAATTTAGATGCTCCAGCATGTGCGCGATGCCGCTTTTGCCCATCGTCTCGTCGCGCGAGCCAACGTTGTAAAACACGTCCACGCTGATGACGCCGCTGCCTTTATTCATCGGGATGTGATAAATTTGAAGTCCGTTTTGCAGCGTGATTTTCTTAAATTTCGGAAACATTAATCTTTTTTCGCCTTTCGTTTTTTGCTTGAGTTTTGCTCCGCGTCTTGGGTACCGCTCGCTTCTTTGGCCTCTTTAAGCTCTTTGGTCTCTTTGGCCTCGGCATTTTTAGTTTTGGCGCCGCTTTGCTTTACGTTTTTGGCCTTGGAGCTTTTGCTTTCTGCGCTATTTTTCGGCGTGGCTTTAGTTGCGGTTTTATTTTTCTGCGCGGTTTTAGTTTTTGCAGTTTTGCTCGCCGCGCTGCTTTGTTTTGCGTTTTTGGCCTCTAAATTCTCGCTCTTTGCGTCGCTTTTCGAGAGATTTTTAGCTGCGGCATCTTTCTGCTGCGAGGCGTTATCCTGCGCGCCATCTTTCTGCGAAACGTCATTATCCTTCGCAGTATCCTTCTGCGCGGCGTCTTTTTGCGTAGCGTCCTTTGAAATTTTACCGCGTTTGGAACCTGCGCCGCTTTTTGAAGTTTGGCTTCGCTTCTGATCCGCACCGCTTTTGGAAGCTCTTTTTAAAATTTTATCCTGCTTCTCATCGGCGCTGCTTTGCTTTGCGCTTTTAGCCTCTAAATTCTCGCTCTCTGCGCCGTTGCGCTTTGTGTTTTTAACCTCGGAATTTTCGCTTTTTGTGCCGCTTTGTTCAGCCGAGCTTCGATCTGTCGCGGTATCTGCGCTTACCAAGGCGTTTAAATTTGCTGAAGCGTCGGAATTTTCGTCTGCTTTGGAGCTTGAGTTTGTTTGAACGGCGGGAATTTCATCTGTTTTAGCGGCGAGAATTTTATCGGCTTGGGTGCCCGATATTTCGCTTTTGCCGTCGTTTGAAATTCCGTCCACATCCTTACTTTTTGGCACGTTTGAAATTCTGCTCGTTTCCTCGCCTTTGGTCGTGCCTGAAATTTCATCCGTTTTGACATCCGCCTCTTTGCTTTCGCAAGCGCCAAAGTTCGCGCCGTTGTCGCGATTTTTGGCCTGATCGCTTCTCGCGCCGTATCCTTCGCCCGCGCGATCTTTTAAATTTACTCCGACCACCTCGCTTATGTTTTTAAAGCCGTCTGCGCGCAAAAGCTCCGCCAGCCCCTCGTTGATCGATTTTGCGACGAACGGGCCTTTGAAGATAAAGGCGGTAAAAATTTGAACCAGGCTCGCGCCCGATTTGATGCGCTCGTAGGCCTCCTGCGCGCTGTCTATACCGCCGCAGCTGATCAGGATCGTGCGGCCGAAGAGCTCGCGAGCGACCTGCGCGAAAAGCTCGCGCGATTTTTCGGTGATCAGCCTGCCGCTTAAGCCGCCGAAGTCCCTGGCATTGGGACTTAGCGAATAATCAACGCTAGTGTTGTTTATGATGATGCCGCTTGCGCCGCTTTGCACCGCGCACTCGCACAGCGCGATCGCCTGATCCGCGCTCATATCGGGCGCCAGCTTTAAGACGAGCGGCCTGTTCGTGATCTTTTTCATCGCCCCGATCAGCTCGCTTATGAAGCTGTTTTCTTGCAAAGCGCGCAGATTTGGTGTGTTCGGCGAGCTTACGTTGATGATGAAAAAATCGCACAGCCCGTTAAATTTACGACCTAAGGCTTCATAATCGCTCAGTGCATCCTCGTTCGGGGTCGCTTTGTTTTTGCCGATATTTGCGGCGATCGGGATTACAAAAGGATAAATTTTTCGCACGCGACGCTCGATAATATCGGCGCCTTCATTGTTAAAGCCCATCGCGTTTTGAATGCTCTGCTCGCTAACGAGGCGAAAAAGTCGCGGCTTTTCGTTGCCGCTTTGAGGACGCGGCGTAAAGGTGCCAAAATCGATGTGTCCGAAGCCAAGAGCTGCCAGCGGCGCGATCATCGTGGCGTTTTTGTCGAATCCGCCCGCGATACCTACGG
>CAURMQ010000083.1:0-7880 GCA_963525765.1 uncultured Campylobacter sp. | reverse complement strand
CATTAAAATGTTTCGCCTCCTTCCTTTGGTCTTGGTAATATTCGTAACAAATTTTATGAATAGAGACGGTGCATACTTTGTGTTTTATAACGATAAAATTTTATATTACAATAAAAATAAGATTCGTAAAACGTTCGAGATAAATACAATCGGCGCTATGGCTTTAAGCTTTGATTGGAGATGGAGCTGGAAGCAAAAAATACCTATTTATATAAAGGTCTTTCTTGTTCTTTGGTTTTTGCTCGGCTGCTATACGACGGGAGAGCCGATCAATGGCGTGGCGATAATTTTTACTTTTTGCTTTTCCATTTTAACTACCAAAGCCTATATGCATCTGCTTAACGGCAGTCTTAGCTTTTTCGGTCTTCACGATCAGCTTGTGCTTTATAAAGAAAACGCTGAGGTCGAGATACTAAATATCTTGATGGCAAATAAAGAGGAATATCTGCAGCTGAGAGATTATTTTATGCAAACGATGCAAAAAGATATAAACAATCTTCAGCGCACGATGTCGATCTTTAATGAAAAGATAGAATTTAGGAAATTTAAATTCTAGCGATTAAAGGATCGCTATATATTTTTCCGAAGCGCCCTTCGGCTTGGGATTTACGGCGTAAAATTTTGACTTTTTAAAATATTAAATTTAATATAAATTTAATATTTTTTATGATTAAATTTCGCAATCGTTTATCATAATATCCAAAGGATCAAAAATGAAGTTATCTTACGTTGTGGCGGGGGTTTTGCTATGCGGCGCCTTGAGCGCAGACGATGCTGCGAGCAAGGACGTAAATTTAGGCACGATAATCGTATCGTCGAATTTTAAAAAATCTATCTTGCAAGAGCCCACGAAGGTGGAGATCGCGGGTAAAGACACTATTTTAGAAAACGGCGACATCGCAAAATCGCTTTTGAACTTAAGCGGCTTTTCGATGGAGCGCAAGGGCGGAGGCGGCAGCGAGGTTTATTACCGCTCGCAGACGGCGTCCAGACTGCCCGTGCTCATCGACGGCAGCACGCTAAACGGCGGCTGCGGCATGCGTATGGATACGCCCATCACCTACATCTCGGCGCAAAACTACAACTCCGTGCGCATCGTCAAAGGTCCGCAGGACGTCAGATATGGAGCGCTCATCAGCGGCGGTATTTTCTTCGATCGAGATATTTTAAGACTAGATAAAACGCAATTCGGCGGGAATTTTAGCGTGCTAGGCGGAAGCTTTAGACGCTTCGAAACCGTAGCCGACGCCGTCGTGGGCAATGAATGGGGCAGCTTGCAGATCTCGGGCGGACATTACGAGAGCGGCGACTATAAAAGCGGCGGCGGACAGAAAATGCATACGCACTATAAACGCAACAGCGTCTCGCTCGTGGGCACGATCACGCCTACCGATTCTACCGCCATTCAGCTTAGCACGGACCTGGGCGAGGGCGAAGCGGCGTATGCGGACAGGATGAGAGACGGCGTGCAGTTTGACCGTAAATCTTTCGGGCTCAAATTTGAACAAGACGTCGGCGAGCACAAGATCAGGCTAAGTTCGTACTATCATCAGATCGATCACATAATGGACAACTTCACCATGCGTCCGGTGGTGCCGGGCACGGGGCGCGGCAAGGGATATAGCATCAGCCACCCGATACGCGATATGTACGGCTTTAAGCTAGAAGGCGAGTTAAATTTCGATAATCTAACAAGCTATCTTGGCGCTGGGTACTCTGAGGATGTATTTAAGTGGAGAGGCGCTGGAACGGGCGGAGCCGGCGTATCTAAAGCCGAAATGGACGCCGCCGTATCAAAGCCGCACGTAAAAGAGCGCAAGGTAACGTATAAAACTATCTACACTCAAAACGAATACGTCCTTGAAAACGACTACGGGCTTTTTGGCGGACTTAGGCTGGACGCGGGCGAGAGAAAACTGCTAAAAACGCATAAAAGCAGGAAAGAAAATTTATTCTCAGGGTTTTTTAGATACGAAAAATATCTGCAAAATTTAACTCTCTACGCAGGTCTAGGGCACGCACAAAGACTACCTGATCACTGGGAAACAAATAAGGACGCGAACTTAGAGCTACGTAAAGAAAGAAATACTCAGCTGGATTTTGGCGCCGTACTAAAAGATCAAAATTACGAACTAAGCGCGAATTTTTTCGTCTCAAAGATGGATGATTATATCATGCTAAAATATAATCCTATGGGCATGTCCTCAGACGCCTTTAATACCGACGCCCTGCTATACGGCGGCGAGATAGAGGGCACTAGGCTGCTAGCCGATATGTTTAGGCTGGGGGCGGGCGTATCCTATGTCTACGGCAAGGTGACTAAAAACGCGGGCGGCTTAAAAGACGGCGACGCGCTGCCTAAGGTTTCGCCTCTAGCGTTTAAGCTAAGCGCCGGCTTAGAAAAGCCCGACTGGTTCGTCAAAGCCGACTTCTACGCTAATGCGTCGCAAAACCGCGCGCAAAAAGGCTACGGCGACGTGGGCGGTATGGACCTGGGTAAGAGCGATAGCTTTTGGACGCTGGGGTTAAGCGCGGGCTATAAATATAAAAATTATCAATTTTTGCTAGCGGCGGAAAACCTGAACGACGCCAAATATGCCTATCATAACTCAAAAGGCGGCTACGGCGGCGGTATCGCAGGCTACGAGACTATCCCCAACGGCACGAGGCTTTATGAGCCCGGCAGAAGCTTTTGGGCGAAATTTAAAGTGCATTTTTAAGGCCTAGATCGTCCGGATTTGGCGCGTTTTAGATTTTGTATCGGATTGGGCGACACCCCATTTCGGCGCACTGCGCAAGAACTGTGCGAGCTTGCAAACAGACGCTAAAGTATAGATAAAATTTGCAAGTGCCTTGAGCGGCCGAGCTCGCGCTAAATTTGTACGGCTAGGCGCGGCTTTTGTCGTCCGAGCCTTTTTTTCCGCACGGCGTCGAAGCCTCGGTGCGGCCCGCGGCGGATATGATGCTTATTCGGGCGTGATCTCACGCGACAAGCGCCGGCACAGAAGGCGGTTGTGCGATTTGAGATGAAATTTGGCCCGCAGATAAGCTTAAAGCTTTGTACAAAAAGGCGGTTTCGCGGCGCCTGATCCGTCGGCATCGTTTCGGTTCGTCGGGCTTGCCTGCGCGCGACGGACGCGCGGTAAAATTTACTGAGCTTTAAGCGGCGAGGGTATAAAATGGCGCGTCCAAAATTTAAAGGCAGCAAAAATGGATCAAGGCAGGCTTGAGGAATTAAAAAGGCTACTACAAAAGCGGCATCAAGAGCCGAAGCGGGGCTCGGAACAAAATTCTAACGGCGAAAATTTTAAAGTCCCGAATTCTGAAATCCAGAATTCCGAAGCCTCTAATTTTGAAGTTTTAAATTTCGAAGCTTCAAATTCTGAATCCCTGAATTATAGAGCCCCGAATTCTAAATTCTTGAATTATAAATCTTCAAATTTCGAAGCTTCAAATTCTGAAACCCTAAATTCCGATCCTGGCGCTTTAAATTCAGAAGCCGAAGCGGATCAGAATTCTGCCTATGAAAATAAAGCAGAGCCGCAAAATTTTATATCGGATGACAACGGCTCTTTGCAGCAAAATTATAAAGCCAGAGACTACGACAAAGATCCGATAATAATAAAAGACTATGCTTTTTACGATTATATGAAATATTCCACGATTGCTACGCTTATAGGATGCTTATTCTTCATCTCGGTCGTTACCGTAGTAAACCCCATTGAGCCCAAAAATTTTAGACTACTCCCTTTCGCTTTGGTAATGTTTTTTATCAGGCGAAAGCAACAAAAGGGCGTCTATTTCGTATTTAACGATTCGGATATCAAATATTACAAAGAAGATAAAGCTTATAAATCTTTGAAGCTTGAACAAATCGGCGCCGTTGCGATTAGTTTTGATCCGCGCTGGGACCGGCAGCAGAGGATAAGCATACCCGAAATGCTGTTTTTGTCGCTTTGGCCCTTGGGCGCATACGTTATGCGCGGAATGCATGCGATGATCGCGCTAATTTCGATGATAGCAATTAGCCTATTCGGAGCGGGTATATTGATGCATCTTAAAAATGGCAGTTTCAGATGCTTAGGCATCTATGACCGGCTTGTGATATACGGCGAAACGGGCGATCTTAGAATTATAAATGTTTTGATTTATAGCGAAAAAGAGTATCTGGAATTAAAAGAGTATTTTATGCGCAAAACGCATATAGATTTAGATACCGTCCCGCGCACCTTGTCGGTATTTAGTAAAAAGGTAAAATTTAGAAAATTTAAATTCTAACGCTCCGCTTGAAATTTTGCCTTTAAAATTTACGCGCTAATCATCGCCGCTTTCATATACGCCGAGCTCTACGAGATTGCCGTCAGGATCGCGCAGATAGATACTTTGCATAGCGCCGCGCGCGCCGGTGCGAGGCACGACGCCAAGCTCTATTTGCACTCCTTTGCTTTCAAGCTCCGTTTTGAGCTGCGGCGCGCTTTGATCTTCGCAGATGAGGCAAAAATCCGCCGAGCCTGCGCTAGGACGCACCGCAAACGGCGCAAATTCGCCCGCGCGGGTGTGGATATTGATCTTTGAAGAGCCGAAACGCAGGCTGTGTTTGCCGCCCTCGCAAATATACTCTAAGCCCAAAATCCCTTCGTAAAATTCCACGCATTTTTGCAGATCCTCCGTAACTAGGACGAAGTGATCGATCTTCGTGATTTTCATTTCATCTCCCTGTGCGCTTGCAAGTCGCAAAATTTTTACGCCTCGCGGTGCAATCTTGGAATTCTGCCGTGAAATTTTGCGACAAAATTCCAAATCTTCGTAGCGAGAAATCAAAATTCCGCGGCGTAAATTTTACGCGCAGAATTTCACAGCGGTAATTTTAAAATTCTAAAATTTTGCCCAAGCAAAATAGGGCGCGAGTAGAGCCTGGCTTTAGTAAAATTTAGCCCGACGAAATTCCGTCTAGCTAGCGCAGCAAATTCTAATCTCGCGATTTCAAAACTAGCGATTTTAAAATTCTCTTGCCTACCTCGACGCCCGGCTGATCATAAGTGCTGACGCCCAGTATCGCTCCAGTAGCGCTGGTTAGCAGCTCGAAGTAGTAAAATAGCTCGCCCACGCTCTGTTCACAAAGCTGCGAAACCTCGATAAGATCGACGCTGATACCCTCATTTAGCACGGCTTGCAGCGTAGCATCGCACTGCAGATTTAGCACCTCATCCAGTCGCATGCCGTTTACGAAGTCGCAGCCCTCAAGACCTTGCAGACTGATACCAGGCACCGCGTCCGTAGTGCCGTTGTCCGTGAGCTTTAAGAAGGTCACGGTCTTATCCTTTACGCCGTCCATTATGAGCTGAAGGAAGCTGTGCTGATCGCGCGAGCCTACAAGCCCTACAGGAGTAAGTCCCTCGCGGCTAAAGCCGATCTTTTTACCTAGGCTTTCCGCCCAGAGCTGCACATACCACTCGCCCAATGCGCGCAGCGCGTCGCCATAGCTAAAAAGGATGTTGATTTTCGCACTTTTGTGCGTGGCGTAGTGATGGGCTTTTCGTAGAATTTTATTCTCCGCGATTTTAGCGGGATCGCCTGCTAAAATTTCATCCAGATACCGCTCTTTTGCGACGGCAGCCCCGCGCAGCATCGCGCTTGCATCAAGACCTAACCCAACTGCGGGCACTAGCCCTACCGCACTTAACACGCTAAAACGGCCGCCTACGTTAGCAGGCATATTTATCACGCAGGCGCCGTGCTCACGCGCGAAGACATCCAGCGGCGAGCCCGCATCGGTGATGAAGATGAAATTTTTAGCTAGCGCTTTTAAATTTGAAATTCCAAAACGCCGCAAAACGACCTTAAAAAGCGAGATCGTTTCAATCGTACCGCCCGATTTGGAGGATACTATGAAGATAGTGCGAGCAAAATTTAACCCTTCAAGCGCGCGGTTTACACTGTGCCCGTCGAGATTATCCAAAATTTCAAAGCGCAAATTCTTTCTTACGCGCGGACGCAGCATCTCATAAAGCGCTCGCACGCCCACGCTGGAGCCGCCGATGCCCAAAAGCACGACCCCGTCGTAGCTTCGCGCGCTAAAAAATTCCTGCGCCTGCGCTATTACGCCCGCGCCTTGCTGCGGCAGGCGGTAGTAGCCTATTTCGCCGCTTTCGTATTCGGCGCGGATTTTTGCCGCTATCTCTTCTAGCGCGCCGTCTTTTGCCGGCGGGAAAAACAGCTCATTTTTTACCATCGCCGAATTCTCGCTCGTAGAAATATTTGATCGCCTCCACGTAGCCTTTTACCGAGCCGCAGTCGAAGCGAGTGCCTTTAAATTTATACGCGATCACCACGCCGTTTTGAGCCTGCTTCAAAAGCGCATCGGTGATCTGCACCTCGCCGTTTTTGCCGGGCGCCGTCTGCTCAATGAGATCGAAAATATTGGGCGTTAGGATGTAGCGCCCGATGATGGCTAAATTTGACGGAGCCTCGCCAGGCTCAGGTTTTTCAATCATATCCGAGACCATTATCAGATCGTCGCTGATGCTTTTGCCGGCGATGATGCCGTATTTGTTTACGTCCTGCGGCGGTACTTCCATCACTGCAACGACGCTACAGCGGTATTTTTCGTAAATTTTAACCATCTGCGCAAGCACGCCCTCGCCGTTTTCGTTCACGCACAGATCGTCTGCGAGCACCACTCCGAAAGGCTCGTCGCGGATTAAAATTTTACCCGTATAAATCGCGTTACCGAGCCCCTTCATCTGTTCTTGGCGCGTAAAAGAGAAGGTGCAGCGCTTCATAAGCGCCCTGATTTCGTCGAGCAGATACTCCTTGCTGCTGCCTGAAATTTGATCTTCCAGCTCGTAGCTGCGGTCGAAATAATCCTCCAGAGCGCGCTTGCCGCGACCAGTGACGAATGCCATATTGTCCATACCCGCTTCCAGCGCCTCGTCCACGCCGTAGTGAATGAGCGGCTTGGTAAGGATCGGAAGCATCTCTTTTGGTAGCGATTTAGTCGCGGGCAAAAAGCGCGTGCCGTAGCCCGCCGCGGGAAATAAACAAGTCTGAATCATGAAGCTCCTTTGATCTTTTTTTGAACTTTTATTATAATGCAAAAAAGATAAAATTCCGCAAAGGAAAGCCTTGAAAACGATTGAAAAAGAGATCAGCGCCGCGCAGGAGATCAAAAAATCAAGCTTCATCGCCTATCTCGCGCCGCTAGCGAGCTTTGAGGCGCTGCGTGCGCAGTTGCGACAGCAGCATCCCAAGGCGCGCCATATCGTCTGGGCGTATCGCGCGCTGGGTGAGCCCGGGCAGATCGTAGAAAACTCGAGCGACGACGGCGAGCCCAAATCGACCGCGGGCGCGCCGTGCCTAAACGCGCTTCGCGGCGCCGAGCTAATTAATGCCGCCGTGCTCGTGGTGCGCTACTTCGGCGGCATCAAGCTGGGTACTGGCGGGCTAGTGCGCGCATACGCTAGTAGCGCAAATGCCGCGATAGACGCCGCCGCGGACGCCGCAGAGCTAGTGGAATTCGTGCTGCGTAAAAAGTGCGCGTTTTTCGTGCCGTTTGCGGCGGTGGCTAAATTTGAACATTTTTTAAAAAAATCGGGTTTCGTTTATGAAGCGAGCTTTGGCGCTGCGGGAGCGGAGTTTAGCGCAGAGCTTAGCGCGGAAGAATTTGAAAAATTTATGGGCTTTGCGGACGCTCTCGCGCCAGCCCTTAAAATGCTGCGCGAGCCGAAATTTTAAAATTTCAAAATTCTATAAAATTTAAAAGTTTGCCCCGGCTAAATTTGAAAGCACAAGCGGATTTTGCATTTTATCGCAGCGGAATTTTAAAGCTAAAGTGAAATTTCATCGTGCGAAACATAAAATCCGATAAATTTTAAAATTTT
>CAURMQ010000082.1:0-7931 GCA_963525765.1 uncultured Campylobacter sp. | reverse complement strand
ATGCTGGACTATAATTTTGATATTGATAGCACAATAAGTCCAAAGAAATTTCATCGTATTTGGAAAGTCTTAGGGTTAAAGTCTAGTTTAAATTCCAAAGCACAAATGCAAAATATTTTTCACTTATTACAGAAAAGTTTAGAAGCTTATGGCGATTATGATGCGTGGCAATCGGATCCAAACTATACAATGGAACTACAAGACTTAACCTATAAAAAGGAGGAATAAAATGGTGTTTGTTGCAGAGCGTATTCCAAAAGGAATTTTAAATGTGCCTGGAATAAGAGGGTCTGTAATGATGCACCTAAAAAAAATATCCAAGTCGCGCTTTCGTATCAAAAGATTTAAAACGCTAGAAAGGTATATTTCTTGTAATTGTAAGAAAATTTCTAAAATTCTTATAAATTTAAAATTCCTATAAAGCGCGCAGAATAAAATCCTCGTCAAAATTTCAACGCCCAAGTTTTATTTAAATTTCGGTACGTCAAGCTCTGCAGCGAAATTTTAGATAAATTTCACCTCCGTTTCATTAAAATTTCAAGAACATGTTTAAATTTAGGAGGTTTGGATGAAACATTTATCAAGCACGAGCCCGTTTGATAATGCACGATGAGGAAGAGTAAATTTTTCGGGTTTAAACGCCCTTTTTTGCGTCATATACGAGGCAAAATAATACGGATGAGAAAGAGCGGAAAATACTCCGCTCTTTAAAGCTTTAGTTGGCGCTTAGATCAAATTTATACGCAGCTTGCAACCATATCTCATTCTCGTCGAACTTCCTATTTACGCCGCTAGCGTAGTGGTCGCTTCTCTCAAGCGCAGTGTAGGTTACGCCCAAGCTTAGCCCCTTAACGGCCTTAGGAGCGTAGTTTGCCGTTACCGCCCAGCCCTCTACGTCCATGCTGGTGCCGACCTTTTGGCTCGCAGCCCCGCTAGCATTGATATTATTCGTGCCGCCTACTCTGTCCTGATCGCCTTTTACGTAGTGTAGCGCGGTTTTGAAGCCATCCAAGCCGATAGCGCCGAAGTTGTAATCAAGCACGATCTTGTGCGTATCCATACCCGCATATCCTGTAAAGACGAACGGACCTCTAATAGGCAGAGCGGTGTATGATCCAGGGCCGTTGCCGACGCCCAAAATAACGGCATCGTCGTCGCTAACGGTCGTATAGGCATACGATAGGCCGAATCCGAAAAACTCGCTAACCGAGACTCTTGCGCCGAACATATCGCCGTCAAGCCTTCTTGGCTCCAGCCCTCCGTCTACGCGCGAGCCTTTGTAGTTAAGATCAAATCCCAGCTTTAAAATCTCGCCTACCGGCACTTTTACATTTGCCTCGGCAAGATACAGGCTAACGTCGCCGTCTTTTAATGCGTTAGCGGGTTTTACGTCCGTTACCGCTGCGTAAGCGCCGGTTAAAGTAGTATAAGGCAAGGATTTATTTTGAACATATGCGGAGAAGATATTTTCAAATTTTACGGCGACCGGACCGGTCATATTACCCAGAATCACCCTATCTTTAAACAAAGGAGCCTTTCCTTCGCCGGCTGGAGCGCCCATAGCGGTTTTACTCCTTCCTTGGAATTTATAAAACCATCCGCCCCACAAGGTAGTATCGGGGATATCTTTATTGGATATCGCTACGCCCTCGAAAGCCTCTTTAAACGCCCTCGTATAGTTGCCTGCTACCAGCGGAGTAACGACATATTGTCTACCCGCCTTTATATCGGTATTTCCTATGCCGTATCCTAGGTATAATTCCGATAATACCGCACCTTTAGTATACCACTCCTTGTCGTAGGCGATCTTATTGCTTGAGCCTACGTGATACGGCATCAACCAGCCTTGCCCGGTAAGCCCTATTCTAAAGCCGTAAAGAGGATCGGTAACGTATCCGAGCTCAAGACCCACGCCGAATGCCTCGTAGTCGTTATCGCCCGTAGCGGCTTCGCCTCTATTATCTACGGTTTTACTGGCGTAAGTTGTCTTTACCGTTCCGCCAAGCTTACCATTAGTGATCGCTTCGGCTACGCTATCCGCCGCGCTTAGCGAGGATACCGCACATGCGCAAACCGCCGCAGCTAAACTTAGTTTGATGAGTTTCATTCGAAATCTCCTTTCATTAAAATAGAATTTAAATCTAAATTTTAATCTTGCATCAATATTTTCGAAATGAATTATATCATATTTACATCTCTATTCTAAAATTTCGACATTACTAAACCTATATCGCAATTATGGCACTTACCCAAATAGAAGCATTTACTATAAACCAAAGTGCACATTCGACATAGTGATATATTATTTTTGCCCTATTTGATATTTTATATTCTTATTAAGGTGTTGTTTTATATTCGGCTTATCGGCAAGCACCTCTTTAAAAGTGCCAAAAAGAAACATCCACTCTAAACGCTTCTCAGAACAAGCCTGTAAGCTCCTTATGTTTGATAATATTATCATACAAAAAACTTGCGCATATTCCTAGATAGAAGGCAATAAATGCGGAGACTCCGTAATCAAAATTTTTATCAAAAAAATTATATATAAACCTATCAAAATAAAAGACTTGAGCCGAGAGAATCAAAAATATAAAATTTATAGTTTTTATCTTTTTGAAATAAGAAAATAGTCCGTAACAAAAATATATTAAAGCTGATATTAGTATAAAAGATAGTGTATGTAATAGATTAAATTCTGCCTTAAAATCACTTGAAACAAATATCCTAAATTTGCTATTAAATAGATACAAATAGATACAGAATATAATAAAAAAGCCGCTCGCAAAATATTCGATAGGGATCGTTGTTTTAAAAGAATATTTTTCTAACATTTCATTTTTTACGCAAAAAGATAGCGGAAATAACAAAAAGAATATAGTTAAAAAAAAGCTTAATAATACTTCCAATAAGAAAATTTGGGACGGCTATATCCAGATTTACAAAAAGTATAAGACATAATAAATATATAAAAAACAATATCTTATTGTATTTAAATATAGAAAAGGGGAAAGTCAAAAACTTATTCCAATCCATTGCAATCAAATATCTCTCTTTAGAATTAATTTCCGTCAATAGCCAATAAAAAATAGCCTTCAATTCTTGCTCCTCAAAATCTATTGGTAATCATACATAATTTACTAAATTCCATTTCATCTTATTTTTATGTTTTAATTTTATACGTATTCGCTTCTATAAAATTTCTTTTTCTCCAAATATTTATCAAAGGCAAGAAGAAAAAATTGCTCCTCCTCAATGATTGTACCATCAAAAACCTTACGGCTACTATCATCTCTTTATCAATAAAATCTCTTGCTTGCATGTAAATATTTTAGCGCATTCTATCCGTTTTATTATTATGATGTATTTAAAATTAACCGCTTGGCTTACCAAATTTCAAGCCCATTGCTAGGTAAAATTTTAAAATTCCACGCCAACGCACTAGGCTAAATTTTAAAATTTCAGACTTACGGAAGCGGATAAATTTCAAAATTTAAAGCCCGTGAAGGACAGGCGGAATTCTAAAATTTTATAATTTTAAATTTCCGCTCTACTTCGTTTTCTTTGCGCTGTCTTTGATAGTCGTTGCGTTGGCGTCGATGTAGCCCATCTGGGCGAGCTTTTCGTAGATTTGCATTATCACGGGACCTGCTGCGCTTCCACCGCCGCCGCCGTGTTCGACTAGCACCGTTACGGCGTATTGCGGCTTGTCGTAAGGACCAAAGCTCGTCATCCAAGCGTGCGAGCGGTGGAAGTAGTCCATATCGGCCTCTTTCATTCGTTTTTTGACGGTCTGTGAAATGCCCACGACCTGCGCGGTGCACGTCTTGACCGCTAGAGGCACGACTGCGGTATGGATGAGCTTGTAGGCGGTGCCTCCGTCCGGGTTGTTGCCGACCTCATACATGCCGCGCCGCACGAGCTGTCGCACTTCAAGCACCGCGACTACGCCAAAGGCATAGGCAGCGCGCTCGCGGTCTCGCTGATATTCCGACGATAAAATTTCATCATACGTCTCGGCGGCGGCAAGTAGCAAGTTCTCGCGCTCGCAAAAGGCCACAGCAGACGCCGAGTCGCTTAAAATTTTAGAGTGGGCTTACGGACACGCGGGCGGTGCGGAGGAGTTTTTCGAGGACATGATGTCAAAGAACGGCTCGCCCGCCTTTATGAATATTTTCGGCTCTCGCTCCGACCTCGGCTCGCGGATAAAAGCGATCAAAATTTTAAAATTTCCAAAACGCCAAACCAAGCCGCCGGATAGAATTTTACTGAAATCAAAGGGTGAAATTTCGCCGCTTTTAAATTTTAAAATTTAAAAAGCTCGTGAAGTTTGCCTGCAGAAATTTCTCTTTAAATTTAAAACGCGGCTACATAGATATATGCAGCCGCGCGGAATTTTGCTAGCGGATCGAAGCCCTAAATTTAGATAATCTACAGAGCCTTTGCGATCAGCTCGTTTACGTTTTTAATAAACTCGCTCGGATTTTCCAGCTCCTGCCCCTCGCTAAGGCGCGCGAGATCGTAGATTATCTCGGCTACTTGCGGTAGCATCAGCTTATCGGCCTGCAGCTTTTTGATGATCTCGTGATCTGCATTGATTTCCAAAATCGGCTTTATTGGCGGCAGATTGCGGCCTCCCATCTGCTTAAGTAGCTGCTGCGTCGCAAAATCGGGATCGTTCTCGTCAAAAACAAGGCAGGAAAGCGAGCCGCTTAGACGCGATGAAATTTTAACATCCTTGACGCGTTCGCCTAAAATTTCTTTGATCTTTGCGGCGATCTCTTTGGCTTGCGGCGTCGCGGCATCGTCGCTTGTGGCCTCCTGCTTGATCGAAGTCGCGTTTTTTACAGGCGTCTTATCAAACTCAAAAATGCCAGGCATCACGATCGTATCGATCTCATCGTCGCAGAGCAGCACTTCCGTGCCCTCGGCGTTAAATTTCTCGATCAGAGGCGAGCTTTTAAGCATCGCGGCGCTGTTTCCCGCGATATAATAGATCTCTTTTTGATCCTCTTTCATTTTTTCCTTATACTCACTAAGCGTGATGAGACCGTCTCGCAGGTTTGATTTGAAAAGACAAAGTTTTAAAATTTCCTCTTTGTTTGCGCCGAAGCCGTAAAGTCCCTCTTTCAAAACCTTGCCGAATAATTCGTAAAATTTTATGTATTTTTCACGATCGTTCTGCAAAAGCTTTTCTAGCTCGGATAGAATTTTTTTCACGCTCTGTTCGCGGACGTAGGCTAGAATTCGATTTTCCTGTAAAATTTCGCGGCTTACGTTTAGCGGCAGATCCTCGACGTCCATTATGCCGCGCACGAAGCGTAGGTAGCTAGGCAGCAGCTCTTTGGCGTCGTCGGTGATGAAAACGCGCTTGACATAGAGCTTCACGCCGCTTTGATAATCGACGCGGTATAGATCGAAAGGCTCGCTGCTCGGCACGTAAAAAAGCGTCGTGTATTCGTGCGTGCCCTCGGCCTTGGTGTGGATGTAAAACAGCGGATCGCCGCTATCGTGGCTGATCTGCTTGTAAAATTCATTGTAATCGCTCGGTTTTAGGCTGCTTTTCGGCAGCTGCCAAAGCGCACTCGCGCGGTTGATCTGGACGTTTTTGATTTCGCTATGCCCCTGCTCGCCCTCTTTTTGCGCAGGAACGTATTCTTCTTTATCCATAAAGATCGGATAGGGGATGTGGTTGGAGTATTTTTTGATGATGCCTTCAAGCCTGTAGCCATCCAAAAACTCCTCATCTTTCATATGCAGGATTATCGTCGTGCCGAAGTCCTCTTTCTCCGCCTTTTCGACCATGTAGTTGCTCGCGTCGCTGCTCCATTTAAAGGCGTCCTGCGAGAGCGGCTTGCGGCTGATAACATCGATACGATCTGCAACCATAAACGCCGAATAAAACCCGACGCCGAACTGTCCGATGAGGTTGCTGTCCTTCGCCGCATCGCCGCTAAGGCTCGCCATAAAGCCCTTAGTGCCGCTGCGTGCGATAGTGCCGAGATTGCTCTCGAGCTCGGCCTCGTCCATGCCGATGCCGTTGTCGCCGATGCTTAGCGTTTTGGCCTCTTTGTCGATCTTTATATCGATGCGCGACACATATGAAAGCACCTTGTAATCGTCGTTCGTAAGGCTTAGATAGTTTAATTTATCCAGCGCGTCGCTCGCGTTTGAGATCAGCTCGCGCAGGAAAATTTCCTTGTTTGAATAAAGCGAATGGATCATCAAATTTAGCAGATCATTCACTTCGGTCTTAAATTTTTTCTTTGCCATTATGCGGTCCTTTTTAAAAATTTTGGCAGATTATATCATGGAGTGCTAATCTTGTCAAGAGAAGAATAAATAAACTTGATATGAATCCTATCAAGTTTTGTAAATTTATACGCGTTATACGTACGCGCCCGAAGTATATGAAATTTAAACCCGGTTGTGGATTATACAGCAAGAACCGATCCGAATTTGACGGCGCATCTGCGCTAAATTTACAAATTCTTTTTAGTCGTAGTTTTTTTGAAAATTTCAAAATAAGATGATATAATCCGCCTCGATTCCAATGCGATTTTGATGATAAAATCGGGCGTTTAACCGACTAGCAAAATTTATCTAGCAAAAAGGATTCCATTTGAATAACGAAGAAATCATACAACGCATAAATGAGCTGAGAGAAAAGCGGAGCAAAAATTTAAAAAGCTCAAACGAAAATATCTGCAAAGCGGATATTAATGCAGATATGGATACTGACGCTACCATAAATTTGACCGAAAAATCAGGCGAAAATTCGACCGCAAATTTAAGCCAAAAACCGAGCCCCAAGCCTTCCGTCGCTACTTTAATGGGTAGGCAATCGATCAAAGACGCAGACCTCCGTACTCTACGCAATAATCGCTCCATGCCAAAAATACTCCTTCTCGTCGTCGTATGTATAATCGCGATCTTTATAGCGATAAAAGCGCCTTTTCGCACAGAAATTTTAAATGAAACCCGAATTCCAACCAATCAAGCAAACGAAGCCACAGACAAAAATCCTAAAGAAATTTCTATTCGCACCAAAGACGGCACTTTAAAAATGAAAAATCCCGTAAGATTTCGCGAAGATTGCGACGGCGGAGACGGCGATGCCTGCGCCGTGCTTTCGAGCCTACTACTATTAAATGGCGAAATTTCGCAAGATGGCGCCAAAGAGTTGCTTAAAAAAGGCTGCTACGAGCTTAACGGCGGCGAAAGCTGCACGAGACTTACAGGATACGAGGATAGAGATTCACAAGAGGGCAGAAAACTGTATAAAAAAGCATGCAAACTCGGCAATGGCGAAGGCTGCTTTATGTTCGGTTACGTCGCGTATTTTGACGACGATGACAAGGAGGCGGGTACGCGATACTTTGAGCGATCGTGCGAGTTGCGATTTGCGGAGGCGTGCTATTTTCTAGTGGGAATTTATTCCAATGATCCGGCGAAATCGCAAAGATATCAGGCTCTATTTGAAAAATATCAACAAGAAAACGACGATGCGATAATCAGCTTTAGACGCAGATAATTTTACGGCTCAATGCACTTTTGCGCGGCTGCGTTTGTGAGTTTAAATTTGTGCAAATCAAAAGACGTCCGTCGCCTGCAAGCATATAAATTTCAAATTTTTACTCAAACCCAAGCGTCGCGTAAAATTTAGACAAACGCAAAAAGTAAAATTTAATCGGTTTAATAAATTTAAAGCCTCGCGCAGAAATCGTCTCAAATTTACGCAAGCGCGCCTACGCCATTTTAAATTTTACTCATCACATCGTCGATTATCGCTTGCGCGCCGTTTCGATCCGCAAGCTCAAGCAGTCCTTTGCTCGCTCGTGCCACGTCGAAGCTCTCAATCAAGCCCAAGATCCGCTCGCCGCTCGCATCCTCCTGGCGTAAAATTTCGCAAAGCCCGCGCTCTTTAAGAAATT
>CAURMQ010000081.1:0-7982 GCA_963525765.1 uncultured Campylobacter sp. | reverse complement strand
AGCGTCAGCGACCGCGATTTCGCGCTGGAGATTTTGTTTAACGTAAGCGTGCTGATGACGCATGCGTCGCGCCTGTGCGAGGAGCTAATCTTGTGGAGCTCGCAGGAGTTCGGCTTTGTCACGATCAGCGACGCGTACAGCACGGGCAGCTCGATCATGCCGCAGAAGAAAAACCCCGACGTCGCCGAACTAATCCGCGGCAAAACGGGGCGCGTAAACGGCAATCTCGTCGCACTGCTAACGGTGATGAAAGGCTTGCCGCTAGCCTATAACAAGGATATGCAAGAGGACAAGGAGGGCGTTTTTGATAGCGTCGCCACCGCGCTTGCGAGCCTTGAAATTTTAAAACAGATGCTAAAAACGGCTAAATTTAACGAGCAAAATATGCTCGCGATGACGCGCCGCGGGCACCTCACGGCAACCGATCTGGCGGACTATCTCGTGCGGGAGAAAAACGTGCCGTTTCGCCGGGCGCACTTCATCACGGGCAAGGCCGTGGCGTATGCGGAAAATTTGGGCCTAGATTTGAGCGAGCTAAATGCGCAGCAGCTTGCAAGCGTGGATGAAAGCTTGGACGCGGGCGCGGTTAAATTTCTTGATCTAAACGCTTCTAAGGAGGCGCGCAAGTCGCAAGGAGGCACGGCAAATGAGAGCGTTGCCGAACAGATCGGAATTCTAAACGAGTGGCTGAAGGGATAAATTTAAGAGCCTAAGAGCGGCGAAATTTTAAAATTTAGCGCTCGTAGTTTTGAAATTTCGTAGCCGCGGTTTTAAATTTTAAAATTTAGCGAGCTTGACGATCTGTACGGACACATACACGGGCTGGGCGGGATTGGCAAGCGGTGGCGTGTTAGCTGTGCGCGGAACGGGCTTTGTGACGAGATTTCGAAATTTCAGTCGCAGACTGCAAAGTAAAATTTCAAAAGCAGGGCTCGAACAAAGCGATGAATTTAAATTTGACGCTTCGCCTGCGAGATAAAATTTTAAAAAATGTGCCGCCGCTAAGCTGCCTAAACGCAACTAAAAAGCGCGAGCAGACTTTGCGGGCGAGTTTTTTTAATCGGCGTCGAGGGCGGCGCGGAGTAGAATTGAATTTGAACTCAAAGATTAATTACGGCGGATCGGATTTTTTCGAGAGCGGAATTTAATCGAAGCAAATTTAAACATGGAGGGCGTTTTGATATATCTAGTGTCCAATACGAGATTTGAGCATCCGCAGGTGAGGCAGCTTGCGGTTTGCGAGATAAAATTCCTCAAATTTAGCCTGCCCGCGCAGACGGGCGCGCTAATTTTTACCTCCAAAAACGCAGTGGCGGCGATAAAATTTAATGAAATTTCTCTTGATTTAGATACGCCCGTTTACGCTATCGGCGAGCCGTGCGCTGCGGCCGCGCGCGAGTTTGGATTTCGCGATATTTTTGTGGCGCGACACGGACACGGAAATGAGTTTGCCGCCGAGATCGCGCCGCTCTTGCAAGGCGCAGACGCGCTGTATCTGCGCGCGCGCGAAACGGTATCGAAGCTGGAGCAAATTCTATCTAGCGCCGGCGTGCGGCTGCAAAGCGTGATCGCCTACGAAAATTGCGTCCTTAGCCTGCCTGCTACCGCAAAACCGCCGCAAGGCAGCACGCTGATTTTTACCTCGCCTAAGAACGTTCGCGGCTTTACCACAAATTTCGGCTGGGACGGGGGCTATAAGGCGATCTGTATCGGTAGGACGACGGCGAGCGTTTTGAGCGAGCTTTGCGAGCCGATAATCTGCGAAAGAATGTCGATAAAATCCTGCGTCGATCTGGCGCTTTTGCCATAGTTTAAGCAAATTTAGACTATAATTTTGCCCAAGCCTGGGTGAAGCGAGAGCGTTTTATATGAGGGTTCAACATATTTGTATAAGCGACGACGTGAGAGGTCCGTGTGACGCGGCTCGGCTCGAGCTTTTTTAAAGTTACGGGTTGCGACCTAGAGATTTTTCCTAGTTGCAAGATTGGCTTTGTTTGAGCCGATTCTTTTTACGCAACGCTCACTTGGGTTTTTTACGTTACGGAGGCTTCATTGAATATCCTAATAATCGGCGGCGGCGGTAGAGAATACGCGATCGGGCTAAGACTTCGCGAGGATAAAAACGTTTTAAATCTGTATTTTGCTCCGGGAAACGGCGCTACAAAGGCGCTCGGTAAAAATTTAGATTTAAAAGATTTTGATGAACTTGCGCTCTTTGCGAAAAACAACGACGTAACTCTTACTATCGTGGGTGCCGAAGAGCCGCTTACAAAAGGCATCGTGGATATTTTCAAAGCGCAGGGTCTCGCGATATTCGGTCCCAGCGCCGCTGCGGCGAAGCTTGAGGGCTCTAAGGTCTATATGAAGGACTTTCTGGCGCGAAATCATATCAAAACCGCAAAATTTCTAAGCAGCGACGATCTCTCCGAAATTTCAAAATTTATCGATACTCTAAACGGCCGCGTCGTGGTCAAAGCAGACGGCCTGTGCGCGGGCAAGGGCGTCATCATCGCAAATTCCAAAGATGAAGCTAAAAAAGCCGCTGCAGATATGCTAAGCGGCGAAAGCTTCGGCGAAGCGGGCAAGCGCGTCGTTGTGGAGGAGTTTTTAGAGGGCTTCGAGCTGAGCTTTTTTGCGATCTGCGACGGGGAAAATTTCGTAAGCTTGCCCGTAGCGCAGGATCATAAAAAATTGCTTGACGGCGATCTAGGCCCGAACACCGGCGGTATGGGAGCTTATGCGCCAAGCCCGCTAGCGGATGCCGCACTGATAAAAAGAGTAGAAAGCGAGATCGTCTCACCCACGCTAAAAGGGATGCGGCAGCAGGGCGCGCCATTTTGCGGCGTGCTATTCGTAGGGCTTATGATCGTGAGCGGCGAGCCTTACGTGCTGGAGTACAATGTCCGTTTCGGCGATCCCGAGTGCGAGGTTTTGATGCCGCTAATCGACGGAAATTTGAGCGAAATTTTATACAACGCCGCCGTAGGCAAGCTAAGTAGTATAAGCTTAAAAGAGCGATTTGCGGTGGGCGTCGTAATGGCTAGCGAGCGCTACCCTTACGGCTCTTCGCAGCCTACTTTGATCGAGGTCGGCGAAATTCCTGCGGGCGCACATATCTGCTACGCAGGCGTGAGTGAGCGAGAGGGGCGGATTTACGCTAGCGGCGGGCGCGTTTTGGTAAGCGTGGGCGTCGCGCAGAGCCTAAAGCAGGCGCGGGACGCGGCTTACGCGCTGTGCGAAAATATAAAATTTAGCGGCGCGCAGTATAGGCGTGATATCGCGCACCAAGCCTTAAGAGATAAAATTTGATCGTCGCTCCGCTTAGCAAGCGCGTAATCGCGTTTAGTATCGACGAAGCGGTGAGCGTAACGCTTTTTGTAGTCGTGCTATTTGCTATTGACGAGCCAGAGCTTGTCGCAGCGGCGCAGAGCGGAAGCAATCTTGAGGTACAAAAGATTGCGTCAAAATTCATTTTGCATTACGCGATAATAAAATTTTTATATCAGGCGATTTTTGTCTATCTATACGGCGCGACGCTAGGCAAGCTTGCGGTTAAAATTTATTGCGTCCGCGCCGACGGCAGCTCTATGGATATCGCTACTGCAGCGATCCGCGCGGCGGTTAGGTTGATAAGCGAGATGATCTTTTATATGGGATTTTTGGTGGCGCTTTTTACGAACTCGCGTCAGAGCCTGCACGATATGGCGGCGAAAACATTGGTGGTAGAGATTGAAAAAGAGTAAAAAATTTAAAATTCTAGCGCTTAGTTTTAGCGCTCTTTTAGCAAGCAGTGCGAGCGCAAAGGTCCAAGACGTCGAGCTCATAGCAGATGATGTCGAGAAAAAGGGCTTTGTGACGGAGGCTAGTGGCAACGTAACGGTGTATTCGCAGGACTACTTCATCACCGCCGATCGCGCTACATACGACGAGCAAAACGGCATCATCGAGCTTTTTGGTAACGTCAATGCGATGCGCGGCAGCAGCGAGACCACGCGCGCGCAGCACGTCAAAATCGATCTGAAAAACGATAAGCAGCAAGCCGACGTAAATTTTATGATGGACAAGGACTCCGAGCTTTGGATGCAAAACGACGCCAGCTGCAGCGACAGCGAGTATTACCGCGTGGAGGGCTCCAGCGTATCTAGCTGCAATGTCACCGATCCTGATTGGCGCATCAAATTTAGCAGCGGCATGCTAAATAAAGAGAGCAAATTCCTCCATCTTTTCAATCCGAGATTTTACGTGGGCGACGTGCCGGTGCTCTATCTGCCGTATTTCGGCTTCCCGACTGATCGCACGCGCCGCACGGGCTTGCTACCTCCCGAGGCGGGCTACATCAGCAAAGAAGGGATTTATTATAAGCAGCCGATCTATTTCGCGCCTTACGATAGCTGGGATTTTCAGCTCGATCCGCAGGTGCGCACGCGCAGGGGTTTTGGCGTATACGGGACATTTCGATTTACGGAGTCGCCGTATTCTTATGGCGAGATTAGAGGTGGAGTTTTCGATAACTTCTCGCGAGCGCAAAAGCGCCTCGAATACAAAAACGAGCGTCACCACGGCTTTGAAGTGCAATACGATCGCAGCAAGCTTGCGACCTATCTGCTAGACGGCGATCTGCGCGAAAATTTATGGATCGATTTTACTCAGCTAAACGACCTTGAATACTACGATCTGAAGGAAAAGGGAGGTCTTGGCAACGATGCGGATAACTCGCTCGTAACTTCACGGCTGAATTATTATTTGACCTCAGACGAGCACTATTTTGGCGCTTACGGACGCTACTACATCGATACAAGCAAGCTAAACGCCGATAATACTTTCCGCAACGAAGATACCGTCCAAGAGCTTCCGACGCTGCAATATCATAAATTTAGCAATGATTTGGGGCTGCCAAATTTGATCTATTCGCTTGATGCAAAAGCGCGTAATTATACCAGATGGGAGGGCGCGACTGCTCGCCAATACGAGTTTGACGTGCCGATTAGTATAAGCACGCCACTACTGGCGGATTATTTAAATTTCGCCTTTACCGAGCGAGTGTATATGACTAATATCGATTGGCACGATAAATTCTACTACGCAAACGGCGATCTTGGCGAGGATAAAAGCACTTTCTATGCTAATCAATACACCGAGCTTTCACTCTACACCGACGTAGCCAGGGCTTACGATAGCTTATATCATACGATGAGCTGGAGGGCGGATTTTAGAATTCCCGGATGGCAGCAAGGCGACATCGAGGATAGAATTTTAAAGTATCATCAGTATAAATACGACCTTGCTCGCGGTGCAGTAGATCGCTCGCGGCTAGGTAACTTGCAAGACTCGCTTTATTGGGAGGATAACTTCTTGAGCGAGCTTAGTGACGAATACACCCACGAAAATGCAGCTTTAAGTATGACTCAGTTTTTTTATAATGAAGACGGACGTAAATTCTTACGCCATAGCGTCAAGCAGCGATATGACTTCGACGATCATGAGTTTGACGATTTAGAACACCGCATCGATGCGTATTTTGCAAATGGGCTAAATATCGGAAACCGCTTTACCTACTCACATAAATATAAAAGCTTTGATAAGGTCTATACCTACGCCAACTACTCCAACGACGACTTTAGCTTTGGACTTAGTCACGCTTACGAATATGAAAAACTTAGCATGGAGCCTAAACGCTATACGAAAGATAACTACGGCATCGTAAACGCTTCGGTAAATTTGCCTAGGAATAATAAAATTTTTGGGCGTTGGGATTACGACTTGGAGCGATCTTATTCTAAAATGTGGCGCGTGGGGCTTTCTCATACGCGCAAGTGTTGGAATTACTCTTTTGTGTATCAAGAGGATATTGAGCCTAAAAATACCAGTACGACGGGCTACAGCAAAGCAAGCAAGGAGCGCGGAATTTACTTTCTCGTAAATTTCTATCCGTTCGGCGGAGTAGGGTATGATTTTTCAGTAGATAGCGAATACGGAAGCGAAAAATAATGACGCCTAGAGCTGAGCTGATGTTTGAAAACCAAATCGACGCCGCGATGAAACTCGCAGAAATTTTACCCGCTACCGTGATCAAAAACGAAAATTTTCTGATAATCGCTCAATCCCTGGAGTCGCTTCCTATCGCAAACCATCTTGCCTTAAAGCTGGGGCTTCATTATGAGTTTTTATTCACAGAGCCAGTTTTGGCGCCCAATAATCCGGAATGCGCGATCGCGTGCGTAAGCGAAACCCAAGAGATCGTGATGGTAGATGAGTTCGTGCGAAGCTTTGGTATCAGCCTAGATTACGTTTACGGGCAGGCAAATAGACTTTATGAGGAGAAAATTTTAAAAAACATGTATAAATTTCGCAAGGGCGAGCTTTTGGGAAATTTAGAGAAAAAAAACGTCATCTTGGTAGATGAGGGGTGTGAGAGCGGGCTGACCGCACTTACTTGCATAAAGACGCTCGTAAGCTTAAACGCCAAAGCGATCTTTTATGCCACTCCCGTTATCGGCAGCGATAATGCAGATGAGATCGCCATGCTAGTAGATGGAATTTATGCTGTTCATAAGATCAGAGACTTTGTGAATGTGGATTTTTATTACAAAGAAAAAACGCTCTCAAGCGCGGAGGAGATAATGCAAATTTTAAACAAATGCCCGCTTTATCTGCCGTTTCACGAGACTAACAAAAACAAGGAGAAAATTAATGCAGTGCAAAATTGAAGTAAATGGCAATACCGAAATTTTCGATATCAATAAGGTCGCAAAGCAAGCCGCGGGCGCGGCGCTTTTGCGTGTGAAAAATACCGTCGTGCTGGCTACCGTAGCGCGCGAAGAGACGCAGGTGCAGGAGGACTTTTTGCCCCTTACCGTGCAATATATCGAAAAGATGTACGCGGCGGGCAGAATCCCCGGAGGCTACATCAAGCGCGAGACCAAGCCGGGCGATTTTGAGACGCTAACCAGCCGCATCATAGACCGCTCGCTGCGCCCGCTCTTTCCGAAAGGATACGCATATCCGACGCAGATCGTGGTTTACGTGCTATCGGCAGATCCCGAGGTCGATCTGCAAGTCGTCGCTCTTAATGCGGCGTCTGCGGCGCTATATCTTAGCGACATCCCGATTAAAGCGCCCGTCTGCGGCGTGCGCATCGGCTATCAAAACGGAAATTTTATCTTAAATCCGAGCAACTCCGCGCTTAAAAATAGCGCGCTCGATCTTTACGTAGCCGGCGTCGGCGATGAGCTTTTGATGATCGAGATGCGCTCCCTGCCGCAGATTAATGGCGGCGCACAGCAGATGAATGAATTTAGCGAAGATCTGATGGTGGATGCGATCGATTTTGCCGCAAAGGCGATAAGCGCGGGCTCAAACGCTTACGAAGAGGCTTTTTTGCCGCTTAAAAAGCCCGATGCGAGCCTAGAGTACAAGCCCGAGATCGAGGATGAGGATATCGCGGATTTTATCGATGCAAACTACAAGGACGCCGTCAAAGCGGCGATCAATCAGATGGCAAAGAGCGAGCGCGCTACCGAGCTAAATAAAATCGTAGATCAAATTTTAACTACCGAGGTCGCGGCGCAAAATGAATGGAGCAAAGAGGTGATCTCTAGCGTCATCGGCAAGTATAAGCGCGGCATCATCCGCGCGCAGATCATCGAGGATCGCCGCAGAGCCGACGGACGCGCGCTAGATGAGGTGCGCCCGATCAGTATCGAGACAAATATCCTGCCGTGCGCACACGGAAGCTGCCTATTTACGCGCGGGCAGACGCAGGCTTTGGTCGTCACTACGCTGGGTGGCGATAGCGACGCGCAGCTAAGCGACAGCCTAACGCAGCTCGAGCCGATCAGCGATAGATTTATGTTTAACTACAACTTCCCGGGATTTTGCGTAGGCGAAGCAAGCCCGCTTAAAAGCCCCGGCAGACGCGAGCTGGGGCATGGAAATTTAGCCAAAAGAGCGCTATATCCGAGTATCGATCTAAACTCGCCGCA
>CAURMQ010000080.1:0-8028 GCA_963525765.1 uncultured Campylobacter sp. | reverse complement strand
ATTATCGGCGAGCAAAAACGCAAGCTCTAGCGCCTGATCTGCGTTTAGGCGCGGATCGCACTGCGTTTCGTAGCGCTGTTTTAGCGTCTCTTGCGTCACGTTAAACGAGCCGCCCGTGCACTCGGTGACGTTTTGACCGGTCATCTCAAGATGGATGCCGCCCGCGTGCGTGCCCTCCGCAGCGTGGATCTCAAAAAAGCTCTGAACCTCGCTTAAAATTTTAGAAAATTCGCGCGTTTTGTAGCCGTTGGCGGTCTTGACGGTGTTGCCGTGCATCGGATCGATGCTATACAGGATCGCCCTGCCCTCGCGCTTTAGCTCGCGTAAAATTTGCGGCAGCCGCGCGCCGATCTTATCCGCGCCCATACGGATGATGACGTTTAGCCTGCCTGCTTCGTTTTGCGGATTGAGCTTGTCGCAAAGGCGCAAAATTTCATCCGCGGTGCCGCTAGGACCGATCTTGACGCCGAGAGGGTTTTTGATACCGCTTAAAAAATGTACGTGCGCATCGTCCGCGCCGCGCGTGCGCTCGCCGATCCAAAGCATGTGCGCCGAGCAATCGTACCAATCGCCGCTGGTGCTGTCGATGCGCGTCAGACACTCCTCATAGTGCAGCAGCAGCGCCTCGTGCGAGGTGTAAAGCACCGTCTCGGCAAGGCTCGGGGAATTTGCGGCGCTCAGTCCGCATGCCTCCATAAATTTAAGCGTGCGCGAAATTTCATCGCTCAGCTCGTTAAATTTAGCCTCCAGCTCGCCCTTTTTTAAAAAGCCCAAATTCCACTTATGCACCTCGTGCAGGTTCGCAAGACCGCCGCGAGAAAAGGCGCGGAGCAGATTCAGCGTCGAAGCGCTTTGATGATACGCCTCGATCATGCGCGCAGGATCCGGCTTGCGCGCCGCTTCGTTAAACTCAAAGCCGTTGATTATGTCGCCGCGGTAGCTAGGCAAACTCACGCCGCCAATCTCCTCGAAATCGCTACTGCGCGGCTTTGCGAACTGCCCTGCGATACGACCTACCTTAACGACGGGGCGCCCCGCTGCAAAAGTAAGAATTATTGCCATTTGAAGCATTACCTTAAACATATCGCGGATATTATTCGCGCTAAAATCATTAAAGCTCTCCGCGCAATCGCCGCCTTGAAGCAAAAACGACTTGCCCTCGCTGGCGCGCGCGAGCTCGGCCTTTAGGTTGCGAACCTCGCCCGCAAAAATTAACGGCGGCAACTTGTAAAGGCGCTCCTTAGCGGCCTGCACCGCACTTTCATCCTGATAAATCGGCTGCTGTAAAATTTTATAATCTTTCCACGACGTCCTACTCCAACTCATAGCCCCTCCTAGATTTCGTAAAATTTCGCGATTATACCCAAATAAGCTTTTATTAACCCAAAAAATCTTAAAATAGCGCCTTTAGGCAATTTGGAAGGAATTTTATGGAAAACGATCGCACTAAAGGACTAATGCTTGCATTTGCGACCTTTTTTATGTGGGGCGTTTTCCCGATATTTTTTAAGCTCATAAAGGACGTGGATGCGGTGCAAATTTTAGCGCATCGCGTCGTTTGGTCCTTCCTACTACTGCTCGTTTTTCTCTGCTTTACGCACCGTTTAAAAAACGTCGCGCGCCTTCTTAGCACCCCTAAAATCGCTCTCACTCTGCTTTGTACGGGACTACTTATCAGCACGAACTGGGGCATTTATATCTACGCGGTAAATTCCGATCAAATTTTAGCCACCAGCCTCGGATATTTTATAAATCCGCTATTTTCGGTGCTTTTGGGCGCTTTGTTTCTGCACGAACGGCTAAGTACGGCGGCGAAGCTTTCCCTGCTGCTAGCCTTTGCGGCTATCGGCGTGCAAATTTACGCGCTAGGCAGGCTTCCCATAATCTCGCTCGTGCTGCCGCTTAGCTTTGCATTTTACGGGCTCATACGCAAAAAAGTAAAAGTGCCTAGCTTTGAGGGGCTGTTTTGCGAGACGGCGCTGATGCTGCTGCCTGCGCTTGCGTTTCTGATCTACTGCGCGCTGAAAGGAAGCGGCGCTTTCGGCTTCAGCGCAAACGGCGCGCTGCTGTTTGCAAGCGGACTGATTACTATTTTGCCGCTGCTTACCTTCGCCGTAAGCACGCAGTATCTGCCGTTATCCACGATCGGCTTTATGCAGTACATCAGCCCTAGCATGAGCATGCTGATCGCCGTATTTATCTACGGCGAGGAGCTTGAGACTTACAAAATTTTAAGCTTTTCGCTAATTTGGTTCGGGCTCGCGGTCGTGGGCTTGGACGGCTTAAGGAGAAAAAATGGCTAATTTCGCTTTGATGTTCGCAGTCGCCCTTGCGGTGGGCGCGCTCGTGTATTTTCAGGTCCAAAAGGCTTCCGCGCGAGCAGACGCCGCAGATCCCGAGCTTAGCTCGCAAAGGTATATGAAATTTTGCGGTATTTTAGAGGACAAACTGCGAGATCTAAAGCGGCTAGAGCTGCGCGACGAAAGCGCTCGCGAGGACTATCTAGACGAGCTTGAGGCCCTTAGTAAGGAGTTAGTTTATATCAAAACGATGCATCAAAGCAACCTAAATCCCGCCGTGTGGGAGGGCAAGCTATTTGAGTTTCTCAATAAAACGGACGCTCTTATCGAAAAATACGCCGCGGACGTAGAGCGCTCACTGCAAGACTGGCGCAAGCAGCTGGAGATAGAATTTAAGAATTTGTAGCGCGAAATTTTAAGCGGCGAATTTCGCGGGTCTATATCAGGAGAGTTTTAGCGCTTAAATTTATATGATTTAATGCGCTGCAACTCTCGGAATTTTTAAAATTTACATACGTGCCGGAATTTTGCAAACTGCTTGCGTCATAGCGACAAAATTCCATGTGTTTTATAAAGCAAAAACGACGCAAATTTTAAATCGGCGTAATTTATATAATTTTGCAAGATACACAGCAACCGCGAAGCCGATAATCGCGTCTGTAAATTTTATAGAATTTACTCATGAGCAGACGCGGTATCTGCAGTCTTGGATCCCGCTTGCTCTAGCTGCTTAGACGCATCGCGCCTTAAAATTTTATCGTACTCCTCCACTCTTATCACCTTGCCCTCATACTCTATTTTAAGATCAAATTCCAAGCCTTTTAAGTGCGAATATCTAAAAAATTTATCCAGATCAAAGCCGCTCGCGCCATTAAGCTCATCGCCGCAGAGCGCGGAATAGCACTTTATAAGCGTATCGTAGATACCAAGTAGCGCCGTATTGGGTGTTACTGAGCCGCATCTATTAAGATCGGGCAGCGAACCTCTGTTAAACCCGATTGCACCCTTTTCCCAATCCTTTGAGCGCTCCGTCATAATAAACCTAACTATATCATAATTAAAGCTATCCAACCAGCTCCAATCCAAAATAATCTCATCGTAACAATAATCATCCATATGCTCTAGGTATATTTTCTTATACTTCCTCAACGTATCCAAATCCTTACGGCAGTCATCGTATTTTTTTCGAATACGCTCATCGCCCGGAAGCCCTGCCAAATCGTATTTAAGCAGCAGATTTAGCATACTTGCGTCATATCGCTGCGGTAGCATCTGATAGATGGAGCAGTTCGGCTGCCGCTCATCTTTGCGGTGCTTGAGCGTAAAAGCAATACAATGATCGTCCGTCCAAGCGGTAATCTCAGGTCTTACGCCGCTACTAAGCATAAGCTCCGTCATCTGCAAAAATCCACCCGCTACGGCGTAATAGAGCGGATCAGATACCGCGCTAGTACCCTCGCTTTTAGGTGTTCCGTAATATGTCCTTACCTGTGCATCGCCAGTATCGGCGACCAAATAGGCATCGCAGCATCCCGGAGTCGCAAGCCACGGACGAACATATTTAACGCTAGAAAAGCTAGCTCCATGCTTAAGTAGAACTTCCGCGGCGGCGGTAGAGTTATTTTCGATAGCATAGCTCAGCGCCGAATGAGAAAAATCGTCCGTGCGGTTGATATCCGCTCCGTGATAGATCAGCTCCTCGGTAGTGTTTGCATCGTTGTAAAAGCTAGAATACATTATCGCCGTTATGCCAAAATGCAGCGGATCGCCCGCAGTGATGCGCTGCTCTCGCATAAATGCCAAAATACGAGCAGTGTCCTTGGAGCGCAAAAGCTTGCAGAAATACTCCATTCGCTCATCGCCATGCACTACGCACTCGTCCAAATCTAACTCGGCGCCCAGCCTTTCGTACCGGTACCTTGCTATTGCGGCGCGATCCTCGTCCGTTAGCGGCCGATCGGAGGAGTTGCCGGATGCTGCGGCGCGGCTCGCCGTGGAATTTTGCGCGGGCTGAGTTTCGGATCTATCCATAAGCACACCGCCTGCGATCAAGAAAAATAGGCCTGCCGAAACAACTAAGCACGCTATGATGAGCTTGGATTTTATCTTTTTCAAAGCAACCTCCGCAAATAAAATGACAAATACTACCGAGTGTGAGCTTAGCCGAATATAAACGGGCGGAATTTCACAAGGCAATTTCGCTCGAGCGGAATTTGCAGGGCGAGATTTAAGGGAGTTTAGGTGCAAAATTTTGCCTTCTAAATTTTACCGATAGAATTTCCGCGTAGAAATACCGCGGGAGCGAAATTCTACCGACAAAATTTTATCCCAACGACAGGCGGCTAGAATTTTCAACAAGCTCTTCTACGCATAAAATTTAGCGCCAAATTTGCTGTATTTGCACTCAGTATCGCTACGAAATTTAGTGGCGGCTACCATAAAATATTGAAATTGTAGTTTTAAATTTACCGCCCCTTCGCATATCCTCCTAGATAAAAACCGTATAGTCCTTTTTAATATAGTCTATATTTATATTTTTCTGCAAAAAGTACTCTCTAACTTCGTCGTAAATTTTACTACTATACAAATAAATCAAATAGTAGTGTGCCGCTATGGCAACGGCATTATATAGATACTTATCATATCCCGGTCTGGCGACTTTTATAAACGGGAAAATTTTAAATCCCTTTATGCCTTTATTTATGTAAAAATACACGACGAATTTTATAAACACATTCGCCACATACATAAAAAATAAGAATACCAAGAAAAGACCTAACGAGCCAATACGATAAAAAAATTCTGACATTTTTAACAAATCAGAAAAATATTCTTGTAACGATTTAAGACTACCTGTAATAGGTGCGCCCTTTTATCAATGCTTTCTTTACTCGTTTATATCTCTTTTATTGGGGGATTTGACTACATAAAATAATTTACTTTATCGCCAATATCGATATTGAGTTTATTTAAAAAATATTCTCTTACCTCTTTTGTATCTTTTTTTGAAACCAAAGGAACTATCTGTTTTCCGGTTCTTGTTTTAATGTATAAATATCCCGGATTATAAAATTCAAATTTTTTATTTTGGAGTATCGAAAAGAGGAATATTGGCAAAAATCTAACTACAAGTATAGAAGCGACAAAAATAATTTCTTGATAGCCAAAACCTGACAATAGAGAAATCAAACACAAAATAAAACATAAAACATTTATTTTCAATTTATAGTTTTTCTTGATAAAGCTATCATTGTTTATTTTAAAAATTTCCAACCCGCTTGATATGTTTTTAAAATATGTTATGTGCGAATTGTTGATAATAATATCATTTTCTTTTGCAAAATAGCAATACAAGGCGAACAGGCACAAAAATAAAACACTTAAAATAAAAGTTGAATTTTGATTATATAGCAAATATGTTCTATCGCCATAATATAAATCTATCAAACCTTTGTTATACAAAATTTTTATGAAAATAGACGGAATAATGATTGCTATGATGATATAAAACAGCAAGTGCATAATGTTGTAATTTTTTATAACTATCGGATCTTTGTCGTAGTTCCTAGCGTTAGAATTTTTAAATAAAGTAGCATTGTCTGGATCTAAATTTTGAAATTTTCTATCGCACTTTGCGTTTAAATTTAGATCATCTGAATTTTTGTCATTAAAATTTAAAGCCTTGGAATTTGTAATATTTAAATCTGAGGCATCGAAATTTGAAGCATTTGAATTTGAGGTATCAAAATTTTGAAGACTAAAATCTTCTTGTGAGCCTTGCTTTAAATTTTGACGCCGTTCATTTAAAATTTTCTTTAACTCTTTGGGCTTTGCTTCGTTCATCCTTATCCCTCGCTAGCGATTTCGAAAGTTTGCCTATTTTGCCTTTTGTAGCTTAGATGGATATTAAATTTACTGAACCTAGCTTCAATTATATTACAAAATAGCAGAGCACTATCTTTAAATTTTGAAAATTCTTTTCTGCGCGATCAAGCTCAATTTGCGCATTTAATTCTCTCTTATCTATGTTTAGACTCCTTGTGAAATATCATAAATTCTTTTCTAACATTATCTATATTAATACTCTTATGTAATAAAAAGTATCTCTTTAATTCCGAATAATCTTTATTAGAATTTATAAAAATATTTATTATGATGCCATCTTTAGAATATATTGCCAAACGATCATATATTTTGTTTGCTTCCAAGCCACCAATTACAGTACAAATTAAATTCTTTGGAAGAATGAATATTGTAGCCAACAATATAAATACAACTATAAAGTCTTTAAAAACAAATAAGATCATTGTTATTATGGTAGCAAATATACAGAAATAGAAGAGTTCTTTTGAAATTGGAAAATATTCTGGTGTAGAAGTCCTAGTATCCATATTTTTAGATATCTTAATAATTTCATCTAGATTTATTCGGAAGATTTTTATTCCTTCGGCTTCTACCGAAATAAATTTTTCGTTAAAAATTATAAAGCGCCTATTAAATGGTTTATCGCGCTCAATAATTCTAATAAATGGAATAATAGTGCAAAAAATAATGAAAAAATAAGAATCTTCTGATTCGGAAAATTTTTCAATACCAAAATTAGACAATATTCCTGTTTGAGAAAGTATTATGATCAATATTAATATACAAAATTGGAAAAAACCTATTAAGGCACTAAAATCCTTTATTATTAACTCTTTTTTACAATGGGCATTTATATTTATATTGGAATTTCTATCATTAAAATTTCTAGACAATTTTTTAGTTCCAGATTCCGTTTATTTGAATTGGGCATTTTAAGCTTTCAAGATTAAAACTATTTCCAGAGCTCTGCTCCACATTTTGACGTCGTTCGTTTAGAATTTTCTTTAACTCTTTGGGCTTTGCTTCGTTCATCCTTATCCCTCGCTAGCGATCTTAAACGATTTCGTATTTTACTTCTCTGTCGCTTGGGATAGTATTAAATTTAAAGCTACTTCGCTTATCTGACTCAAGCATTTTGGAATTTGTCTATCGAGATAAATTTATAAATTTAGAAGATAAATTTAAGCGGGAAAGTCCCGCTTAAATTTTATTTACCGCAGCCGCATTTGCCCTGAGCGGCAAGCTTGCGGCGGATATAGGCGATTTTGCTTTGAAGCGGAAGGTGCTTAGGGCAGTGATCCTCGCAGCCTAACAGCGTCATACAGCCGAATACTCCGTCATCATCGCCGATTAGCTCGTAAAAATCCTCGTCGCTGCGTTTATCCAGCGCATCGATCTGAAAGCGCGCCACGCGGTTGATGCCGACGGCGCCGATGTAGTCTTTTCGCATTATCGCTACGCCGCATGCAGCTACGCAGATACCGCACTCGATGCAGCGATCCAGCTCGAAAACCTCCTGCGCGACCTCCGGCTCGACCTTCTCTTCAAGCTTTGAGATGTCGGTTTCGTGATCGGTATGGATCCAGCTCTCTACGCGTTTGCTCATCGCGTTCATCCAGTTGCCCGTATCGACGCTGAGGTCTTTTAGCAGCTTGAAAACCGGAAGCGGCATAAGCTCGATCACGCCGTCCGGATAATCCTTAGTAAGCGTGCGGCATGCAAGCTGCGGCTTACCGTTTACGAGCATACCGCAGCTACCGCAGATACCCGCGCGACAAACAAAGTCGAAGCTTAGCTCGGGATCAAATTTCTCACGAATCACGTTAAGCGCGATAAACAGCGTCATTCCGTCGGTCTCTTCGAT
>CAURMQ010000079.1:0-8160 GCA_963525765.1 uncultured Campylobacter sp. | reverse complement strand
TTGCGGAAGCCCAGCGCGCAGCCTTCATAGGCGAAAAATACCCCCGCTTGGTAGCTCTGGGCGCGCTCGTCTTTGTTTAGCTCGTAAAATTCCTGATATAAAAATTTCTGATTTCCGTATTCGCCGCCGTTTTCCTCTATCTTTTTGCCGTCGGCGTCGAAAATCGCCACATTCGCCCCCTCGCGCGCCAAAAACGGCTTTTTGATCATCTTTTTGCCGATGATCGGCGAGAAGGAGCTTTGCAGCAGCAGCGGGTGGTTCGGATACAGATCCCATAGGATTTTCATAATCCCTTTACTTTGAAAAAGCAGCGTGTACGCGGGGTTTAGAATGATAGCCTTTTGATTTTGCACGATGTTTTTTAAGATGAGCGCAAGCTCGCCCTCCTCGATCGCGATCGCCTCCCAAGGGATGAGCTTGAACCAATACTCGTAGTTTTCGCCCTCAAAAAACACGCCCTCTTCGTCGTTAAATTCCACCTCGTCCACGTAGGCAAAGCGCGTCTTAAAGCCCGCATCCTCCGCGGTCTGCTGCAAAAGCTTCGTCGTCTTTTCGTCCTCGATGTTGCCCGCGACGCTGCTAAATAGAATTTTCCACCCCTCGTAAAATTTAGAAAAATCCTCCAGCTCGCCGTCAAGCACCACGAGCCGCTTGAAATTATCGCGCAGCGCGTCGTAGAGGTCGTTGAACTGGCTCGCCTCGTCCATGCCGTTTTCTTTGAGCATCGCCCACTGGATGATCGCCGTCTCAAACACCGCCGTGGGCGTGTCGGCGTTAAATTCTATCAGCTTGATAGGCTTGCCGTCCAGCCCGCCTGCAAAATCGAAGCGCCCGTATAGGTGCCAGTGCACCTCGTTTTCCCAGCTTTGTTTGATTAGATCTACGAGGTTGAAGGGGATGCCGAGCTCGTGGAAGAGGTTATTGTCGATGACGTGCTGCGCAGCCGCGACAAACATCTCGTATAGCTCGTTCGCCGCTTCGTAATACGCATCCGCCTCCGCGGCGCTCACGCGCACGATCTCGTCGCTGACGTAAGGGGTCTCGTCGGCGTCCGTGTGCCAGTAAAAGCCGAGCTTTTCGAGATATTCGTTGCTTAACGGCGTTATCTTTTTTAGTTGCATTTTTATCCTTTTTTTAAAATTTTAACTCATTTGCGCCGCGATCTTTGCGGCCTTTGTTAGTTTTGATACGCATACGGCTTCGCGTAAATTTAAAGCGCGCAAGGCAAAATTTAATTAGCGTAGATCATGCGTGGCAATCGTGCGTAAATTTAAGCCACGCGAGATGTGCGGCTAAAATTTAAACGGACACGCAGACGGCGTGGACCGGCGCGGCAGAAGCGATAAAAATTTAGCAGAATTTTACAGCGCGTTTTTGAAAAACCTGCGTCAAATCAATGCTAAATTTCACGCAAATTTTAAAATTCTACGCTCTAAATTTAAACTCGCCGCGTAAAGCGCTGTATGTTTCAAAGCGCGCTTAGCCGCCGAAAAAACCGCCGCTCTTGCCGCTCTTGCTTCCGCCGAAAAATCCGCTTCTGCCGCTTCGCGCTTTATCGTTTTGCTGCTTTGCTTGATTGAAGCTATCGACGCTTCTGGAGTAGGCGCTTGGGCTTTTATAGGCGGTTTGGCGCTGGCTTTGGTAGGCGGGGTTGTTAAACAGCTTGCCGCCGATCCACGAGCCGATGATGGCGCCTGCAGCGCTTGCCAAGATCGCTTCGCCCAGGCTCATGCCGCCGCTGCTAAGCTGCGCGTTTTGGTTCGTCAAATTTGAAGTGCCGGCGTCGATTTTAGCGTTTTCTTCAGCTAAAAGGGCTTTGGTTTCCTCATCGCTTAAAATTCTCTCCGTGCCGTCGAGCGATCTTAAGATGATCTGGGTTTTTTCGCTCGGAAATTCCTCTAAAATTTTATATTTTCCCGGCGCGACCTCTTCGAGTCGCACGAGCGCGCCTTCTTGCAGACGGACGTTTTGCTCCTGCCCCCTATCGTCGCAGCCTGCTAACGAGCCCGCCATAACGAGCCCGAAGCCGCTTACCAGCGCATAGCTAGCGATTTTGCGTAGTTTCATTTAGATCCTTTCAGTGATTTTATATCTAGGCTTTGATTTATCAAAAGCTCGTTTCCCTCTACGCGGATAAACTCGCTTTTGCCGATGTTTTCGATGATTAGGCTTTGCGCTTTGAGGCGCTTTTTGCGTTTGAGCGATTTTACGAATTTTGCAAGGCTCGTCCATTCGCTACGATCGAAGGTTTTTTCTTTGATTTCGACATCATAGGGTTTGGCCTCGCGACTTTTGCTCGAAAGCAGCGGTTTGTCGAAAAATGATAAAAAATACCTGAGCTTCTCGTCGCGCTCTTTATACATCAGCTTGATTTCATCTTTCGAGGCGATTAAAATTTCCTCTTTTTCTTTGTGAAGTCTGTCCTTATCGCTTTGCAGCGCTTCGATTTTACCTTTTAGCTCGGAGATTTCTTTGATGAGATAGTCGATGAAGCTTTGAGTACCCGCCCCGCCGCCAGTACGCGAGCTTTTTGCAGAGCTTTGCGAAGCGGGTTCGCTTTGTTGCATTTCATCATCTAAAAGCACGTAGCGTACGCCTCCGCTTTCCTCGGCGCGCAAGGAATTTCTACGGATGCGGTTGTAGACGGCTTCTTTTGAAATTCCTAAAATTTCGGCTGCTTCGCCGATCGAGACTTTTTTCATACAAAGATGCCTTTTAGCGTTTTAGGTAATTATTGCTAAATTTGCCTAAAATAGGCATTAAACGCTTCGTTTACAAAGATAGATTCCGCTTTACCGCAGCCGGCGCGCGATAAATTCCGCTCGCTTGCACCCGCTAGATATAAAATTTCGCTTCGCTCGCAAAAGCCGCGCAAATTATTTTTTTCTGAGGTTTTAAAATTTTAGCCCAATAATGTTGCTTAATTAAGTATATTTTTTATACACTTATGAAAAAATTTTAGTATTTCAAAGGAGGCGAAATGCCCGAATCGCCTAAATATAAAAAATCCGAAATTCGCTGTAAGCTCATTTTAGACGCGGCGCTGGAGCTGTTTTTAGCCAAAGGCTACGAGGCTACGAGCTTAAGCGATATCATCGAGCTTAGCGGCGGCTCGCTATCGTCGGTTTATAAGTATTTTGATAACAAAGAAAGCCTATTTTTGCGTATCATCGAACTGCAAAGCAAAAAGCTTGATGAGCGCATGAACGAGCGCATGCGAATCAATAAAGACCTAAAATTGCGTGAGTATCTGCAGGAGTTTGCAGGGATTTATCTGGAGTTTCTTTTCGCTCCGGAGGCGATAAAATTCTACCGACTGATACTTTTCAGCGGCTTTAACGGAGCGCTTAGCGAGAGCCCAAAAATCTTTTTAAAAAGCGGCGTGCTAGGTTCGCCGAATGCGCTGGATGAGTATTTGGCGGCGCATGCGAACGAGTTTGCGCCCGGACGCACGGCAAAAAGCCTAGCGCTATATTTTTGCTTTTTACTTAGAGAGCCGCATTTTAGCAGGCTGCTATTTTTCGACGAAAAGCTAAATTTTAAAGCGAGCGAGCTAATCAAGGACCGCATCGATATGTTTTTGTTCGGCGTAAAAAAGCGCTAATGGCGGAATTTTACGGCGTAAATTTCGCGCTTTCGTACTTCTAAATTTTATGAGCGGTTTGGGACTTGGATTTTGTAGCTTGGATTCTATCCGTTACCAAGCGCTATAAAATGCCACGTATCCCGCGCTTAAAATTTTAATTCTATTGATGCAAAATTTTTGAAACGATTAGAGCTGAAATTTTTATTTTCTGTATTAAATTCTGTGCCGAAGTTAGAATTTTGCCGTTAAATTTCGCGCCTCTTGCCTGCGCCTTTAAATTTGCGCCACTCAGATTTTAAATTTAATAAAACCTCTTATAATCCCGCGAAATTTCAGATCAAAAGGATAAAAAATGGATTATGATATCATCGTAATAGGCTTTGGCAAGGCGGGCAAAACCCTTGCCGCAAAATCCGCCGCGCTGGGCAAAAAGGTCGCTCTCATCGAGCGCTCGCCGCAGATGTACGGCGGCACCTGCATCAACGTAGGCTGCATCCCGACCAAGCGGCTAGTTACGGCGAGCAAGGAAGCAGGCTTCGTAAATTTCAGCGTGCTCGGAGAGTATTTCGTGCTGAGCATGCAGAAAAAGGACGAGCTCGTAGAGGCGCTGAGGGCGAAAAATTTAGCCATGCTAAAGGGAAGCCCAAATATCGACGTAATCGACGGCGAAGGCTCATTTACGAGCGCGAATTCCGTGCGCGTGCTAAGTCCTGATGGACAAACGCGTGAAATTTCGGCAGAAACGATCGTCGTAAATACGGGCTCGAGGGAGGTCGAGCCTAGCTTTGAGGTAAGCTCGCAGATCGCTTATAGTAGCGAAGAAATTTTAAATTTAAAGATCCTACCGAAGCATCTAGTAATCATCGGCGGCGGATTTATCGGGCTTGAGTTTGCCTCGATGTTTGCGGGGTTCGGCTCTAAAGTCAGCGTGCTGATGCGATCGAAATTTATGAAAAACGAGGATGAGGACGTGGCTGCTAGCGTCAAATCCGCTCTACAAGCCCAAGGCGTGGAGATTATCGAGGGCTGCGAGTTTTTGAGCTTAAAGGGCGGGGAGCTAAAATTTAACCTCGCGGGCGAGAGCGGGGTGGTCACGGCGGACGCATTTTTATACGCCCTCGGTCGTCGCGCAAATACGAGCGAGCTAAATTTAGCCGCTGCGGGGGTGCAGACGGACGCGCACGGCAATATCATCACGAATGAGCATCTGCAAAGCTCGACTGCTGGCATCTACGCAGCAGGCGACGTGCGCGGCGGCGAGATGTTTACCTACACGAGCTTAGATGATTTTAGGATCATTTTTAGCGCGCTTTTCGGAGACGGCGCGCGCACTACGAAAAACCGCGCGCCGCATGCAAGTGTGCTGTTTACCCGCACGCCGCTAGCTCGCATCGGCCTTAGCGAGAGGCAGGCAAGAGAGAGTGGGCGCGAGATCAAGGTGCTGAAGCTTTCGATGGCAGCGGTGCCCAGCGCCAAGGTCGTAGCGCACGACGAGGGAATGATGAAGACGGTGGTGGACGCAGCTAGCGGCGAAATTTTAGGCGCGGCGCTTCACTGCGTAAATGCGCACGAGATCGTTAATGAGCTGGCGATCGCCATGGCGCTGGGCGCGAAGGCAGACTTTTTCAAAAACCAAATTTTTACGCATCCTAGCATTAGCGAGGCGCTGAACGATCTTTTCGGACAGTTTTAAATTTGAAATTTAACGGCGCTTGGGCTTGGCAATGCCCGGGCGTCCTAGCGCAAATCGATCGTGAAATTTAATGCGCCGTAGCGGATTAAATTTAGACTGGGTTAAATAATTTGAGTCTTTGCCACCAGCGCCTTTCTTGGTCGCTATAGCTTGGCACGCATCGCTTCATCCGCCGCTTGTAAAAAATAATTTCTAGGTTATCTTGGAATTGTTTTGAAAGAGCTGTGCGTAAAATTCTGTTAGCACCTATCGGTATGTACTAATCGCTTGTTGTTTAGAATTTCAAAAATTTATACTTTATGGATAGGCTCAAAATTTTATCTATCCCCAAATATCAAATAGGCTAAATTTTTACTCAAATTCCCATACGCAACTATCCAATATTCCCGTATGATGTTTTTTATTTGCAAGTTGTCGTTCAGAAAGTCGGCAAATATTTTAACCCTATCTTTGTCTACTGTGCCTAGCTCTTCATCCTCTTTCTCAAACAAAGCGACAATTAAATGCGACAGAGCAATCTTGTCTTGGAAATTTAATGTCTTGTTTTCTAATAAATTTAACATTGACGTAATTTTGCCGATATCTGCTAATTCTAGCTCCCAATCCTGCTCATTTCCCGTCGAATCTAACCCCAAAAGCTTATTTAATTTTATCGCGCTTTCTTTTCTTGCGAAATAATCGGTCATTTTATTATCCTTTATAATGTTTTTAATTGTGATACTTAGCCGTCCGCGCTATCTAGCAGTTTCCTAGAATTTTGCAAAGCCCATACGAAATTTTCGAGCTCTACGCAGTCTTTTAATTCAAATCCAAAATTTAACAAACCTACCGATAGGGCGTCGCCATCTTTTATGACATGCGCTATTAGATTGCCTTTATGTTCTATACTCACTTTATTCTCATATCTTGTAAATTTAAAGATATTTTTCGAGCATCTTCCGTTTCTTTTTGAAAATTTCTCAAACTGCTCCGCAAAATTCGGTCTTTGATTCCCATCTTTTAGCCATAATCCCCCAGCATATAGCGCCCATATAAGCTCGTAAAAATTGATATTATGCCGAGTCTCGGTAGCAGCGACTAAAAGCTTATTCGTTTCATGGTTGATCTCTATTAAAGCCTCTCTGTCCATATGCCAAATCTCGGCTACTACTTTTTCTCTATCCGGCACGGAGGCAATTAAAAATTCAAGTTCATTTTCTATCATATTAAAATCCTGTTTTTTGTTTTTTACCACCTAATTTAATTTGAATGTTCTATCGTTCTAGCCTAAATTATATTTATCCCATTCTTTTATAACTTCTTGAGCCATACTCTTTACGCAAAATTCCTGCCCTTTTAAATTAAGCATCTATTTTTCTCCATAAATTTTTCTATTAAGCTTATCGCATCTAAATCAAATTTCTATCCATATCAAATATTTTGGGATAGTTTTTATAGTTTATTTCGATATAGTCGCCTTTTTTAAATTTTGCAGCTTGCGTTGATAAAACCTCTAAAACTACAAATTCAAATCCAAAAAATAGCTCATCCCACCCCTCTTCTCCTTCTTCGAGACCTGGATCACAGCATCCCTCAAAGTCGTCATAAAATCTGACTTTATATATATTGTTTTTATCAAACTCAATGATAAACTCTCTTTTGTTTAGTTCATATATATTTCTCGCCAAATTTTTCATAATATCGCGTTCGTTGTCCGAGAATCTTAACAAAAAATTCTCGTAAATTTCTCTTCCGCTTAGCATTGTGCTCCTTTCTATGGTTTAGCAAAGATTTGTTCGCTTGAACCTTTTAATCGGCTTCTTGGCCATTGTATTTCGCACTCTCGATCTCCGCAAGCGTTAATTTTGCCAAAGGATTGATAAGCTTAGCGATACAATATTTATTATCGCATGTAATCACGCTTTGGCGCTCATCTACTTTCATTGCGTTGGAGCAATTCGGGCACATTACATAGCCTTCGCCCAAATCAACGCCAATCGGAAAATTTAACCCTCTCTGCTCTTTCAAAAATCTAAAAAATTCCTCTTTTGAAATTTTGATATTAGAAAATAATCGAAAAATTTCTTCTGCCTTTTGCTTTATCTCGCTTTCTTTAAAAAATACGTTAGGAGCCTTTTTAAAATCTTCATCAAACTCAGAAAATCTGCCCGCCATCATATCCAATTCTTTTAATGCCTGCTCTTCTGCTTTATTGGTTGCGCAATATTGCGATTCCAAATCATACATCTTATAAAATTCATCGCAAAACAACTCTATATCGCACCAATCGGATAGAAATCCAGCTATTAAATAATACAATTGCTCATTTTGCTGCATATTTTACCTCATTTTAAATTTCACCGCTATTTTTATTATTTATGCCTTTTAGAATTTCATGCAATAGATCGTTTTCGGCGGTATTTTTCTCATCCAATATTGATACGCCCATAGTTGTTGGAGTTATCTTAGATAAAAATAGATTTACAAGCTCTGTTTTTTCATCGATTCCGTATGACGATGTAACTATATCCAATAAATCGTGCCGCTCTATAAAACTATCAAAGATATCTTCTAATTGCGACGCTTTCTCTGCGTAGAAGAATATCCACTTTACGCCTATAAGAAAATCCGTTGTGATATTACTAAAGATATCTATCTTATCCATAAAGTGCGATCCGATAAGCAAATATATATCCGAGCTGCTTTTCGATAAAGAGCTAAGCTCATAAATAGAACCAATATTTCTATAATTTAGCATTTTATTTCTCGCTCCCTTGTTTTTTTTATCATCTTTAGCCACTCTTTTTCAAATTTATAATATCTTTCAAGCTTTTTATTCTTTTTTATTTGATTCCACTTTTCTATCTCGGCATAATCTTGCAGCTCGCCCCCGCACTTAGGG
>CAURMQ010000078.1:0-8192 GCA_963525765.1 uncultured Campylobacter sp. | reverse complement strand
GCAAATTATAGCGATGAGCTGTATATCCTCAGCACAAACGATTGAAATTTTATCAAGCCCGCCGCAGCCAAAAAGCTCGCCGTAAATTTAAAGAGCTAAATTTAAAAGCGAGCTGCCGCTTTTGACAAAATAAAGCGAGTTGAGCTTAAACCAGCCCTTGATCCAGCATCGCATCGGCTACGCGGCGAAAGCCCGCGATATTCGAGCCTAGCACGAGATTGCCCTCCGCGCCGAATTCCTTCGAGGTCTCGTAACTGGTGCGAAATATGTGGCGCATGATCTCGCGCAGCTTGCTATCGACCTCCTCGAAGCTCCATGACGCCATCTGCGCGTTTTGCGCCATCTCAAGCCCGCTTGTAGCCACGCCGCCCGCATTCGCCGCTTTCGCAGGACCGAAAAGAAAGTCTTTTTGCGCGAGCATAAAATCGATCGCCTCAAGCGTGCTTGGCATATTCGCGCCCTCGCAAACCATGCGACATCCGTTGGCATAGAGAGTCTTTACGTCTTGCAGATTAAGCTCATTTTGCGTAGCGCTCGGAAATGCAGCGTCGCACGGCACGCTCCACACGCCGTTGCGGCCTGCGGGATAGGCGCTAACTGGGATAAATTTTGCGTTAGGACGCTCTTTAATATATTCGCAAAGCCCTACGCGCAGCTGCTCTTTTAGCTTTTTAAGAAGCGCCACGTCTATTCCATCGGCGTCATAGATAAAGCCCGTGGAATCGCTTACTGTAACGGGCTTGGCCTGCATTTGATATAGCTTTTCGGCGGTGTAGATCGCGACGTTGCCGGCGCCCGAGATCGTGCAAATTTTGCCATGCAGCGAGTCGCCCCTGGTAGCGAGCATCTCGTTTGCAAAATAAACCGATCCGTAGCCCGTAGCCTCGGTGCGCGCGAGGCTGCCTCCCCAGCTTAGCCCCTTGCCCGTAAGCGCGCCGTCGAATCTGCGGGTGAGCTTTTTATACGCGCCGTACATATAGCCGATCTCGCGGCCGCCCACGCCGATGTCGCCTGCGGGCACGTCGGTATTGGAGCTGATTAGGCGGTGAAGTTCTAGCATAAAAGCTTGGCAAAATCTCATAATCTCGCCGTCGCTCTTGCCCTTAGGATCGAAATTTGCGCCCCCTTTTGCGCCGCCGATATTAAGACCCGTGAGGGAATTTTTAAAAATTTGCTCAAAGCCTAAGAATTTCAAAACGCCTAAATTTACGCTCGGATGAAAGCGCAGTCCGCCTTTGTAAGGCCCTAAAGCGGAGTTGAACTCTATGCGGTATCCCGTATGCACGCAGGGCTCGCCACCGTCGCTCATATAGACGACGCGAAACATCATCGTGCGCTCGGGCGCTAAAATGCGCTCTAAAATTTTATTTTTCACATATCGCTCGTCGCGCTTTAGAAGCGGTATGAGCGAGTATAAAATCTCGGTCGATGCTTGGATAAAGACCTCCTGGCCGGGATTGGCGCGCTTTAAATTTAGCAGCAAGCCGTCGATGTAAGATTTCATAGTTCCTCCTTTTGAACCGGATTAAATTTTAATTTTTTGGCTTTAGCGATAAATTTTTTCAGCGCCAGCTCCTCGCGGACGCCGATTTTGTAACTTATAAATTTCAAATAATTTAAAATTTCGCGCTCTTTTATGCCGCGCGAAAAAGCGTAGCTTTGCAGGATATATCTTGGAATTTTAATGCGCGAACGTAAAAATTTCATCGCTAGGCGCGAGTAAGCCTTATCGTTTTTCACGCAGCACAGCCGCCCAAAAACAAAGGGCAAGCCCGTGCGCTGCTGCCAAATTTCGCCAAGATCGTAAAATTTATCCTTGCCCTGCGAAAGCAGCGCCTTTAAAGCATTATCGCCGATTAGCACCTCGCCGCTAAGATCTAGCACGCGAGCTAGCATATTTGAGCTCATCGACGCGGGATCAAGCTTGGGCGCCGAGTTTTTGCACACGAGTACGCTTAAAACCTCGCGCTTTGCGACGATTCCCAGAGGCAGTCTGCGGTATTTTGCGCGGCGGCTTTCGATGCTGGAGATTACCGCGGCATCTATGCGCCTATAATAAAGATCGGCGCAGAGTTTGCTCGGCACCCCTTTTTTAAATTCTATCGATTTTTTAACATAAGACGGCAGCGAAAGGGATTTTAAAAATACGTGAAATGGGAGCAAATTTAGATAATCGATTTTGCCTAATAACATAACTTTCTCCGAATTTAGCGCAGGAAAAGAGGTTAAATTCCGGCGCTAAATCGGAATTTAACCAAAAAATTTCAGGATTTATTTGACCTCGGTGATCGGGATGGATTTGTATTTGCTAAACTCCACTATGCCCTCACCTTTTTTGAAGTGGATGCTCACTCCGTCTTTGTTATCCATATAGATGCCGTCGGCGGCGCGGTCGCGCTTAAGATCGTAGCTTTTGCCGCTATCGTCCTTTAATACGGCGGTATTAAAATCGTCGTTTGAACTAAGCGATAGTTTTTTGCCCTTATCATCGACGAAATAGAAGGTCTTTGCGTTCTCTTGAGTTATGGTTTTTTCGCTCTGTGCTTGCTTATTCATAGCGCTATCCGGGGATTGGCGGAGCTGGTTTGAGCCGCATCCTAGCAAAACTAACGCCAAAGCGGCGCACGATAGAACTTTAAACATATTTCTCCTTTAAATTTAGGTTACACTCGTTGATGAGTGATTTTCGGATATCCCAAAGCTTTTGAGAGAGATCTACTTTGTAGCTCTGCGGATGGACGTTGCGAAGGTGCTCAAGCCAAAATTTACTCTTCTGCTCCTTGCTAAAACGCGCGATCTCGCTTACCGTGCGGCGCGTACCTACAAATTTGCCCTCCTTAAAAACGGGACGTAAGAGCTTATGCGCGCTGAAATTCGTTAAAATTTTACGCTTGTAGGTGTAAAGCGGGTGAAAAATTTCAAGCGGCGCACTCTCATCTATGCTCTCTCCATCAAGCGTGATCAGATCGGCAAGCGCCATGCCGTTGTCTTTATCGTAGAGCCTAAAGACCTGTTTGTAGCCGGGGTTATTGATCTTGCGCGGATCGTTTGAAATTTTGATTTTAGCCACGATCTCGCCATCTTTTTCGATACCGCTTAGCTTATACACGCCGCCTAGACTTGAACTATCTCCGCCGGTAATAAGCCTCGTGCCAATCCCCCAGCTATCGATTTTAGCGTCGAAAAGCTTAAGCTGATCGATCGCGTATTCGTCCAGATCGTTAGATGCGGTGATCTTTGCGTTCTTAAAGCCCGCCGCATCGAGCATCTTGCGCGCCTGCTTGGTCAGATACTCCAGATCGCCCGAATCGATGCGGATTCCAAGCGGCTCATGACCGCTCGCGCGTAGCTCTTTAAAAACCGTAATCGCATTCGGCACGCCGCTTGCGAGAGTATCGTAGGTATCGACGAGCAAAAGCGTGCTGTTCGGATAAATTTTAGCGTAGGCGCGAAACGCCTCCAGCTCGCTATCAAAGCTCTGAATCCAAGAGTGCGAGTGGGTGCCGATCGCGGGCACGCCGAATTTCTTTGCGGCGAGCACGTTTGACGTGGCGCTGCAACCGCCTATAATCGCAGCCTTTGCGCCGTAGATGCCCGCACTTCGCCCCTGAGCACGGCGCAAGCCAAACTCCATCACCGAATCATTTTTGGCGCTAAAGTTTATACGCGAGCTTTTCGTAGCGATGAGAGTTTGGAAATTTATAGTATTTAGGATCGCGGTCTCGATGAGCTGTGCTTCCATGATATTTGCTTTGACGCGGATAAGCGGCTCGTGCGGAAATACGATCTGCCCCTCCTCCATAGCGTAAATTTCGCCGCTAAATTTAAAGCCTCTTAGAAATTCCAAAAATTCCGGCTTAAAGAAATTTAAACTTTTTAGATACGCGATGTCGTCCTCGCTAAATTTTAAGTTTTCGATATAATCCACGACCTCGTTTAAGCCGCAAAATATCGCGTAACCGCCGCCGCTTGGGTTTTTGCGATAAAAAACGTCAAAAACCGCCGTCTGATCGGGCTTTGTAAAAAAATAGCCCTGCATCATACTAAGCTGATAAAAATCGGTAAGTAAAGCCAAATCTTTCATTTACGCCTCTTAAATTTAATCTCGCCTCGCGCAGGAGCAAAAAATCATAGCTTTTTGGCTTCTAAGCTTTTTTTATAAGCCGCAGCGTCGAAGTCTTTGACGCGAGCGACGCCGTCATCTACCGCAGCTTTTGCGACCGCCGTCGAGATCACGGCAAATACGCGCGGATCGAAAGGATTTGGGATCACGTAGTCTTTGCCGAATTTTAAGTTATCCTTGCCCAGCATCTTGCGGATTTCTTCAGGAACCTCTTCGCGAGCAAGATCTGCCATCGCGCGAGCGGCAGCAATTTTCATATTTTCGGTAATCTTTTTGGCTCTTACGTCAAGCGCGCCACGGAAGATATACGGAAAGCCCAAAACGTTATTGATCTGATTTGCAAAGTCGCTTCTACCTGTGCCTACGATCGCGTCGTTTCGTACTTCCTCGACCTCGCTTGGATAAATTTCGGGTACCGGATTTGCAAGCGCAAAAATGATTGGATGCGGCGCCATAGTCTTTACCATCTCTTTAGTTAAAACGCCCGGCTTGCTAAGACCCAAAAACATATCCGCGCCCTTCATCGCGTCCTCTAGCGTACGATCTGCAGTGTCTAGGGCAAATTCTTTCTTCTGCTCGGTAAGATTGGTGCGACCCTTATGGATCACCCCTTTGGAATCGAGCATTATGATATGTTTGGCGCCTAAATTACGATACATCTTTGCGCACGCTATGCCAGCAGCGCCCGAGCCGCTGACCACGATCTTCATATCCTCGATCTTTTTGCCGCTGATGAGGGCTGCATTGATTAGTCCTGCACCCGTAATCATAGCGGTGCCATGTTGATCGTCGTGCATGACTGGGATATCGACGGATTTTTGTAGCTCGCGCTCGATCTCGAAGCACTCGGGAGCTTTAATATCCTCTAAATTTATACCGCCGAACGTAGGCGCAAGCGCTTTGCAAATTTCAATTATCTTTTTAGGATCTTTTTCGTCAATCTCGATATCGAAGGCATCTACGCCGCCGAATTTTTTGAACAAAACCGCCTTACCCTCCATTACGGGCTTTCCGGCGATCGCGCCGATATCACCAAGCCCCAAAACTGCCGTGCCGTTAGTGATAACAGCTACGAGATTGGCTTTATTAGTGTATTTAAACGCAGCCTCGTGATCACTTTCGATCACTTTACAAGGCTCCGCGACGCCCGGCGTATATGCAAGCGCCAAATCCTCCGCCGTAGCGCACGGGGTTTTTACATTCGTTCCGATTTTACCGCCTATGTGGTACTTCAAAGCCGCTTCAACGTTTACTTTAGCCATTTTATAATCCTTTTTTGATTAAATTTGAAATTCTCGTTTTAACTTCGTCGCTTCCTAAAATTTCACAAATTTCAAAAATCGACGGACTTACGCTTCCCCCCGTGATCGCAACGCGCAGCGGCTGGGCAAGATCCTTTAGCTTGGCGCCGTTTGCGTCCAAAAACCCCATCGTCTCCTCCTCGCACTCCTTTGCGTTTAAATTTGCGCTTAGAGTATCCGAAAATTTTGCGAGTAAGCTTAGCGAACTTTCGGTTACAAATTTCTTATACGCCTTCTCGTCATAGCAGCTCGGGCGATTTAGAAGAATTTTAATGCCCTCGGCCATCTCCACTAACGTCTTTGCGCGCTGTTTGTACTGCTGGGCGATGAGATGTTTTTTCGCATGCGAGCGTATATCGACGCCGAATTCTACAAGCTGCATGGCAAGCTCGTCGTCGCCCGAGTTTTTAATATAATGCGCGTTTAACCACTCGAGCTTGGTTTGGTTGAAGGTGCTACAGCTCTTGCTGATATGGTTAGGATCAAAGTATCGCTTCATCTCCTCCATGCTAAAAATTTCATCATCCCCGTGACTCCAGCCCAGGCGCACTAAGAAATTTAGCAGAGCTTGGGGCAGATAGCCCATGCGCTTGTACTCCATCACGTCGGTAGCGCCGTGACGCTTACTTAGCTTGCTGCCGTCGGTGCCGTTAATCATCGCGACGTGGTAAAATTTCGGGATTTTAAAGCCTAGCGCGTTATACAGCACGATCTGCTTCGGGGTGTTGCTTAGATGATCGTCGCCGCGGATCACGTCCGTGACGCCCATCAGCGCGTCGTCGATCACGACCGTGAAGTTATACGTAGGCGTGCCGTCGGAGCGCGCGATGATGAAATCGTCCAAAATATCGGCGGCGTTAAATTTTATCTCGCCCTTGATGCCGTCATTAAATTCTATCGTGCCGCTAAGCGGGGCTTTTATACGCACTACAGGCTCGATCCCAGCAGGTGGCGTACCGGTAAAATCGCGGTAGCGGTTATCATAGCGCGGGCGCTCTTTGCGAGCTTCCTGCTGCGCGCGCAGCTCATCCAGCTCGTCCTTACTCATATAGCATCTGTATGCCTTACCCTCATCTAACAGCTTTTGGACGTATTGTTTGTAAAGATCAAAGCGCGAGCTTTGATACACGATCTGCCCGTCATAGTCCAGATTGCACCACTTAAAGGCTTCCTCGATCGCCTTAGCAGCCTCCTGCGAATTGCGCTTCAGATCAGTGTCCTCAATACGCAGCAGGAATTTGCCGCCGTTTGCTCTAGCGTAAAGATAACTAAAAAGCGCCGTTCTAAGTCCGCCGATATGTAAATATCCCGTAGGACTCGGCGCAAAACGAGTTACTATCATAAAATTCCTTTGCAAAAATTACCATTTAATGTTATAATCGCGATCTTGTAATTATAAAGCAAAAAGACTAAATAAAGGTTAAAAATGATAAAGAAACTGCTTTTTTCCGCAATGATCTGTGCTGTTTGTGCAAATGCCGAAGTAGTAAACGGCGTCATCGCCGTGGTAGATAATGAGCCGATCACCGGCTACGAACTAGCCAAAGTTCAAAAACTAACGGGCGCTTCGCCGCAAGCCGCGATGGAAATTTTAATCGGGCAAAAGCTGCAACAATCCGAGATTAAACGCCGCGGCATCGCGGTAAATGACGCGGAGATCGACGCGAGGCTCAAAGCGATCGCCGATCAAAATAAGCTTAGCTTAGACCAACTCAAAACCGCTGTGCAAAAGCAAGGCATGAACTACGATGACTTTAAAGCAAATGTCCGCCGCACACTGCTTGAAGAAAAGCTCTACGGTTCGATCTTTTCTGAAGTGCAGCACCGCACGACCCCTGAAAATGTCAAAAAATTCTACAGCCAAAATAGTTCATTATTCACGACTTTCGACAGCATCACGCTCACCCGCTATATCGCAAAATCGCAAGCTCCGCTCGATAAGATCCGCGCAAATCCGAAGCTCCGTCCGAGCGATGTTTACGTGATGCAAGGAACCCTAAAAGCAAACCAAATGGATGAGGGGCTCAAATACATCGTCACGAACGTCGAACAGGGCAAATTCTCGCCGATTATCCCTACGCGCAACGGATATGAGATGTTTTATGTAAATGACAAAAAAGGGCTTCGTACACTTGATTTTGACAGCGTGCAAGAAAAGGCGATCGAAGGTTACGTGACCTCTGAGCGCAAAAAAGCGATCACCGAGTTCAACGATAGGCTCCGCTCAAATGCCAATATCCGCATTATCGAGCGCCCACAGGCAAAAGCGCAAGGCACAAAAACCGCTCCGAAAGTTAAAGTGCAAAAAAGGCGGTAAATTTTAAAATCCGATGCCGTGTTAAATTTAATCAGAATTTTAAGATATGCTATCGCGAAAAAATATAAATTAGTAGCCTTAATGGCATTCTGTTTTAATAAGAATTCTAAAAGCGTGAAATTTAGTCCAAATTTTAAAGGTACCTAGCAATAATAATCAGTGATTTTACCGAGTTTGCAAATAAATGACAGTATAATTGTTGAGGTTTTAAAACTTTTAGAAAAATCTTTAATTACCAAGATTTATATAAATTTCTATATCCGATATCTACTTCAATACCGACTTACGAATTAACTACCAATCTAAGTGTTAAAACTCTCATTTACTCTATGCTTTGATATAAAAATTATTGACAAACGCAATAAAAATTTAAAATTAATATTTCTAAATTTAAGCATTTTGTAAGGGGGGGGGGGGGGGTTTTATAAGCCCAATTTTAAATAAGGAGGAT
>CAURMQ010000077.1:0-8397 GCA_963525765.1 uncultured Campylobacter sp. | reverse complement strand
ACGTGTCGTTTCTAGTGCCTTTCGTGCTGGGTTATATCAGCTATGTTTGGCGCGCGATGGATGCTAAAAAGCTCGATAAAGAGGGGCTTTCAAACGAGCATTATTAGGCGCGCCCGCTCTAGCGCGGCTTCCGCGCGCCGTGTGGCGGCGAGAAGCTGCTTGCGTGCGCGGCACTGCGTGCTTTTGCGCTTGGTTAAATTTCATATCGGTGGCGCTTTTTACGCGCCGCATTTATAAAAAATTTTAAGGATTAAAAATGGTCAAATCTTTAGTTTTCATCGCGATTTGGATGATCTTGCTAATCGCGAGCTATAAATTTATAAAGCTAAACATCGTTCATCACGAAAAAAGAGAGCAGTAAAAGCGTAGAAATTTTAAAAGCTTGCGGCCCGGAATTTCGCTTTAAATTTAGAGAGCGAAATTCCGGCTCAAGGTGCGGGCGAAATTTTATCTAGCCCTTGTAATCAATATTTTTTTCAAACTCTTTAAGTCGCATATGGATTGAGCGAAGCTCCGTGATCGTCGTCCAGTTATTCATAAAAATACTAAAACTTCCGCGCACTTGATTAAAGGCGTTGCTCACCTGAACCATAACTCCAAGTGTAATTACCTTAGTAAATAACCCAGGACCCATTATCAAGTAAGGTACGATCATTAGAAACTGCGAAAATGAGTTGAACCACATATCAAAATAGCAGTAATGCAGATACAGTTTAAAATAGTTATATTTGATCTTATCAAATAACGAAAGAATTTTTTCCTCGCTTGCGTAATTTATCTTATCCTCCTCCGCAAAAACAAGTTCTTTTCTAAAAGCCGCCTCGACCTTTTGATTGTTGTATTCCAGCCTCGGTAGATACCAGCCAACCAACCAAGAAATTATTAGCCCACCGATGCTGATTGCAAGTGCAATCCAAACAAGTGAGCCCGGGATTTTTTTTAGAAATTCAAAAGGAACGTTGCTACTAAGCCCCCATAGCACAGGTATGAATGCAAACAGTGTCATAGCTGCCGAAAGCACTCTCGTACCCATTTCCTCGATAGTTCTTGAGAAGCGAAAGATATCTTCTTGGATACGTTGCGAGCTTCCCTCGATATCTTTACTTACCTTTTTCCAGTATGAAAAATAAGAAAAGGTCATCGCTTCCCGCCATTTAAATGTCCAAATACGAGCTGCATATCGTTCTGAAATCGCAGAGACTACGTAGGGCATCGCTATCCATAAAAAAACTTTCATCTGCGTATAGAAATCATTTAGTGTATGACGATCTATGTTTTGGCACATATCATAAAACGCGCGGTACCATTCGTTTATTCTCACATTTAAGGTAGTTTGATACCAATTAATCGCAATTAGAAAAAATATTCCAGAATATGCCCAAAATGCCCATTTTTTGTTTTTAAAAAATGAAGCAAACATCAATGCTCCTTTGGATTCAAAATCGCCGTAAATAGTCTATCGCTTAGCACTCGCGCCGCTTTTTGCACGTCCGCGCTTTTTACTGAGTTTATGCTTGCTGCGTAGCTTTTTTCGTCATAGAGCGGATAGCCGTAAAGCTCGTGTGCAGTGATATTAGCAAGCCAAAAATCATTCGTCTGCGCAGCTCTTTTGGTCGATAAAATTTGTGCTTTTTTAAAATTTGAAAGCTCGCTATCTTTCGCACCGGAGCTTTCGATCTGTTTTAAAATTTCACTCACGCTTGCTGCAACGGCACGGGCATCTTTCGGCTCGGTAGAAAACGATACGTTCAAGCTCGCTGCGATTTGTGGCTCACGCACATAGGCGCTATGCACCATCGCCGAGTAAATTTGTCCGCGCGCCTCGCGGATCTGCTCGACGATGCGATTGCTTAGCACGCTTTTTAACGCTTGAAATTTATAAGTGTCTGAAAAGTCAAAATTTTGCAGCTCATAGTTTGAAAAAATCATCCGAACTTCGCTTTTATCACTATCGCCGTAATCTTGCACAATCTCGCCGCTAGAAGTATTTAGCATCAAAGTTTTAGGCGTAGCGCTGCTTGTGCCGGGCTTTAGATTGCCGATATATTTGGCTAGAATTTGTTTTGCGCGCGCAGGCTCAAAATCGCCGTTAAGCACAAAGATAAAATCTCCAACACCTGAAAAAATTTCATCCGCATCGCGCTGTAAATCGGCAAGATTTGCGCTCTTTACGTCATCTACGCTAAGCGGCTGCTTGCGAGCCGTATCTCCTGAATATAGAGATTTTAAAATTTGCTCGCCGAATTTAAATTCCGCCGTCTCGTCTCGTAGCGCAATCGCCGAAAGCGCGTCGGTTTTATATTTTGTAAGCGAGCTTGCATGAATTAGTGGCTCGCTAAATCTTGCGTAAAGCTCGCGTGTCATCGCCTCCAGATCCGCTCCTGCGCCTCTAAAACCGCAGTCTCCGTCACCCATCCTAAATCTTAGCTTATAATCAAATTTCGAGGTCAAGCGTCCAGCTTCGTATTCGTTTAGCTCGCCTATGGTGCCCGAGTTTAGCAGCGCGGTTAGAATTTCGCCACGAGCCTTGCCAAAATGCGCGTAGCCACCTTTTTTAACGGCTGCGAGGGTGATTTTATTTTTCTCGCTTTTAAGGGGTTTTAAAATTACGCGAGCGCCGTTTTTAAACACCAAAATTTCAGTGCCGCTAGCGCCTTTTTGTGCTTTAAATTCCGTCTCTTTTAAATCTGCTCCCGCAAGCTGCTTGGAAGCAAGTTTCGAAGCAGCGAAATTAAACGGCAGCGCTTTTTCGTAGAGTAGCTTCGCGTCTTTTTGGCTAATGCCCAAATCCTTTGCCGAGATAATCTCCGTAAATCTCGCTCCATCCGTTATCTTTGAGAAAAATTTATTAACATCTGCTAGCGTTATTTCTCCTAACGCCTTGAGGCTTAGATCGTGCTCGTCTTGCTTACTAAGCTTTACATTGCCGTTTTGTACAAAATCGAGTAGTGCCCCTATTTGCGCACTTTGTGTATCGTTTTTAAGCAGATCGGCTTGCACTTGATGTTTAAATTCCGCCTTAACGCTATCAAAATCGTCATTGTTAAATCCGTGTTCGCGTACCCCTTTGATTGCGCTAAAAAGACTATTTAATGTGGCGTTGGCGTCGAAATTAAAAATATTTGCGCTTATGCTGTATAGTCTGCGGTTTTTAAACAGATCGTCCGAGCCGAAATAGGCTTTAAGCGGAATTTTGGCATTTACATTCATCGCGTCGTATCCAAGCTCCATCAGCCTCGATACGTAGGCTTGCAGCCACTCATTTTTAAGTGCGCCGTAGCTATTTAGCGGCTCATATTTGCCTGCGTAAAGCACGCTAGCGACATTAGCGCCGAGCTCGGGCTCTACGGTGCTTGCTAGTCCGCCTTCAAATGGGCGTAGACTAAGATCGCGCGGGATTTTTTTGCCGTGCGCAGAAAGAGAGCTAAAATTTTGCTTGATTAGGTTTTTAATCTGCTCAATGTTTACGTCGCCCACGACTATGATGCTAATGGCGCTAGGAAGGTAGTTGCGCGCGTAGAATTTTTTTAGTTGCTCGCCAGTGGCGCCTTTGATGATTTCATTTTGTCCGATCGGAAAGCGTCTTGAAAATATGGAATTAGGGTATAAATATGTAGCGCGCTTTTCGTAAAAGCGCCTCTCAAAGCCTTTTTTTGCTTCTTCTAATATGACGCCTTTTTCCTTTTGTGTTTCGTTCTCGTCAAATTTTACGCCGCCTGCATAATCTCGCAGTACCAAAAATACATCCTTTAGCGTCTCGTCGCTCACTTGGGCTTGGATGTTGTAGGTGGTGTTTTCAAAGCCAGTCTGTGCATTGAGATCGGCGCCGAATTTCACCCCTAGGCGCTGCAGAGTGTGGACTAGTTCATTTTTATCAAAATGTTCGCTGCCGTTGAACGCCATATGCTCGACGAAATGCGCAAGACCCTGTTCGTCATCATTTTCATCAACACTGCCCGCGGCTACGTTGAGGTAAAAAAGCGCGCTATTTTTCGGCACATCGTTTTTGAGGATATAAAATTTCACGCCATTTGCCAGCTCGCCGTGTACTACGCTAGGATCGAGCTTAAGCGGCATATCCGGGTTGGTATCTGCGGAGTAAAGGCTCAAAGAGCAAAGCAGGGTGGCGATAAAAAATATAAGCTTTTTCATAATTGTCCTTGGATTTAAAAACTTGCGATTGTAACAAAAGCTAGTTTAAAGTATGATTTTGCTAGCTTCGTTATAGGTGAAATTTTGCCAAAGATTTGGGATTTTACTTGCGGTTTTAAAATTTTACTTGCAGAATTGAGAGGAATGGAATTTTTGGAATTTTTGGAATTTTTGGAATTTTTGGAATTTTTGGAATTTTTGGAATTCCGCTGCCGCTAGTTAAAATTTTGGCAGCGGAATTTAGAAAGCTTTGCGAGCTTTAATAGCCCGCACAAGGCTAAATTTAAACCTTACGCGGTTAGCATTAGAATTTATACGCCCGCGCGAAGAATTTTACAACTTATAGTTTGCTCGCATTTTTGCCTAGATAATCCGCGACGCCCTTAGGATCTGCTTTCATTCCTGCGTCGCCTTTGTGCCAGCCTGCCGGGCAGACCTCGCCGTGCTCGTTGGTAAATAGCATCGTATCGACCATGCGAAGCATCTCGTCGATATTGCGGCCGAGTGGTAGGTCGTTGATGACGGCGTGGCGGACGGTGCCGTCTTTATCGAGTAGGAAGCTGCCGCGAAGCGCTACGGCGTTGCCAAACAGCACGTCAAAGCTGCGCGCGATGTCCTTCGTGATGTCTGAGACGAGCGGGAACTGCACTTTGCCGATACCGCCTGCGTTTACCGGAGTGTTTTTCCATGCAAGATGCGTAAATTCGCTATCGCAGCTAACGCCGATAACTTCGATGCCCTTGGATTTGAAATCTTGATATCTGTGATCGAATGCGATGATCTCGCTCGGGCAGACGAAGGTAAAATCTTTTGGATAAAAGAATACGACCGCGCCTTTTTCGCCGATATTTTTATAGAGGTTGAAATCCTCAACTATTTCGTTGTTGCCTAAAACCGCAGTTGCCGTGAAATCAACGGCTTTGTTGGTTACTATCATTTTGTTTCTCCTTGATAATAAAATTTATGATGGCGATTATACATTTTAAAACTTTATATTTGCTGAAATTTGATGAAAATTTTTATATAATAAAATTTATTTGCTTGATAATATTAAATTTTATCATTTTTTAAATTTAGTATGTTATCATCGCGCTTCATTTTTTGATAAAGGAGAAACAATGGCTGTAAAAATCACCGATATTTGCATTAGCTGCGGCTCATGCATCGACGAGTGTCCGGTAAATGCGATCGTGGACGATAGCGATAACCCAAGCGGCGAGGATAGCTACTACGTATATGCCGATAAATGCGTCGAGTGCGTGGGTTACAACGACGAGCCTGCGTGCGCAAACGCCTGTCCGACCGACGGCTGTATAGTCTGGAGCGACATCGTAGCGGGTCAACCTAGTAGGGATAGTATAGGTGCGGATCTACGCAGCGGAGATACCCCGGTATTTGCTTAGCAGATAAAATTCCGCGATCAAATGCGCGGAATTTTAATTCATTCAATCCTTAAATAAATTTTAACCTATTTTTCGATACAATCCGCCTTTCACTTTAAGGAGATTATATGCAGCAAACGCTTTCTATTATTAAGCCTGATGCCGTTAAAAAGGGCGTTATCGGCAAAATTATCGATCGTTTTGAAAGCCACGGACTAAGAATCGCGGCGGCTAAAAAATTATGCCTAAGCGCCGAAGATGCGGGTAAATTTTATGAAATTCACAAAGACCGCCCTTTTTACAAGGATCTGATTGAGTTTATGACTAGCGGCCCGGTGGTCGTAATGGTGCTTGAAGGCGACGATGCCGTAGCTAAAAATCGCGCGCTAATGGGCGCTACCGATCCAAAAAAAGCGGATAAAGGCACGATCAGAGCGGACTTTGCGGACAGCATCGACGCTAATGCCGTTCACGGCAGCGACAGCCTAGAAAACGCAAAAACCGAGATCGCATTTTTCTTTGCAAAAAGAGAAATTTGCTAAGAGTGTCGCGTGAAGATCGCTTTTGCTAAAATTTCCGCATCGCCCGTGCCGTTTGAAATTTCGAGGGACGGACTTAAGCTTAGCGGAAATTTAAAACGAAAGGACTCTAAGTTTGTAGAGTGCAAGGGCGAAATTAAAGGCAAAATTCCATACATTTGCGACCGCTGCGGCAAAGAATTTGATCTTGACGTAAACGAGAGCGTAAATTTGCTTTTAAGCGAAGGCGTTTTTAACGACGAAAGGCACGAAAGCTTGGACGTTATGGAGTTTTTCGGCACCGAAGTTGATCTGGATGAAATTTTAAGAAGCGAAATGGAAGCTTTTAAAAGTGACTATTTTTATTGCGAAGAATGCAAGAACTAAATTTATAAAGGAGAAAAAATGGCAGTTCCAAAGCGAAGAGTTAGTAAAACTCGTGCGGCGAAAAGACGCACTCACTACAAAGTGACCCTTCCGATTCCCGTCAAAGATAAAGACGGAAGCTGGAAAATTCCGCATAGAATAAACAAAACTACGGGCGAATATTAATCCGATGATTTCCGTTGCTATAGACGCGATGGGCGGTGATTTCGGCTGCGAGCCGATAATAAACGGAGTCGTAGATGCGCTGCGAGAGCGTAAATTTAATGCGTTTTTGGTAGGCGACGAAGCGCAAATCAAGCCTTTTATTCCACAAGATCAAGGCTTTGAGAAATATATCACTTACGTAGCTGCAAGCGAAGTTTTCGAGATGAAAGAGGGCGCAACCGACGCTCTTAAACGCAAAGAGAGTAGCATCTTTAAAGCGGTTGATCTAGTAAAAGACGGCACTTGCAAAGCCGTGGTATCAGCAGGACATAGCGGCGCTACGATGAGCCTTGCTACGCTTCGCATAGGAAGGCTCAAAGGTATCTTGCGCCCGGCGATTGCTACGCTGATGCCAAATTCCATAGGTGGACGCACGCTCGTGCTGGATGTGGGCGCTTATGTGGATTGTAAGCCTGAGAATTTGTTTCAATTCGCGATTATGGGCGAAGCATATGCCAAGGAGATTATGGGTTTAAACGCACCACGCATCGGCTTATTATCCAACGGCGAGGAGGATAGTAAAGGCAACGAGGTAACAAAAGAAACCTTTCATATGCTTAAGAAGATGCAAAATTTTATCGGTAATGTCGAAGGCAATCAAATTTTTGACGGCTCCGTAGATGTCGTAGTTTGCGACGGATTTATCGGTAACATTATGCTAAAATCCAGCGAAGGCGTCGCGAGCGCTATCGGCAAACTTATTAAAAACGAAACTAAAAAATCCCCGATCGCCATCGCAGGCTCCATCTTGATGAAACGCGTCTTTAAAATTATCAAAAAAAGTACGGATTATGACGAATATGGCGGTGCGCCGCTTTTAGGCGTCAAAGAATGTGTCATCATAAGCCATGGCAAAAGCACCCCGAAAGCCGTTAAAAACGCGATCTTTCAAGCGCTTAAATTTGCAGATTCTAAAATCAACTCCGCGATAGAAAGCGAAATTTCTTCAAACGAATAGGAAAACGAATGCAAAAAGCCTCGATGATCTCAATCGCAGCATACGCGCCGAGCGAAATTTTAACCAATTTCGATCTTGAAAAGATGGTTGAAACGAGCGATGAATGGATCGTCAAGCGAACGGGCATTCATGAGCGCCGTATCGCGAAGGGCGAGAGTACTAGTGATCTAGGCGCGAAAGCGGCGTTAAAGGCGATCGAGCGTAGCGGCTTACAAAAAAACGAGATCGATGCGATAATTTGCGCCACGATCTCACCCGATTACTTCTGTATGCCCTCGACTGCGTGCGTCATAGCAGATAAACTGGGCTTAAATTTCGGCATCACGGCATTTGATATAAATGCCGCCTGTACGGGCTTCATCTATCTTTTGGAGCTCGCAAAATCCCTCATTGAAAGTGGCGCTAAAAAACACGTGTTGATAATCGGCACGGAAAAGCTAAGCTCGATAGTCGATTGGAGCGATCGCGCTACGTGCATACTTTTCGGCGACGGTGCGGGCGCTGCGGTTATCGCGGCGCGTGACGATAACGAAATCATCGACATTCATACCGCTAGCGACGGCAGCAAGGGCGATCTTCTCATTACCGCAGCCCCAGGCAGCGTCAATCCACTCAGCCAAAAAATCATCGACGAAAAACTAGGCTTCATGCAGATGGCGGGGCGCGAGGTCTTTAAAATTGCGGTACCGACGCTTAGTAACGACGTCGTGGAGATTTTGGAGAAAAATAAAATTTCGCCCGAGCAGGTCGATCTTTTCATCCCGCATCAGGCAAATTTACGCATCATCGAGGCGGT
>CAURMQ010000076.1:0-8435 GCA_963525765.1 uncultured Campylobacter sp. | reverse complement strand
AAATTCCGCCTCGCCGCTAAACTTTAAACTCGCTCAAAAACCACTGAAATGCTAGGATCAGCCCCGGCGCGCGCACGATCTTTTCGTCGAACATAAACTCCCGCGCCTTGGCCGCAGGCAGGTAGAAAAGCTCGATCTTCTCGCCGTCCACGCCGCCGCCGCTACCGATCTTCATCGATTCGTCGATGCACGCGAAGTATAAAATTTGACGGTTCGCCGCAAAGCCCAGGGCGCTGTAGTAGCTCGTGATAAATTTCAGATCCTTCACGGCATATCCCGTCTCCTCGAGTACCTCTTCGATCGCTGTTTGCTCCTCGCTGATGCCCTTGTCCAAAATGCCCGCGCAAAGCTCGTAGGTGTATCCTTTTTCGGGCGAATTTATTAAATTTTCCTCTTGATAAAACCACACGCTGGGGCGAAACTGCTTGACGAGCAAAAGCGCGTCGCGCTGCGTATGATAAAGCAAAATCGAGACGCTGTCGTGCACCTTGACGCAATCCCATGCGCGCGCTACGCCGTCCATTTCGAAGCTTAAGCGAAAGGGTTTAACGAAATTGGAGCTTTTAAGCTCGGAAATTTTAAAATTTTTTATAGTAGTATCCATGTCGCAAGTCCTAAAAAGCTAAAAAATCCCACGATATCCGTTACCGTGGTAAGCAGCACGGAGCTGCCGACGGCGGGGTCGATATTTAATTTTTTAAGCGTGATCGGAATGACGGCGCCAAAAAGCCCCGCAAGCGTTAAATTTAGCACCATCGACATCGCAATCACCAACCCCAAAAGCTTAATACCGAACCAAAAATACGCCACAAACCCCATCAGCGTGGCAAAAATGAGACCGTTTATGAAAGCGATCGTGATCTCGCGAAAGAGAACCTGCTTTTTGTCTTTAAACGCTATCTCGCCCAAGGCTAGGCGGCGCACAGTTACCGTAAGCGCCTGCGTGCCGGTGTTGCCGCCCATGGAGGCGACTATCGGCATAAGCACGGCAAGCGCGACCAGCTTTTCGATAGTGGCGTCGAAAAGCCCGATGATCGTGGAGCTTACGATCGCCGTGCATAAATTTACCGCCAGCCACAAGGCGCGCGCGCGACCCGCCTTAAAGATCGTAGTCTCATCGTCTTCGGCTTCGTCATCGACGCCCGCGAGGTTGTAAATTTGCTCGGTGGCCCGCTCTTGGATGAGATCGTGGATATCATCGGCGGTAATCCGCCCGATGAGCACGCCGTTAGCATCGACAACAGGGATGACGTTAAGGTCAAATTCTTCAAAATCCTTGATCACGTCGTCGATCTTATCGGTATCGGTGGCGAAATGGATTTTGTTTTCGGCGCCGAATTTTTGTGAAATTTGCTCCAGAGTGAGCGAGAAATCGTATAAAATCAGATCGGACGTCGAAAAGGTAGTAAGCAGATGTCCCTTTTTATCGAGCACGAAGAGCTGAAAGACATTCTCGATCTCGTCCTTTTCGCGCATAACGCGAAGCATCTCGACCGCCTGCCCCAGGGTCTGATCTTGCCTCGCGCTAAAAACCTCGGTCTGCATATACGCGCCCGCCTCATCTTCGCTATATTTGGAGATAGTAAGAATATCGTGGCGATCGTCCTCGTCAAGCCCATAGAAAATCTGCTCGGCCTTGTCCTCGTCGATTTCGCCGATGTTTTGCAAAAGCTCTGCCTGATCGTCGCTTTCGAGCTCCTCGATCGCTTCGACGATTTTTTCGTGAGGCAGAGTTTCGATGACGTCTTCGAGCATATGCTCGGGCATCTCAAGCGCAGCATCGGCAAGATCCTCAGGATCTAGCTTTTTTAAGAATTCTACGTATTTTTCTTCGTCGTGCTTCTTTAGAGTTTTTAAATGCTCCGTAAGATCGGCGGCACTCAGCTCATGCTCAAGCGTATCGCCTAGATGCGCATCAAGAAGCGCTTTGGCTTCCTCGACATCGTCCAGCTGCTCTTTATTTTCCATTTTCAGCCTTAATTTATCGTGATAAGCGACTCGTAGTTTTCAAATTTAGCAGGGTTTTTCGAGCCGTCTTTAGCCGCAGCCATTCTGGCGTCCATATCTTTGACGAGAGCTTTAAATTTAAGCTCTTCGGCGCTTATGACGTTAGTTTTTTCAATCTTGACTACCTTAAGCGGATCTATCGCCTGCTTATTTTTATAAAGTCCGAAGTGCAGATGCGGTCCCGAACTAAGCCCGGTCGAGCCTACGTAGGCGATTAACTGACCTTGCTTGACACTAACGCCTGCTTTTGTGCCGCTAGCAAAGCCGCTAAGATGCGCATAAAGCGTACTGATACCGCCGCCGTGGTTGATCTCTACGGTGTTGCCGTAGCCATTTTTACGCCCTACGAAGCTAATCTTGCCCGCCCCTGCGGCATTTACTCTAGTACCTTTAGGAGCTGCATAATCTACGCCTAAGTGCGCGCGATATCGCTTTAAAATCGGATGAAATCTTTTAGGGGTAAAATAGGATGAAATTCTAGTATAAACAAGCGGTGTAATCAGCAGAAAAGATTCGACCTTTTTACCGCTTCGATCGTAGTATTTATCATCGAAAAAATATAGCGATTTGGGCTTTTTATTTTCCTCGATCATTCCTGCGGTGATATTTACTCCGCCAAAAGGCTTGCCAAGGCGCGTCTTTTGCTCATACAGGATCACAAGCCGATCGCCCTTTTGCAGCTTTTTAAAATTTACCTCGTTTTTAAAAACAAGCATAAACTCATTCGCTAAAGCTGCATTGCCCGTAGCTTTGATGATATCTTGATAGGGCGAGCTTTCGATCTGAATTCCTAAAGAGTAGCTGTTTTCCTCATAAACTATCGGAGTATAAACGAATCTAAAAGTGCCGAATTTATCGCGGTATATGTGAATCTGAAGCTCCTCGCTGACGGGAATTAGCAGCTGGGAAACGCGACCTGCTGGATCACGCAAAATTTGACACTCCACGCCAGCTCGTACCTCGGCGGCAAGCTCCTGATCCTCTTTATCCAGGTCATAATATACAGACGCGGGAATGCCTGCGGTTTCCATAAATTGCAGCAGACTCACGCCATCGGGCCAGGCAAACTTCTCTACGCTGGGGTTGTTCGCAAAAACTACGCCTATCCACAGAAAAAGCAATATAAAAATTCTAGTCATATAAAACCGCTTTGAAATATTATTTTAAGGCGGGATTGTAACGAAAAAACGCTTATATTTCGTAAATACCGTGGAATTTTATCGCTAATTTCAAAGTTTTATGTATAATTAGCCAAAATTTTATTCAGGAGCAGAATTTTGAAAAAAGCTTTACTTATTTTAGGTCTATTTTTAAGCGCGGCGATAGGGGCGGAATTTAACATGCCGCGATACGAAACCGCACTACTTAGTGTAAAGGATGGTTCGGGCGAGATTGCAGATAGCCCTACGATTGCCGTAGGCAGCAGCGGAGTGGTGATGCATAATTTCGGTAGCGGCGCGAGCTCCATCATCGCGCGTGCCGTCGTGACACAAAAAAGCGCAGGCAAGGCAAAGGTGCGATTTGAGGTCTTTGATATGTTAGCTCAAGAGGCGCTGCCACTGCCTAAAATTTTACCCTCAAGCGGCGATAAAGTGATCTTAAATTTCCTCTATGACCGCGCCATAATCGTCGCACCTAACGCTGAAATTTACGAGCAGGTTATCAAGGCTTTTCCAAATATAAATTTTATCCACCCAGATCTTGGCGGCGCCTATCTTAGCTACAACCACAAGCCAAATCCCAGCCGTGACGATTTTCGTAAAATTTGCGCGCAAAACAGCGCCGGACTGATTTTTATCGCGATGGATAAACAGGGCGTATTTGCCGACTGCGGCAGCTTCAAGCCTTTGCGCACGTTCGCTAGCGGCAGCGTGGCTTATTATCAGCTGCCATTTTACTCACGCGTGGGCGAGATAAAGACCGTCATTTGGGATTTTACTAATGGCCCGATCAGCGATTACGACAAACACTACCGCTATTTGCTAGGCTTAGATGGCGACGAGTAGTGCTGCGCAAGCGTTTTTTACAAATCTATTAGGCGCGGATAATGCCTATTTTGACGAGGCTCATCGCACGGCATACTGCTACGACGCGACGAAAAGACGCTGCCTGCCGGACGGCGTGCTTTTCCCGCGAAGCGAGGACGATGTCAGTCAAATTTTAAAATTCTGCAACGAAAATTTAATCCCTGTAGTTCCAAGAGGCGCAGGTAGCGGTTTTACGGGTGGATCTTTAGCCGCAAACGGCGGAGTGATTTTGGCATTTGAAAAACATATGAATAAAATTCTAGAAATCGACATGCAAAATCTACTCGCCGTAGTCCAACCCGGCTGCATAAATATCGATCTGCAAAAAGCAGCCGCAGCGCGCGGGCTTTTTTATCCGCCCGATCCCGCAAGCCAGGATTATTCCACGCTAGGAGGCAATGTCGCCGAAAACTCCGGCGGTATGCGCGCCGCAAAATACGGCATCACCAAAGACTATGTAATGGCACTGCGTGCGGTACTGCCTAACGGTGAGGTGATCCGAGCGGGCAAACGCACTATAAAAGATGTCGCAGGCTTCAACGTGGTAGGAATTTTAATCGCAAGCGAAGGCGCGCTTGCCGTCATCACCGAAATCACGCTCAAACTAATCCCGATGCCAAAGCTTAAAAAGACCGCGATGGGCGTTTTTCCTAGCGTAGATGCAGCAATGAATGCCGTGTATAAGACAATGGCAGCCGGTATCACGCCCGTGGCGATGGAATTTTTAGACGCGCTGTGCATAGCCGCGGTCGAGGAGAAATTTCATAAAGGCTTGCCGAAGGGCGCGGGCGCGATTTTGATCTGCGAAACCGACGGCAATTTAGAAGCAGTGCTTTTGGAGGAGCTCGCGCTCATAAAAGAAATTTTCGTTCAAAACGGCGCGAGCGACTTTCGCGTCGCAGAAAGCGAAGAGGAGCGTGCGGGCATTTGGTTTGCGAGACGCAACTGCTCGCAGGCGATCAATATCTACGGCACGCTTAAGCTAAATGAGGACATCACCGTCCCGCGCTCGCAGCTGCCCGAGCTACTGCGCCGTATCGCGCGCATCGGCGATAAATACGGCGTGCGCGTGCCCTGCTTCGGGCACACGGGCGATGGCAATGTCCACACCAACGTCATGGTCGCCGACAAAAAAGATGAAGCTCAGGTGCGACGCGGACATGACGCAATCACCGAAATTTTCAAAGCTGCAGTTGATCTTGGCGGTACGCTCAGCGGCGAGCACGGCATCGGACTAAGTAAGGCGGAATTTATGCCACTAGCTTTTAGCGCAGCAGAGATGGAGCTATTTCGCGCAATCAAAAGGGCTTTCGATCCAAAAGGCATCTTAAATCCCGGGAAAATGGGGCTTTAAAATTAAAATCCTCATCCAACTTCTACGGTGATTTGAAATCGATTTATCCCACTTATCTCATCTAAAATTTTACTTTCTTACAATATGCCTACTTAAAATTTATCTTGCTTGCAATTTAGCTTATTTAAAGGCTACTTCGAGTTAGTTTTAAGCTTGATCTACCCACTTACAGATCGATTTTGCTTGCTTTGCGATGAATAATTTTACTTGTTTATTGATAGATTCCCATTCCCTTGTGAATTGATTTTATTTACTTCGCAAATTAATTATCCCGTGCGATCTTCTTCGGATATTTTTGCCATATCAGCTGTGATTACATAGCTACTCGCTAGTTTGCGCAATTTTTTCTCTTTCAGGGATGCACTAAGATTATGATGAAATCCCTATATCGCGATGGGTAAGTCTATGATAAGTTAAAATTCTGTCAATAAAATCCATAGCATAGATTAAATTCCAAACTTATAAGATACTGAAATTTTAAAATCGCTATCTATCGATATTATCGCAATATGTGGAATTTCAGCAATAAAATTTAAAGACGAAATTCCGCGAAATTTCATAAAATTCATAAAGCTCCGCAAAATTTCTACGCTAATTTCGATCTCACCGTATTATCATCTAGCTAGCCCTGCCATCTATTTAGTAGCATTAGCCTCGCTTGCATTTATTTTATTCATTGCAGCTACTACGTTGCAGCTAAACTCAGCTCCCAGCTTGCAGGCTTTGTCGTAGTAGATCATCGCCTTATCCAGATCTGGCTCGCCAAATTCCTTCTTTGAATACGCTAGCCCAACCCTTTGGCATCCCTCTGCCAAAGCAGCATCGCAAGATTTGAGGAAAAACTTAAGAGCGCCCTGATAGTCTTTTTCTTCGTAGCTAGCGACCGCAGCGTTTAAGCAGCCCTCGCCTAGTCCCAAATCGCATGATTTGGCAAAAAATGCGAACGTATTTTTCTTATCGGCATTTTTATAAGAGATTATCGCGGCGTTGTAGCAAGCTTTGGCAGCTCCCAGCTCGCACGCTTTGGAATAAAACCGCGCGGACTTGCCCTTATCTTTTGTAGTTTTATATAAATTTTGCTCGTCATAATATAAATCCCCCGCGATAGCACAGCTATTTCCCAGCCCCGCTTCACAAGCTTTTTCAAACGGCTTTTTTGCCGCCTCATAATCGCGTTCCTCAAGCAAATACGCTCCGTAGTCTTCGCACGAATTAGCCCTACCGACGCTGCATCCGACAAACGAGACCCCTTGCGAGAAAAATATCTGCGCGAGCAAGTAGGCTGCTACGATTAGTGCGGTAATCGACGCTAAAATTTTCATTTTTGCTCCTTTTAAATTTTAAAAATAATTATAGCAAAAAGCGAGGGATAAAATTTTAATTTTTGATAATAGCTGTGAAATTTCCGGCGAAATTCCTGCAAAATTCCTATCAAAATCCCAAGCAAAATTTTTGAATAAAATTTTAAACGGAGCTTTGAGCGGAATTTCAAAAAGACAAATTAAAATTTTAATTGCAAGATTGTTTTTATGGCTGGCTGCCCCACTTTTTTACTCGCACGTCTATGCGGCATCCACGGCGCCTGCAGTATTTATAATAAAGCATTTAATCCTGAGGTCTGAAACACCTACAGCCTCTACAATGGTAATTTATCAGGGCGACAATCTAATGCGTAAAATATTTTGTTGCATACCAAGCCCGCGACAAGCATCTTGCCGTGCCATAGAAAACTTTTGAAAATTTAGCATTGCTGCTTAGAAATTTTAAAAAATTTTACGCCGCCAGCCTTTAAGTTTTATCTTAGAAATAGGCTTTTCTATGCCAAAATCGCAGGCATAATGCGTCTTTAGGCATTTTTTGCTCCGATACCCAGGCTTCTTAGATCCACGCACTTAGATATATGAGTCTTAAAATAATCAAGACTGCGCAGTATCTGTATCGCGCATGTAAATTTCATCTATGTAGGTTGCGACTGAGATTTCAGCCGAGCAAGCCCAGCTCGTAAAATTCTGCTAGTTTTAAAACCCAAATACCACGTAGAATTCTATCCATTTAAAGAGCTTTACTTCAAAATTTATTCACTGCAAGCCGCGCTCCCTAGCGCTCAAACTCTATCACAGCCTCCTCCTCGCCGAACCACATCACGGAGTTTTTCATATCGCAAAACCGCGCCTCATCCGCCATCAGCTCCGCTAACACCGCTCGCGCCGCCTCGCTATTTCGCGCATCTGCAAACGCCTGCACGCTCTCATACCATAGCTCGCCCATCGCGTCGTAGTTAAACGCCGCCGTCTCGCGCCTGGTGCTCTGTCCCTCGGGGAAAACGGGAATAGTTTTTGCGTAACGGATGATATTTAGCTCTTTTTGATTAGCTAAAACCTTTTGCGAATGCGCCGCCCAGTGCGCCAAAAACTCCTGCTGCGTGATGTTCGGCGCCCTTTTTACCAACATCGTGATCTTAAACATAACCGCTCCCTAAATGAAATTTATCGCAAAATTTGCGCCCTATTCTATGATGCATACGCGTTTTTGCAATTTTGCTTAGCGTTCTTTGCGTCTAAATAGACCTTGAAAAAACTTAAAATAGCAACCGTGCACGCGAGCACAAATCGCCAAAATACATAAACCTCGCCGTTTAAAACTTAAATCGCTGTCAATCTCACTTAGTTTAACTACCTAAAGCGCCATTTACAGCTACAGTCAAAATAAATTCCGCAGGCTCTTTGCGGGCAAATTAAAATTCTGCCGAGCTTTAGCAGACGATGAAAATTTTACCGACTTTTGACGCGCATAAATTCCCGTCCGTTTAGGCGGGCAAGATAAAATTTTGCAAGCATTAAGTGATCGGCAAAACAGACGAATGGCAATTCTCTCTTGCGCAGCTGCGCGCAAATTACGTTGCTACGCACGCGTCTAACCCTTGCTCGCCAAAAACCTCTGCAAAATTATCGTCGCGGCGATGCTATCAAAGCGCGGATCCTTGCCGCCGCCCTTAGCGCCTTTGCTCGCAAACTCCGCCGCTTCGGCGCTCGAAAAGCTCTCGTCTT
>CAURMQ010000075.1:0-8520 GCA_963525765.1 uncultured Campylobacter sp. | reverse complement strand
AGCAGCTTCTCGCCCTGCGCGATGCGGATCATCCACTCGATCAGATCGAGCCCGCTTCGCATCTCGCTTACGGTGTGTTCGACCTGCAGACGGGTATTCATCTCGATGAAATAGAATTTCTTATCCTTGCTATCATATAAAAACTCAAACGTTCCCGCGCTTGCGTATCCGATCGCTTTAGCGGCGCGAACCGCCGTTTCGTGCAGGCTCTTTCGTGTCGGCTCGTCCAAGATCACGGCCGGGCTTTCTTCGATCAGCTTTTGATGGCGGCGCTGCATCGAGCAGTCGCGCTCGCCGATATGCACGACATGTCCATGCTCGTCGCCTAAGACCTGAACCTCGATGTGGCGGGGGTTTGTGATATATTTTTCCATATACATCGTGCCGTCGCCGAACGCGCTCATCGCTTCGCTCTCTGCCGACCAAAAGAGCTTTTCGATATCCTCTTCGCGCTCGACCACGCGCATTCCGCGCCCACCGCCACCGGCTGCGGCTTTAATGATGACCGGATAGCCGATTTCGGCGGCTAGCTTGCGTGCCTCTTCGACGCTTGCGATCGCGCCGTCGCTGCCAGGCACTACAGGAATGCCCGCGCGCATCATCACTTGCTTAGCCTTGCTCTTATCGCTCATTAAAGTCATTGCCTCGACGCTCGGGCCGATAAATTTAATGCCGTGCTTAGCGCAAATTTCTACGAAATTTTGACTTTCGCTCAAAAAGCCGTATCCCGGAAATATCGCGTCAGCTTCCGTTAGCTCGCAGGCTGTGATGATCGCGGGGATATTTAGGTAACTATCGCTACTGCGCGGTCCGCCTATACAGACTGACGCGTCGGCGTATTTGACGTAAAGCGCGTCCTGATCGGCGGTGGAGTGCACGACGATGGCTTGCTTGCCCATCTCTTGGATCGTGCGAAGCGCGCGCAGAGCGATCTCGCCACGATTTGCGATTAGAATTTTTTTAAGCTCCCTCATAGCTTCTCGACCTCAAACAGCGCCATAGCGTACTCGACGGGCTGTCCGTCCTCGACGAGAGCTTTTTTGATGCGACAGTCGAATTCCGCCTCGATCTCGTTCATAATCTTCATCGCTTCTATTATGCCGATTGTATCACCCTTATGCACGACCTGGCCCACGCTTACGAACTCTGCCGCACCGGGACTTGGCGCTTTATAAAAAGTACCTACCATCGGGCTGTCGATCGTATCCATCGAGCCTTTTGTGGCGGGCTTGTCGCCCACGAGCACGTTTACCGAAGGCGCAGCAAGCTGCGGGGCAGGTGCGGGTGCGGCAAGCTGAGACATGCTCCCGCCGCATGGGCCATATTTTTTTATCTCGATTTCAAAATCTTTATCTTTAATTTTTAGCTCGTTAATGCCCTGCTTCTCACCGAAAAAGTCCATTAACTCTTTGATTTCTGCTTTTGTCATAAATTTCTCCTGAAAAAATTTGCGAAATTTTAGCTAAATTTTTATAATTGTTTCTTTAAATGGATTTTCGCGGGACTTTTAAGAAGTGCAAAGCGAAATTTACGACAGAATTTGCGGACTGATTTTAAGGATTTACGGAGCGAGATTTGTCTCGCCCATTTTAAGCTCGAACTTCGCAAGCGAAACACGAAATTTTGCCGTAAGAGCGCAGGATGATTTTAAATCCTTTAAATTTAGCACTTAATTTTACGACCGAAATTCTACGCCCAAGCCCCGAGCGCGAAAATTCCGTGCCTTGCTTTAAAATTTCGCCTCCGAGCTCATATTAAAATCCTGCGCCTTACTTTTCTTTAAAATTTCGCGCCGAAATTTTGTTTTAAAATCCCGCGCCGAAATTCTATCCGCGCGAAGCCCTATGCGTTAATGTGTCGCAAAAAAGCTCTGAATTTTAGCTTTATCGCTCGTTTTGCTAAGGGCTAACATCAGCAGTACGCGCGCCTTTTGCGGATTTAGATTATCTGCGGTTAGAAAGCCAAGTTTTGCGTCGTCCACCTCCGAGCTAACGCTAGTTGAGCCGCTGCCTGTACGGCTTGAGCGCACAACGACCACGCCCGCTTCGCTAGCTTTTGCGAGCGCGGCCTCCGTATCGGGGTATAAATTTCCGTTTCCCATGCCGGCGACTACGATGCCCTTAGCACCCTTTTGTACGGCAGTCTCTACGAAATCGCTCACGTCCTGCGGATGCGCGTAAATAATATCGACGCGCGGCAGAGCCTTGATATCTTTGATATTAAAATCGCTACTTATCGTGTGTTTACGAAGCGGTGCCATATAGAAATTTACGACTCCGTAATTCACGGTGCCGATTTTGCCGGAATTCGGCGAGGCAAAAGCCGCAACGTTAGTAGTATTTGTTTTCGTAACCTCGCGCGCAGCATGAATCTTGTCGTTCATCACTACAAGAGCGCCCTTTTCGCGAGCGTTTTTATCTGCCGCAACGCTTACGGCGTTAAAGATATTTAAAGGGCCGTCCGCACTCATAGAATCAGCGTTTCGCATCGCGCCCACCAAAACGATCGGTTTTTTGGATTTTATGACCAGGCTTAAAAAATACGCCGTCTCCTCCATCGTATCGGTTCCATGCACGATGACGACGCCGTCTACGTCGTTTTTAGTAAGCAGTTCGCTTACGCGGTTTGCAAGCTTGAGCCAAATTTCATCGTTCATCTCCTGCGAGCCGATATTTGAAATTTGCTCGCTTTTAATCGTAGCTAAATCCCCCAGCTGCGGTACTGCCGATAAGATATCTTCTACACCCTTAGAGCCTGCGGTATAGTTGCCCTCCGTGGCACTTGCGCTGCTTCCCGCGATCGTACCGCCGGTAGCTAAAATATAAATATTTGGCTTCGCAGCAGCCAAAGATGACGCGATAAAAAACGCAATAAACGCAAATTTCTTGAGTAGTCCCATAGTTGCTCCTTAAAAAGTGATAAAATTTTTATAATTTAAGCAAAATTCTAGCATAAAATTTTTATTATATTTTATTTTGCTGCTATAATGCGCGAAAAATTTTGATTATTTTAAGGAAATTTTATGGGACTGAAAAGCGATAAATGGATCAGACAGATGTCGCAGCAGCACGATATGATAGCACCCTTTTGCGAGGAAAATATCGGTCGCGGCGTCGTTAGCTACGGGCTTTCCAGCTACGGATACGACATACGCGTAGCGCGCGAATTTAAAATTTTTACAAACGTCGGCGGAACGGTCGTCGATCCTAAAAATTTCGACGCGAAAAACGTCGTGGATTTTGAGGGCGACGTCTGCATCGTGCCGCCGAATTCCTTCGCGCTAGCGCGCACCATCGAGTATTTCAAAATGCCGCGCGACGTGCTTGCGATCTGCCTGGGCAAAAGCACCTACGCGCGCTGCGGCATCATCGTAAACGTAACGCCCTTTGAGCCGGGCTTTGAAGGGCATATCACGATTGAAATTTCCAACACCACGCCGCTGCCTGCAAAAATTTACGCGAACGAAGGCATCGCGCAGGTTTTGTTTCTGCAAGGAGATGAGCCGTGCGAGGTAAGCTACTGCGATAAAAAGGGCAAATACCAAAGCCAAAAGGGCATCACGCTGCCTAGAATTCTGAAGGATTAAACAATGAAAAATTTAATCATCGTAGAATCCCCCGCAAAAGCCAAAACGATTAAAAAATTCTTAGGCGAGGACTACGACGTCGTCGCTTCAAAAGGACATATCCGCGATCTGCCGCAGAAAAAATTCGGCATCAAAATCAAAGATAAAAGCTTCGAGCCCGAATACGAAATCAGCGCCGACCACGATCAGATCGTAAAGCAGATAAAGACGCTCGCCAAAAAGGCGGATCAAATTTATCTCGCGACGGACGAGGACCGCGAGGGCGAGGCGATCGCCTATCATATCGCTGCTTCGATCGGCAAGCAGGCGCAGGAGCTGCCGCGCATCGTATTTCACGAGATCACCAAAAGCGCTATCTCAAACGCGCTAAGCTCGCCGCGCAAGCTCAATATCGCAAGCGTAAACGCCCAACAAGCGCGCCGCCTGCTCGATCGCATCGTGGGCTACAAACTAAGTCCGCTTTTAAATTTAAAGATCCAGCGCGGCTTAAGCGCGGGTCGCGTCCAAAGCGCCGCGCTTAAGATCGTCGTCGATCGCGAGCGCGAAATTTTAAATTTCAAGCCGGTAGAATTCCATAGCATCGACGCGGTTTTTAAGAAGGACTTGGAGGCCGAGCTCGTAGAATTTCGCGGCGAGAAGATGGAAAAACTCTCGGTCAAAAACGCGGCGCAGGCTAGCGAGATCGTCCTGACGCTGCAAAAAGACAGATTTAGCGTAGATAGTATCGAGAGCAAATCGCGCAAAACGAACCCCTACCCGCCGTTTATGACCTCGACGCTACAACAGGCGGCGAGCACGGCTTTGGGCTTTAATCCGCGCAAGACGATGAGTCTCGCGCAGAGCCTTTACGAAGGCGTCAATACCAAAAACGGCGGCGCGATCACCTATATGCGAACCGACTCGCTAAATATCGCCAAAGAAGCGATCGCGGCGGCTCGCGAGCTAATCGGCGAGCGCTTCGGCGAAAAGTATCTGCCCAAAAACCCGAATTTATACGCCACCAAAAGTAAAGGCGCGCAGGAAGCGCACGAAGCGATAAGGCCTACCGATCTAAAGCTTACCCCCGAGCTCGCGCAAAAAATCCTGCCTCGCGACGAATACCGCCTTTACGCGCTCATCTACAACCGCTTCGTAGCCTCGCAGATGAGCCCTAGCGTCTCGCAGATCCAAACGATCATCGTGCGCGGCGAAGCGGGCGCATTTAAGATCAGCGGGCGCAAGGTGGAATTTGACGGATTTTACAAGGCTTACGGCGATCTGGATAAGGATAAAATTTTACCGAGCCTTAGCGCGGGCGATGCGATGAGCCTGCAAAGCCTGAGCTCGCAGCAGCACTTCACCGAACCGCCGGCGCGCTATTCGGAAGCGAGCCTCATCAAAAAGCTCGAAAGCCTCGGCATCGGCAGGCCCTCGACTTATGCGCCTACCATCTCGCTGCTTACGGCGCGCAACTACGTAAATATCGAGCAAAAGCACCTGGTGCCGAGCGAGATCGCCTTTAAGATCACCGAGATGCTGGAGCAAAATTTTAAAAATATCGTCGATAGTGAGTTTACCTCCAAAATGGAAGAAAAACTCGACGACATCGCCGAAAACAAAGCGGACTGGCAGCAAATTTTGGCAGATTTTTACTACCCTTTTATGGACGAGATCGCCAAAGGAAAAACGTCAATCGCAAGCCAAAAGCTAGCCGAAAAGATCGGCGAAGCATGCCCGAACTGCGGCGGCGAGCTACTTAAGCGCCAGGGCAGATTCGGCGAGTTCATCGCTTGCTCGAACTATCCGAAGTGTAAATACTCGCGCAACGCAGACGCCAGCGCCGAGGAGGCCAGCGAGGAGAAGGCGGCGCCCGAAGTACTGGATGAAAAATGCCCGCAGTGCGGTAAAAATTTGATCAAACGCAAGGGCAGATACGGCGAGTTTATCGCTTGCGAGGGCTATCCGAAGTGCAAATACTCACGTAAAATCGAAGGCGCGGCAAAGGAGAAAAAGCCGCTCGTCTCCACGGGCGTCAAGTGCCCGAGCTGCGGCACCGGCGAGATCGTCGAGCGCTTCTCCAGACGCGGCAAATTCTACGGCTGCACGAACTACCCTAAATGCGGCTTTGTGAGCAACTACGCGCCGATCGCGCGCGCATGCCCGCAGTGCGGCAACTCATACATGCTCCGCAAAGAGCTGAAAAAAGGCAACTTCGCCGAGTGTCCGCAGTGCAAGTTTAAAGAAGAGATCGATTGATAATAGGCGCCATTTCGGACTCTAATCGCGAAACAAAGGTCGCTGCCAGCGCCATAGAGTGGCTGCTCGCGCGCGGAGCGGATCTGCTCGTGCACGCAGAGGGCATCGTCGAGAGCGAGACGCTGCGGCTTTTGCGACAAAGCGACAAGCCCTACTTTGCGGTTTTAGGGAACAACGACGAAGCGCTTGCTGAGCTAAAAAACGACTTCAACCTATACGACGAGCCCTTTTGCACGGAGTTTGCAGGGCTACGACTAAAAATAATGCACCATCCGTTTTATCTCTTTGACGAGGAACCCGAGGTACAAAATGAAGCGAGCGAGCTAAATTTAAACACGGATTTGGGTACAGGTGCGGATCGCGCGGTAAATTTAAACTTAAATTTTAATGCTGCGAGTGCAGATAAAATTTTAAATGGCGCGCGCCGTGCAGATGAAAATTTCAAAAACGCGCATAACGCGAGCGAAAATTTAAAAAGTGGTCAATCCACAGGTTTAAATACGAGCTTGGGCTTGAATGTGGGCGCGAACTCAAACATAAATTTAGACTTAGGCGCGGACCCCGCTTCGAGCCCGAACGTAAATTTAAACTCAAATGCAAGCGCGAATTTGGCCGCCAATATGGGTTCTGGTATGAACTCAAAAGCAAACTCCGGTGCCGATCGCGCAGTAAATTTAACGGCGCCGAGCTTAAGCGCGAATTCATCCACGCCGAACTTGGACGCAAATTTAGTCACACAAAACTTGAACTCAAATTTGATCGCAAGTTTGAGCCCCAATACAAGCGGCGAAGGTAAAAATCGGGGTCCGTGCGAGCGAGGCGCGGATAAAATTCCAACTATCAAAATTTACGGCCACACCCATTTTTTCGCCGCGGCGGTAGATAAAAACGGCACGCTCGTGCTAAATCCAGGCGAGATTTGCGGGCGTAAAAAGCGACTTTTCGAGTTTGCTTACGTTGTAGCACAAGGCGGGAAGCTCCGCGTATTTCACGTCTGTGCCGTGCCCGAGAAAGCCCTAAAATGGCGCGAACGCGAGATAAAACTATGAATGAAATTTATGTCCTAATCGCGCTATCGTTTTTGATCTTTGCTTCGCCCTTTTTGGCTAGCCTTGCACGAATTCCGCTTTCGCCTATGGAGATCATGCTTGGCATTATAGCTGCAAATTTAGGGCTTTTGCCGCCAAGCGCGACCTTCGATCTAGCCGCGCAGATCGGCTTTTGTTACCTTATGTTTTTGGCGGGCTGCGAGGTGGATTTCCGCGCGCTGCTTGCGATGCCGCGTAAAATTCTGCGGCTGATCTTAATCTTTTTGGCGCTGCTTTATATCCTAAGCGCGCTTGCGGTTTGGATGCTTGAACTGCCGCAGATGCTTATCATCGCAGCGCCTTTGATGAGCGTCGGGCTGCTTTCGGCGCTGTATAAGGAATACGGCAAGGATCAAGCATGGCTCAATCTCGCGATGCCCGCGGGCGTGATCGGCGAGCTCATCAGCATCGCCGCCCTCACGGTGGGCGGCATCTACCTTAAAAACGGCTTCGGCGTGGAGATGGCGCTTCATATCGGCGCGCTTTTAGGCTTTTCGGCGGCAGCCTTGGCGGTTTTTAAAGGGCTTGAAATTCTATTTTGGTGGTTCCCCGCGCTAAAAACGGTCATCATGCCCAAATACGACAAAAACGAAAAGGACGTGCGATTTGCGATGGCACTGTTTTGCCTCATCTGCGCGGGGGTGATGCTTTTGGGGCTTGAGGTCGTCATCGGCGCCTTCATCGCAGGCACCTTTCTGCCGACCTTTTTCTCGCACAAGGACGACCTCATCGAAAAGCTATCATCGTTCGGCTTCGGCTTTTTGGTGCCGATATTTTTCATACACACCGGAGCCGTGATCAAGCTTGAGGCGCTCCTTATGCCCGGAGTAATGAGCTTTGCCGCAAGCCTAGCGGCGCTGATGTTTGGTATCAGGCTGCTTGCGAGCGCTACGTTTTTAAGCACCTTGGGGCGCAAAGGCGCGGCGCTTTTCGCTCTATCGCTATCTATGCCTCTGACGCTAGTGATCGCTACGGCGACGCTCTTTTACTCCACCGCCGCGATCTCGCAAGAGATATACTTCGCGATGATCATCGCCTCGCTCATAGAGGCGCTCGCGTCGATGATTTTGATAAATTTTATTTACAAGAAATTTTAGGGCGGGAATTTTGGAATTTTAGAATTTTGGAATTTTAGAATTTCAAAATTCCGCGAAATTCTAGAATTTTATGAAATTTGGTTTTATGCAGGATTAAGATGGAGTTAAATTTAAAGCCCTATTTTACGCCGCGATCGGTTAGGTCTTGTAGTTCCATGGTGTAGTTTATATCTGGTTTCCAAGCATCATAGTCTCTGTATGCTTCTAACATTTCTTTCAGTAAATTTAGAATATCTTGTAACTTTAAATTTGCAGTACAATTTGGCTTTAAATCTAAAAGCTTCCAAATTCTATGAAATTTGTTCTCGGTGGAATTTATATCAAAGCTATAATCAATAGTTAATTTCAATAGCTCGTTATCGCAATGCATGATCCAAATTGCTTTTGCAAGCAACGCTCTATCGTAATTCGGATCTGGAAAGCTATAAATTTTTAAAAGCCAGCAATCTAATTGCCTATCTATTGTAAAATTTAGATTTGGCAACTTTGCTCCATAATTATACTTACCATATAG
>CAURMQ010000074.1:0-8564 GCA_963525765.1 uncultured Campylobacter sp. | reverse complement strand
TATTCGGGTTATTCGGGTTATTCGGGTTATTCGGGTTATTCGGGTTATTCGGGTTTCGACGCGCCGATCTCGGCCTGCAAAATTTTATTAAATTTCGCGTAAGATCTACGCAGAAATTCGGTGCGAAACTTGCGCGGGTTTGCATTTGAAATTTCGCCCGCAAAATTCCGTGCAAAACCGGGTGCGAGATCTTAAACCGAGCCGCTCGCGAGTTTGCGAGATCATCGCGGCAAGATTTAAAATTTCATAATGCATAAGCTCGCCGTGAAATTCAAAATTTCACGCGGCTGCTCACAGTGTCATGTGTCGCTACGAGATTCTAAATTTCATGTCGAGCGCACCGTGAAATTAATCTGTCGGTCGCGCAGCAGATCGCCGCACGATCTAAAATTCGCGCTTGCGCCGCGACATGCACCGCCGTGAGTTAAATTATGCGGCAGGCGAGCTAAATTTTACGCTCGTACGATCAGTCATGTTGGCGGAGGTTTGCGGCGCCCAGATTAAATTTTACATACTGCCGTGTAGCGCCTGCAGTGGGCACGGATGCTTGATCCGTTCTGCTTGCAAATGCAGAAGTGTTATAACCGCGCGACATCGTAGAGCTGAATTTTACGAGTCGCTGCGTCACGGCAATGAAATTTTGCGCCGTGCTGCTAGCTGCGACTAAATTTGCGCGATGATATGTCGGCTACGCGCTCGTAAATTAAATTGCACTTTATGCACCCGTCGCCTGATTGTCGCGGGATTGAAATTTGCGCGATGCTGCTTGTCGTAAAATTTTAGATCGCTGCGCGCCGCGCCATAGCTGTCGTAAAATTTTTAAATTTCATGCTGTGCGTACGTACGAGCTAGCTGTGAAATTTAAAATTTTACGCGGCCGCGAAATTTGTTGTGCGTTATACCGTATCGCGCATCTTCGCGAGCCAAATTATGCGCTGCTGCGGAATTAAAGTCTTGCATGCCCGCTGCTACCATTCTGGCGCCGCATGCCTCGCGACTCCGTTTTGCGATCCGTTCGCGCCGTATTTGTTGCGGTTAGTTACGCACATCGCCGCGCCGCAGTGCGAGATTTTGCGTCGAGCTCTATTTTAGAGTTTTGATTTGCAGCGAGATTTTACGGTGCGCAATAGCGCTAAATTCCATTCTGCGTGAGATTTTGGAATTTTAAAATTCCCTTTCGCGGTATAATTGTATGAAATGCAAAATTTGCAGGATTTCAATAAAGGAATTTTAAAATTTATGCGGCGCGGCTTTGTGGCGCGCCCGCAAGAAAGGAGCGATCATGGACAAGCTGGATAAAGAGGAGCTAGCAGAGGCGTTTGTCGCTAGGCTCAAAGCTTTAGCGCGTAGCGGTGGCGCCGATCTGCGCGAGCTTGATCGCGAGTTTTACGGATTTAGCGTGAGGCTTGGCGTGCGATATGACTTCGCCGGCAAGTTTAGCGTCTCGCAGATAAGTGGCGGCGAGCGCGCTCAGCTGCATTTCGCAGATATCGCGCAGTTCGAAGCTCATGCGCGCGAGTGCCTACGCGCGGCAAGCACTGATGCGGAGCTAAGCGAGGCCTTTATGCTACGCCTGCGTGCAGACCCCCAAAAAGCCGCTACGAATGCGGATCAAATCATAAAATTTCACGATTTTAAGTCCTTTAGCGTTCAGCTGCGTTGCGAGCATTGCGGCGGATCGGGCAGGAGGCGCTGCAAAGCCTGCGAAGGCGCAGGCAAGGCGCCGTGCGCTAACTGCGGCGGGCGCGGGCGCTTGATCTGCCCCGATTGCAAGGGCACCGGCGGCTATAGCCGTGCGGCATTAAGCTCTACGGACGCTCATGCGCGCGGCCTTTCTGGAGGCGATTCTGCAGGCTCTGCGTCAAATTCTATGGGCTATCGCTTCATCCCCTGCGCTAACTGCGGAGGTAGCGGCTCGCGCATTTGTCCCACTTGCGGCGGCGCAGGCAGATTGCGTTGCGGAAAGTGTGGCGGTGCGGGTGATTTTCGCTGCGAGCACTGCGATGGGCGCGGGTATTTCACTCGCACCGGCAAAGTATCCGTTTATGCCCGCCCGAGCGTCAGCATAGGCGCTAGCTCGCAGGTTTTCGGGCGCGAGCTGCTGGATTTTTTATGCAGCAAGGGCGTAGGTTTTGCAGCACGCAGACTTTTGTTTCGTCTAAGCTCGCTGCGAGCGGTGCAGGGCGGCTGCGAAGCAGTATTTAGCGCGGAGGATGATTTTTTGCGCTTGAGTTTTGCCGTCTGCGGCAAGGCTTACGATGCGGCGTGCTTCGGCGGCGTGACATTCGTAAGACCTAGCTTTTTTGACGAAGTTTTTGCGCCGGAGCTTGCGGCGGTGCGCGGCGCACCCGCTAGGCTAGGGCAGAACGATGCGCAAAGCCTTTTTACGCTGTTTCGCGCGAAGCCTGTGCTGGATGCGGCGATGCGCCTAGCTAGTGTTAAGCTGCGCGGCGAGACGTTAAATCTCGAGCAGTTGCGCGGCGCGGATAGACATTTTAACCCTGTAAATTCTACCTGCGGCACGGCTGATCGCGATGCTTTGAGCCTTGCAAAAGACGCTTCGCGCAAAGAAAATCTCAAGGGTGGCGCGAGCGTAAAATTTGCGGGCACTTCGGCAAATTCTATGGGCGCGGAAGATAATCGCTTGGGATCGCGCAGAGAGCAAGGCAGGTTCGCAGGCGGAGTGGGCGGCGGCATAAAATTTGCCGGGGCGGATCTTTTGGAAGGTGGAGAGAATTCTGCCGGCGATTTTGAGGCTAGGCAGCAAAACAGCGAAGCTCTCGCGCAGAATGGACCTAATTTTGCCGGCTCGCAAGAAGGCTTAAGCGGCACTTCTGATCGCACTGCGGAGGGTCTTTACGAATTACGCGGCGAGCGAGATTACCGAGATTTAAGTGTCTTAAATGCTCAAAATTCTACAAATTCTATAGACTCCGCCGCGATAAATTCTGCAAATTCCGAAAATCTCGCCGCTGCAAAATTCAAAAATCGCACGAATACGCAAGATCCTGCGTCAAATTCTAAAATTTCGCCCTTTGCACGATTAAAGAAATTCTTTTTCCCACGTTCTTTGCGCGAGGATTGCGCGCAAAGTTTCGCCGCGGCGATTATGCGCGTTTGCGAGGGCTTTATTTCGCAGCAATGCGCTCGCGATTTGGGCAGCGCGATGGCTGGGGCGCTTGGCGTGCTAAGTCCACGCTATGACCGCGTAGTGTGGTGCATAGGCGGAGGCGCGCTCATCGCAGCGGCTGCGCTGGCGTGCGAGGGCTGCTTCGAGATGATCTTTGCGGAGCATTATTTTTGGGCACTTGTATGCGGCGTGGCAATCGCTGCCGCGGGGCTGTTAGGCGGTGTGGCGCTGTGGCTGGCAAGCGTAGTGCGGTGCGCTGTAAAAGCTCGTAAAATTCCGCGAGAATATCGCTGCGGCAGAGGCGGCGCGGCGTTTGCTCGCTTTTGCAAAGCTCTACTCTGCGCCGTTTTAGCTAGCGCAATCTACGGAGGTGCGGCAAATACGGGCTACGTGCCGAAAACCGGCGCAGCAGGGCTGCTGCGAGGGTGGATGCCTGCATTTTTTGAGGACGAAAATTCCGCTTCCGCGAGTGATGGCGTAAATTCTGCAGACGAAAATTCTACGAGTGCAAGCTCTAGCGGCTCTGAAAGCCCTGCTTTAAATTCCGCTTCCGGGGCGACTAAGGATTCCGCTGCGATGCAAAAGGATAAAATTTTATATATCCAAAAAAGCATCGGAGTGAGGCAGGATGGGATTTTTGGCGCACGCACGCTAAAAAAGGCGAGAGAGGTTTTGGATCAAAATCTAAGCGGCGTCGATGAAATTTACGAGGCTCTAAAAAGCAAAGAGCAGGCGAGAACGAACCCGAACTCTAGCGATCAAACTGCGCCTTAACGATAAATCCGCGCCTTAGGCTTGGCAGGCGATCTTAAAAAACCAAAAAGGATGAAAATGAAAAATAAAATTTTAATTCTAGCGCTTATCGCGATGTTTGCTGCAAATTTCGCGCTAGCCGAAAATTTTGAAATCACCGCAGACGATATAAGCCGGGCTACAAAATCCTGCGATAAGGGCGATATGAAGTCGTGTGGGGCCTTGGCGCAGATTTACAATTATGGCTGGGGCGTGCCGCAAGATCTGCTAAAGGCTGCGCCGTTATACGTCAAAGCTTGCAAAGGCGGCGATGTGGAGTCGTGCGTAAATTTAGGCATTTTGTATCAAAGCGGAGAGGGGATGCCGCGCGATGAGGCGAAGGCGGCGGAGCTGTTTGACAAAGCCTGCGATGATGGGCACGCGATAGGCTGCAGTAATGCAGGCTCTGCGTATATGGGAGGCAGAGGCGTGCGCAAAGACGCTATAAAGGGCATAGGTTACTATGTGCGCGGCTGCGATATGGATATCGCGGATAGCTGGGCTGCGTGCTTAAATTTAGCGCGTCTTTATGAGGGCTCGGATAATGTTAAAGCCGTGCAGTACTACAAAAAAGCCTGCGAGCTGGGCGGCAAGGATAGATTTATGAGCTCGGTAGCGGAGCATGAAAGGGCATGGCAAAGCTCATGCGAAAGTTATGAGAGGCTTAAGTAGCCCGCAAATCCATGCTTTGAAGCAGACCCTCGCACTCGCCGTGGTTACGGAGTAAGAACCATAGCAGATTTCGCATAAATAGCGCAAATCTAAACATCAAGTATCCTGTAGGAGCGGAAACATAACGACGCAAGCTCTTAGCGGGCTCGTATTTTAGGAGACAAAATCATTACTATGCTAGCGCTGATCCGACACGTTACGCCGCTGATCAATCGCGGCGTATGCGACGCCGCAGAAGCGGCACGGCGCGCGATCCTGTATGACGCTACGCAAAGCTTAGCTTTGTGGCAAACCGATAAATTTAAAAGTAGCGCCGCGCAGGAAAAGCTCGCTCGCATAAGCCGAATATACTCGTCGCCTCTGCCGCGCGAGACGGCGTTAAATTTTAACCCTTTCCCACGGCTCAATCCCGCCTGCAACCTCCTCAAAAACGCCTGCGATTTCTATATTTTTTACGCTTAAATTTCGCTCGTAAACTACTCTGTCGCGCGATTTTAGCTTCTCTTGTAAAAAGGCGAATTCATACTCTATCTGTCCGCTAGTGACGGCTATTTTGGCTAAATTTCGCTCGTCAAATTCGCCCACCTTCGCTGCGTCAAATTTATAGCCGCGAGCGCAGGCCTCCGCACAAACCTCCGCCAGATACGCGTTTATTGCCTCACGCGCGTTTTCGTGCGCGTAAAAGCGGTCAAGCTGCGGGTGATTTTTGTATCCTTTAGTAAGCCCAGCCAGCACGTTTTTAGCTAGCAGCGCCTCGCGCCAAAGCGCCACGAGCCCCTTTGCGTCGAGATATTTAAAGTTTATCGTCCAAAGCCTCATTTTCGCCTTTCGTTAAATTTCGTTGTCAAATTCGGCGCGCTTTGTGCCGCAGCCTGAGCGGCGATAAATTCGCGTCTTGAATTTGGCCGCGCCCTAGATTAGAGGCTAAATTTTATCTCGCCACACCTTTAAATTTGCCGCTCATTGCAGCTTGCCTCTGCATAGCACGGGGATCTTTTCTACGACCTCGCCGCCGCTAACGAGGTAGGCGAACTCGTGTAAATTTACGACGGGGCAGATGTGGTTTGGATAAATTTCGAGCCGATCGCCCACGCGCACGGCGTCTCGCAGCGCTCTGTCGTAGATGATCGCATGCTCGTCGTAAACGCCGCTCACCCACACGTCCGTGCCCTTTATGCGCCCGAGCCCCAGCGTTGCCGTAAAGCCCTCGGTGCGCCTTTGCTGCGTGAGTCCCTTGGCGCCGACGTCGGTGATGATGCGATCCGCCGTAGGTCTGCTGATGACGGTCGTAAGGATACTCGCGGCGTTCATCGAATAATCGCCGTACGCCTGCGCCTGCGAGGCGTCCATAAAGATATAGGTGCCCGGGCGGATCTCGGTGACGCCTTTTAAAATTTCAAAATCATTTATGAGCGAGGACGTCGAGCCGATGCTAACGACGCGTGCGGGTAGAGCCAGCTCGCGCGCGATATCCGCAAACTCCAGCGTGCGGCGCTGCGCGACTAGGTGGATGCGCTCGCATTCGTTTTTATCAGCGGCCTTGTAGGAGTGGCCGTCGTGGGAGAATACGCCGCGGAATTCTATATTTTTGCAGCCTTTTAGAAATTTTATAAACGCTGCGAAATCCTGCTTTTCCACGAAGCCCGAGCGGTTTTCGCCCACTTCGATCTCGGCAAGCACGCAGGCCTTCGTGCCGCTGCGCTCAAAGGCACGCTCTATCAAGCGCGCCTGCTCTATGCTATCTGCGCCGAAGCTTAAGTTTATCCCCGCGCGCAAAAGCGCGATGATGCGCTGAAATTTCAGCTCGCCCACGATCTCGTTTGCGATAAATATATCTTTTAGCCCGTTTGCCGCCATGATCTCGGCCTCGCCCGTTTTGGCGACCGTGATACCCGCAGCGCCGATGCTTTTTTGCAGCTTCGCGAAATAGGGCATTTTGTGCGTCTTGGTGTGCGGGCGTAGGCTCACGCCCGAGGCGTCCGCGTAGCTTTGCATCTTTTGCAGGTTGCGAAGCACGATCTCGCGATCAATCAGCAGCGCCGGCGTGTCGATCTCAGATACCCTCATAAGCTTCCTCCTAGTTAAATTTACGAAATTTTAATTCAGCCGCGCTTAGTGGCTGCGCCCGTTTTGCAGCGCCTAAATTTTAAAATTTGGCGCCGCTTGCGAAAGGCGGAATTTAGCTATCACTTGCAAGGGGCGAAATTTACCTGTCGCTTGCGAAAACTGGAATTTGCTCGCCGTAAATTTAGCGCCGCCTGCGAAATGCGGTTTGCTCGCTGCAAATTCGGCGCCCTTCGCGAAGCGTCTGAATTTAGCGAGCAAATTTGCGTTTCCTTGCCGCACAAAGCAGCGCAGGCAAAAGCAATACCGCGCGCTGCATGAAAAAGTCAAAATAAAATTCTAAAATGCGCTGAGTGAAAATCAATATGCGCGCCATATTGCTAGGCTCACTGAGTTTTCGGCTCCGCTTCATGCCGTTTTTATTCCTTACGCGTCTATTTTTCTTGCGGCATATATTCGCGTTAAATTTTTCGGCGAGCGACCCGGCACACTATCTGTTTCCGCGCCGCCGCTCGTATTTTTTTGATAAATCTCGTTTGCACCGCTGCCAGTGTTTTTTACTAAAGCTCGTTTTGTGCCGCACGATGCACATCGCCGCCTATTTTAGTGCCGCCGCTCGTTTTAGCAGTGACATTTCATTTCTAGCGCGCCTCGCTTCGCGATTTACTATTTTTTGTCTTGTAATACCTTGTCGCGCCATTTCGAGTTTGCTTTGTTGTCGGTCGCTACATCCTTGGATATCTCGGCCGCCGCTTCGAAATTTTTACTTACACCCTCTTTGGAATTCTCGTATTTTAGGGCATTTTCGCTTTTGATACCGATGCTTTGCGCTTCGCTTGCGGCGTCGATATTAGCGCCCAAAAAGATAAACTCCCAGTCGTATTTCTCCTGCTTGTCGCTAATCATCTTCTTAATCTGCGCTTTGGAGTATTCGCGGCTTGAGTTCTCCATCCCGTCGGTGATGATGACGAAAAGCACGCGATTGTTTTTGGCATAGATGTCTGGCACCCGCTCGATACGCGCTATCGTGCTGCCGATCGCGTCTAATAGCGCTGTATTGCCGCCGGCGTAGTACTCTTTAGACGTTAGGTTTTCGACCTTTTTAAGCGGCGTGCGGTTGTGGATGACGTTAAATTTCGTATCGAAAAGCACGGTCGTGACGCTCGCGTCGATGCCCTCTTTACGCTCCTTTTCTATCATCGAGTTAAATCCGCCGATCGTATCGCTCTCAAGCCCGCTCATCGAGCCCGATTTGTCTAAGATCAGCACCAATTCCAGGTGATTTACGCCGTCTTTATGATCGGGCGGCGTCTCTATTTCTACACTTTTGGCAAACAATATGCCCGCAAGCGCGGCAACAAGAAAGATGATTTTTTTCATAGGGGCTCCTTTGTTAAAATTTTGTTATTTTACTATTGTATCGCTTAAGCAATGAAATTTTATCGCTAAAGCTTCTCCGCACGCCTTTGCTGGGTAAATTTTAATACGAAATTTATTGCGGAATTTTAACGTATCCTTGCGAGAGACGCCGCGAAATTCCGCGCGACATAGAATTATGCGCGGCGCGGAATTTCGCTGTGGAATTTTAAAGGAGTAGAATTTTATGCAGCATGGAATTCTGCGTGCAAATTTTATGCGCACGGAATTTTATGGCGCAAAATTCCGCGCGGCATGGAAGTTATGGAATTTGCGCCGCCGCAAAATCAAACATCTGCGGATCTGCTCCGTTTCGCGCTAAGGTAGCTTCCGATCTCGCTTATCAAAACGCCTGCGAGGATAAGTGCCGCGCCTAAAATTTGCATCGCGCTCAGCTTCTCGCCGCCCACGAATACGCCCATAATGCCCGCCGTTACGGGCTCGAGCGTGAAAAACAGAGCGGTTTTTACGGGCGTCGTGTATTTTTGCA
>CAURMQ010000073.1:0-8746 GCA_963525765.1 uncultured Campylobacter sp. | reverse complement strand
AAAGAGGCGTCATATCGTCGTTTTCTGCATATAGAATTCTACTGGGCGTTTCCCATTTTGTGATCGGATTGTTCAAAACAAAACTCCAATATTCCCAAAAAAGCGGTTGCCAGACAGGGGTCAAAATCATCCGCTCTTGCTTCAATCGCTCCTCGCTGACGCCAGCTTGGCACATTATATTCGAAATAACGTATTTCATATCAAGTATCGGCGAGACGAAGAGGCAGTCGCTAAGCTTTTTGTCGCGGAAGCTTTGCAGGCTGAGCCATGCCCCTAGGCTAACGGCAAACAGGGCGACCTCGTCCCAGCGCTTCTTTGCATACGATAAAATTTCGCGAAATTCCAAAATAGCGCGTCGCGGATCGCAAGAAGCGGGCTCGTGCCGCCTCTGTCCGTGCTCGGACAAGTCAAAGCTAATTACCTGCCAGCCTTGCTCGCAAACGACGGAAGCCAAAAGCTCCGCATCATCTTTGCTTCCGCCTTGCCCGTGAGCGTAGATATAAACCTTTTTCGAGCGGCTCCCCCAAATGGCGGCGGGAATGCCGCGTATCTCAATTGCGCTCTTTTGCATTTTTCGTTCCTTTAAATTTTTGCGTCGATACCCGCATTTTGCGGCAATGCTACAAGCAAAACCATAAATATTGCTGAAAATTTAATAGCACGCCCTGCTAGACTGCCTGCGATTAGCGATAAATTTTAAAATTTTACGCGCGATCTGCACCTGCCGCTTTGTTTTAAATTTAGCCGCACGAAATTTCAGGCGGCATAATTTTGATTCTTGCAGCGCAATTAAATTTTTATGTCTTAGAATTTTGCAAGTTGCGAAATTTAAAATTTAGGACCACGCAAATTTTATCGCGACTCGTGCAAAATTTTAAATTTTACGTTTGCTTTATTTGCAGGCTGCGCGAATAAATACCGCTTAAATTTTAAATTCCAAGCGGGCTCGTGCCTCAGAAGTTAAAATTTGCGCTAATTCATAAGCTGCGCTCAAGATACGGTTTTAAATTTCGGTGCTTGATAACGCCCGTAATCGCGCTGTGTTTGCCATGAACACATCCAAAAAGCTTAAAAAATCAATCCTGCGGCGCCGAGCTTGAGCCCTAAAGAGATAACTATCAAAACCCCAAGCCCCGCGAAAAAGCCCGCCAGCACGTCATCCAGCATCACGCCGAGACCGCCCTTTACGTCGCGATCCACGCGCCCGATGATCGAGGGTTTGCGGATGTCAAACGCCCTGAAAAACAGCAGCGCCAAAATCATCGCAACGACCGAGATCCTGCTGCTCTCAAAGCCTGCGATCAGCTCCCGCAGCGGCAGCGAAAAGATCTCGCCCACGGGCGCTGCGACGCACATCGCGATCCACACCCCCACGACCTCGTCGATTACGATCTCGCTGTTATCGTGCGCGCCTACCCGCCTTTCGTAATCGCTTACGATCTTAAGCGAGACGAAAAAAACGAGGCCGGCGCACAAAAACAGCGTCACCTCGCCCGCCAGCATCAAGATCGCAAGCCCCGCTATCCAGCCTGCGATGCTGCCCCAAGTACCAGGCGCGGGCCTTAGCAACCCCGCGCCGAAAAATGTAACGAAAATTTTATCCATAATTATCCTTTTAAATTTTGCTTTTTAAAATTTTACCGCTTATTTTAATTAGAGCATCTGCTCGCGTGCGAAAATTTTAAATTTCGTGCGTGCGTGTAGAATTAATTTGCCCACCTACACGAAATCAGTTCTACTTGCTCGCTAATGTAGGAATTTTAAATTTCTACTCATTTGCGTAAAAATTTTAAAATTTTGCTCGCCTGCGTGGAGATTTCAAACCCGTCCGCAAACACACGGCATTTTGCGTGGGCGAGCAGTCGTTGCGCTGCATCCGAGTTTTGCGCTGTAACTCGCAGCAACTGCTTAATTTTAAAATTTTAGGTTCGCTTGTCGAAAACTTAAAATTTAGATTTGCCGTGCTGCTTTGCATATCCATTGCGCCTTAAAATTTTAAATCCGCTTCGCCACAAAATTTTACGCCAAATCTGCGTCCGCCGCTCTTTATGCTATAAAATTCCGCGCAGTCCTTTCTTTCTGCACTATGAAATTTTACTTTACGTCTAGCCGCCGTAAATTCTAACGTCGTGAAATTTTACTCTTTGCCTAGATGCCGCAAATTCCACGTCATTTTTTGCGTTGCGCCCTCGAGAGCTACGTCTTTAGCGCGCTGGTTTGATACAGCTGCATAAGCTGCTCGTAAAACTCGCTTTCACCGTGGCTCTGTAAGATCCCGCTGTTTGGAAAAAGCTCGTCGTAGAGCTTTTGCAGATCCGAAAAACGTGCGGGAAAAAGCTCGCTTAAAATCATCGCCGAGATCTCTTTACGCATAAAAATCGCGGGTGGCAAAATCCCCGCGCGCAGCAGTGCTTTTAGATTTTGCGTGCGGTAATGCACGTGATGATGAGCGCCGTGAGGGCAGTTTTTGGTGCTTACGAGCACCTTACACTTCTCGCAATAGACGTATTCGGGCATCAGCAAAATTTCGATTTCGCCGCGCTTTTGATACTCGTCTAGCACCGAATGCACGCCGCCTCCATCGAAAAATAGCTCCATATTTGCGTGATTTTGCCCAAAAATTATTTTGTTTATACCTAAATTTTTTGCGATTGCGCACTGCAGGGCGGGCTTGTCGTCAAAAATCGCAAGCGAGCCCAGATCGATCATCATGGCGCGTTGCGCGACCAAAAAATTTTGCAGCAAATAGCTTAGCGTTTTTTTGCGTAGCTCGTAGGGCAGGGCATCCGCGCTGCTCGTGCCGGTTAAAAAAATCACTACGAAATCCGCCTTGTCGATCATATGCCTAATCAGCCGCTCATGCACGCGGTGGATCGGATCGGCGCAGGTAAAAAACGCTGAAATTTTAGGCGCGGCAAGCGAGCTTACGACTTTTTTTATGCGCGCGATTTGCTCTGCAAGACCATTTTTTAGCAGCGTGATGCGCCCCTGCACCGCAGTTTGCTCTGCGTATGCGTTTTGAAACACCGAGTCTGCGACCTCGCTTGCGCTTGGGGCATAAACGTCGCTAACGTCTATGCGCGCGACAAGCTCACAATAGGCGGGATTTGCAGCGGAATTTTTGATGAAATTTTCGGTGGAATTTGAGATAAAATTTCCCGCCGAATTTGCTACGGATTTTGCATCTGCGCTGCAAACGCGATTGAGTGCGGAATTTACTGCAGAATTTTCACTGGAGCTTTTCGCCAAATCCAAAGCGGCGTTGTTTGCAGATTTTACATCCGTGCTGCGAGTAAAAGTTTGATCATAGCACGCAGTAAGGCTTTCTATATGGTCTAAGCCCTCGCTTGTGGCGTTTATAGTGCTTTGCGTACTTGCAGTGCGCGCGAGATCCGTGCCGCTTTTCGCAAAATACTGCTCATTTTGTGCCGCAACAGAAACTCCATCCTGCAAGTTGAGCGATCCTTTGGCTAGCAAATACGCGCCGCTCTCGCCGCTAAGCGAATTTTTGGCGTGTTCAGCTATGCCGTCCTTGCTAAGATAAAGCTCCAAAATATCGCCCTTTTTTGCGTCCGCGCAGGAAAAAACGAAATTTATGCCGCAGATGCTAAGCTTGCTTGGGCGCAGTAGCTCGCAGCTCTTGCCGAAAGCGCCGTTTGCGAGCAGGCTCAGGACGTTTAGGTCGGAGCGCGATATCACTATCTTGCGGATTTGCGTTGCGCTATTATTTGTGCCTTTGCTCTCGCTTCCAGCTTGCTCTGCTTTTAAATTCCTTGCCGCTCCCTTAGCTCGCGCCTCATCCTTACTAGCATCGCCAGCCCTTGACGCTTCTAAATTCCGCACCGTTTTTAAATCGCGCTTTGCTTTTGAATTTTGTCTTGCTTTTGAGCTCTGCGATGCTTTTAAATTTTGCTTCGCCTTTAAATTTAGCGCCGCATCGCTCGAAGCTCTTGCGGCGTTTAGAGCTTTTGTGTCGCTTGAAATCCTTTCGCTTTCAAGCGGTCTTATTTCGTGCAAATTGCCGGTATCGCGTGAAATTTCTGTCCCGTCTGCGATCCGTACCGGATGCGCGCGGCTATTTTTTTCTTGCGATGCCATATTTTTTCCTTTTCTCCCAAAGCGATTTTCGCGAAATCCCAAGTGCCGCCGCCAGATCGGAGTCGAAATACTCGTCTTGGTGCGCTACGATCGTGAGCTTTACGTATTCTTCGATGCTTAAAATTTCACTGCGTTCTTTGCTGCTGCCAAGCGTAATTTCGTCGTTAAAGCCCTTTTGCGCGCCGATGGATCCGGCAATTAGGCGCATGGATTTGGTTTTGCTTAGAAATTTTTCCTTCTGTGCGCCGCTTAGGCTATCAAAATCTGGTGCGTAAAAAATCTCCGCGCCGCGTTCTAGCAGCTCAGGGTCTTGTGCGGATAAAATTTTAAGGCGCGATTTTAACGCAAGCGCGATCTTAAATACCGCCGCAGCTCGCGCTGCCGCATCGCCGCGCAAAAGAAGCGGGAATTTTATCTGCGCTAAACTCGCGGGCGGTATTTCGCACGAAAGAGAGATCTCTTTAAGCAACGCTTCGTAGGCTTCGTTTTGCGATTTTAGCGAGCGAAACTGCGCGTAGTGCTCAATCTTTTTGATGAGCTCCTCTATCATAAAAGGCTTTTGGATATAATCCGTCGCGCCCGCTTTTACTGGGTTTAGCACCGTTTCGCTATCGACGTAGGCGACCATCAAAATTATGATTGAGCGCCTAAATTTTTCGATCAGCGGATAAAAGCTCGCGCCGCTCCAGCTCGTAGAGAGTAGCACCGCCTCAAACTCCTCTGCAAGAGCCGCCGCGGCCGCCAAACTCGTCGCGTTAGTGCATTCATGCCCCAGCGCGCCCAGCTTGTTTGCGATACTTTGAGCAAGATAGCTTTCGCTCTCGATTATTAAAATTTTCATACGTCCTGCACCTTTGCTGCGTGCTTTTGCCAGTCGTAGAATTTCAAGTTTACCGCAGCCTGCGCGGCGATGCCCTCACTTCTGCCCGTAAATCCCAGCCCCTCGGTCGTGGTCGCTTTGACATTGACGCGCGCGCAGTCTAAAATCCCGCTCAAAACCTCTTGCATCTGCGCTTTGTAGGCGCCGATCTTCGGGCGTTGCGCGATGATCGTAATATCGGCATTTACGAGCTCGTAGCCGTAGCCTCTGACGCGCCGCATTACCTTTCGTAACAGCTCCTTGCTATCCGCACCTTTAAGCTTAGCATCGCTATCGGGGAAAAGTTCGCCGATGTCGCCTAGCATCGCCGCACCGCAAATAGCGTCGATTAGGGCATGGATCGCTACGTCGCCGTCGCTGTGTGCGATCAGCGCAAACTCGCACGGGATCTGCACGCCGCCGAGCACGATACCCGCGCCTTTTTCAAGCGCGTGCACGTCAAAGCCCGTACCGCAAAAAATATCGCGCGAGCAGGGTTTTAAATTTAGCGCCGCCAGATCGCTTGCGCGCGTGATCTTAAGCGCGCCCGCTTCGCCTTTTATAAATTCCAACCGTCCGCCCGCGCTGCCGATCGCCGCGCTGTCGTCGGTAAAAATTTCGCTTCCCTCAAGCGCCTTTTTAAGTAGCGCCGTGCGCGAAAGCTGCGGCGTTTGGATGAGGCGCAGCTCCTCCCGCTTTACTACGTCCTCGCCGAGATAGGTCGTGTCATTTACGCCAAGATAGGGGCTGATACAGTCCGCGCCGCCTAAATTTCGTATCAGCGAAGAGATTAGCCCTGGCGAAATTTGCGCGCGCGCCACGTCGCTTACGAGCACGAGCTCGCTATCTACGAGTTTCAGAGCGTTTTTTAGCGAGCTTTGACGGTTTGCGCCGCCGGGGGCGAAGTGAAATTTTAAATTCGCAGAGCCGCATTCATCTGCGCTGCATCCGACTTGAGCTTTAAAATTTTCCGCGCTCCGCGGCTTGCTTGCGTCGTTTAGATCGTCTGCGCCGCATTCGATCCCGCCCAGCTTGCTTTGAAATTTATACTCGCTCGTGTCGCACTCCGCGCTTTCGCCGCGCACCGAAGCCGAGCTGCACGCATAGATGCGCTCGCAATAGCTCACGTCCTCCTCGTTTACGGCGATTATGATTTTTTTAAATGGGTGCGCCCGCGCGATATTTTGCGCGACGTATTGCCAAAGCGGCAGCTCGCCCACGCGCAGCCACTGCTTTTTGACGCTCAGCTCAAACCTGCTCGAATCGCCCGCGGCGAGCAAAATCAGCGATATATCTTTCAAATTTTATCCTTGAAATTTTGTTACGAAATTATACGTATTAAAAATGAAAGCAAAATTAATCGCGGCTTGCGGGCTAAAATATCTTAATCTTAGGCGTAAATTTACGCAGCGCGGCGGCGAAATTTCAGCTTACGTTACGAAAATAAACGGCAAAAGAAAAGTAAGAATTAATGAAATTTGTTATATTATACGCGCATTTTTAAGAGTAGAGGCGAAAATGACCGAAAGCTGCGTATCACAGATCTATTTTGCAAAAAAGGGCGAGCTGACGCCGCAGATGAGAGAAGTCGCGCAAAATGAAAGTATGGACGTGCGGGCCTTGTGCGATCTGATCGCGCAAGGAAGAGCGATCATCCCCGCAAACGTTAATCACAAAAGCTTAAAGCCCGTCGGCATCGGGCGCGCGCTGCGGTGCAAGATCAACGCAAACATCGGCTCCTCGGGCACGACGAGCGATATTGAGGGCGAGCTGAAAAAGCTTGAGGTCTGCTTAAAGTACGGCGCCGATACGGTGATGGATCTAAGCACGGGCGGCGATTTGGACGAGATCCGCGCCGCGATAATCGAGCGCTCGACCGTACCCATAGGCACGGTGCCGATCTATCAGATGATCCATGAGCTGGGCGATATTAAAAATTTAAAAACGAGCGCTATTCTTAGCACGATCGAGAAGCAGGCGCGGCAGGGAGTGGATTATTTCACGATCCACGCGGGCTTTAAGCTCGAGTTTATGCCGCTGCTCTCCCGTCGCAAGATGGGCATCGTAAGCAGAGGCGGCTCGCTTATAGCGTCGTGGATGATGAAATTTCACAAGCAAAACCCCTTCTACGAAGCGTTTGATGAAATTTGCGATATCTGCGCCGCCTACGACGTATCGCTATCTCTGGGCGACGGCTTGCGCCCGGGCTGCTTATATGACGCGACCGATAGGGCGCAGCTTGGCGAGCTTGAAATTTTAGGCGAGCTGGTCCTGCGCGCGAATGAAAAAAACGTGCAGGTGATGATCGAGGGGCCGGGGCACATCCCGTTTAATGAGATCGAGCTTAATATGCAGCTAGAGCGCAAGCTCTGCCGCGACGCGCCGTTTTACGTGCTGGGGCCGCTTCCGACCGACATCGGCGCGGGCTACGATCACATCAGCAGCGCTATCGGCGGGACTATGGCTGCGTATTGCGGCGCCAGCATGCTCTGCTACGTAACGCCCAAGGAGCATCTGGGACTTCCTAATGCAAGCGACGTCAGAGAGGGCATCATCGCGCATAAGATCGCCGCTCATGCCGCGGACGTCGCGCTAGGCAAAGCAGGCGCGATAGAGCGCGATCACGCGATGAGCGATGCGCGGTATGGTTTTGATTGGAACAGGCAGTTTGAGCTTAGCTTCGATCCAGATCATGCGCGCGAGCTGCATGATGAGAGCCTGGGCGATGAAATTTACAAGGGCGCGGAGTTTTGCTCGATGTGCGGGCCGAAATTTTGCGCATATAAAATCAGTAGAAATTTAACCGAAAATAAGGAGAAGGAATGAGTAAAGACGAAGTCTTAAATTTGCTTAAAAGCGTGATCTATCCGGGCTTTTCTAAAAGCATCGTGGATTTTGGATTTGTAAAAGAGGTCGAGATCGGCGATAGAATTTTCGTAGGGATCGAAATCCCCAGCGCCAAGCCTGAGATCGCCGCAGAGCTTAGATCGGCGGTGCAAAAGGCACTCGGCGCGGACGTGGAAATTTTAATCAAACAGCCAAAAATCGCCGAGGAAAAGAGCAACTCTCGCAGCGGCAAAAATATCGCGCCGCAGATCAAGCATTTCGTGATGATCAGCAGCGGCAAGGGCGGCGTAGGCAAGAGCACGACGACGCTAAATTTAGCCATCAGCACGGCAAAGCTCGGCAAGAGGGTGGGAATTTTGGATGCCGATATTTACGGACCGAATCTGCCGCGAATGCTAGGCGAGGATAAGACGCAAGCAAGCGTCGTGGGGCAGAAGCTAAAGCCGATCTTAAGCCACGGCGTGGAGATGATGAGCATGGGCGTGCTGATGGAGGAGGGCGCGAGCCTCATCTGGCGCGGCTCGATGATAATGAAAGCGATCGAGCAGCTGCTAAAAGACGTAGCGTGGAGCGATCTGGATGTGCTGTTTTTGGATATGCCTCCGGGTACGGGCGACGCGCAGCTTACGCTCGCTCAGAGCGTGCCGGTGACGGCGGGCGTGTGCGTCACGACGCCGCAGACGGTCGCACTGGACGACAGCGCCCGCGGGCTTGATATGTTCGAAAAGCTCCATATCCCGATCGCAGGCCTTATCGAGAATATGAGCGGCTTCATCTGCCCTGATAACGGCAAGGAGTACGACATCTTCGGTCGCGGCGGCGCGCAAAAGCTGGCGCAGCGATACAACACCGAAGTAATCGGCGAGATCCCGATCGAGATCGCTATTCGCGAGGGCGGCGACAGCGGCAAGCCGGTAAGCTTCTATGCGCCGGATTCTTTAA
>CAURMQ010000072.1:0-8774 GCA_963525765.1 uncultured Campylobacter sp. | reverse complement strand
ACTCCTCGCCCCACTGCGCGCAGATGAGCCGCGCGATCTCAAAGTCGCTCTTGCTTTCCCCAGCAGGCTTAACTAGCGGTTTAATCGCAAAAAGGTATTCGCTAGTGGAGTTTGCAAACTCGATATCCGTGCGCTCGCACTCAAGAGCCGATGGCAGCACGATGTCGCTGAGCTTTGCCGTACTCGTCCAAAACGGCTCTGTGGTGATGATCGCTTCGATCTTTTTCATTGCTGCGACCGCGCGGTTTGTATCGGGGTGGCGGGTGAAGGTCGAGCCGTTGGCGTTAAACATCACTCTAATGTGCGGCATGACGTACTTTTTGCCGTTGCGCTCGATTTGCTTGCCCGGCTCCATGATCGCGTCTATGAGCCTGCTGTTTGGTATCTCGTGATATTTAGCCTTAGCTAGCTTGCCCTGCGGGGCGATGTATTTTTCGTTTACTGCCGGGTTAAAGGCCTGAAGCTTTGGCGCAATGAAGCTGATATCGGCGTTTTTATGCATCTGATCGTTCATCACGTAGCCGCGCCCCGTCTTGCCGATGTCGCCTAGCATCGCCGCTAGCGTGATCAGCGCCCAGTACGCCATCTCGCCGTGGTGCTGGCGCTGTATCGCGTAGCCCGTGACGATGAGCGTGTCTTTTTTAGCTAGAGTATCGGCTAGGTTTTTTAGCTCCTTTTCGCTCACCCCGCAAATTTTACTCGCCCATTTTAGATCCTTTTTCACACCGTCTTTTGCGCCGGTGAAATACTCTTTAAATTTATCGAACCCGACCGTGTAGCGCTCGATAAATTCCTTGTCGTAAAGCCCGTTTTCGTAGAGATATTCGCAAAGCCCGATCAGCATCGCGGTATCGGTGCAAGGGCGCACGGCGAGATACTGCGCGCCGAAATACTCCGCCGTTTCGTTGCGGTAAACGTCCACGCTGTAAATTTTCATCTCGCCTTTTTTAAATTTATCCTTCATAATCTCGTAGTAGGCGTAGGAGTTGTGCATCGGCACGGAGGTAGCGATCTTGTTTGAAACGACGGGATTCGTGCCCCAAAACACGATCGTTTTGGCCTCCTTTATCACGCCCTCCCAGCGCGTCGGAGCGTGCGTCGGATCGATAGAGCCCGTCACGTGAGGCAAAAACGCAGTCGCCGCGCCGTATGAGTAGCCGCCAAGCTCGCTCACGTAGCCGCCTAGCGCGTTTAGCATGCGCTTTGCGGTGCGCTGCGAGTGACCGACCTTACCGAGGCTGCCCCACTGATAAAGCTGCCCGTAAATGGCCTCCGAGCCGTATTTGTCGAAGTTTTCTTTTAAAATTTTAGCGCTTAGCTTTATCGCCTCGTCCCAGCTAACGCGCACGAAGGGCTCTTTGCCGCGAAGCTCCGGCTTTGGATTTGAGGGATCAGCGAGGAAGCTTTTGCGCACGTATGGGTATTTCACGCGCGTTTCGTTTTGGATGTGATCGCTTAGGGCGTTGTTTAGCACCGTTGGCATCGCGTCGCCCTCAAATGGCTCGGTACCAACGACCCTGCCGCCGATGGTTTGGACGTAAAATGCGCCAAATTTATTCGCGCAAAGCCCCATCTGCTCGTCAAATATCGCCTGCGCCGCCGCGTCGAATTGTTTTGCCTGCGCTGAAGCCGCAGCTAGTGCACCTAGTTTTAGAAAGTCTCGTCTTTTCATGATTCTGCCTTAAATTTAAATTTGATGGTTGATTTGGTTTAAATTTAGCGGGATTTATGGAGTTAAACTTTGCATCGTTTGCCTTTTATCGTATTACGCGACCTCGCGTCTTAGCGGTGATTTTACGAAATTTAGGCTTAATTTGCCATTTATCTATCGCGTCGCGATGGAATTCTATTAGAGCTAAGCACTAGACAAATTCCACTGCGACTATTTGGGTCAAAAGCTATACGTAAGGCTTAGATTGAAGGTGCGCGGATCGCCGTAGATCATTCGATTAGAACCGATGCCCTCAAAATAGCGCTTATCGGTTATGTTATCGACGTTTAGCTGCACATCTAGGTTTTTACCCGCTTTGTAGCCTAGCATTACGTTTGCGATCGTGTAGGCTTTCTGCTCGATCCTGCCGTATGGCGAGTCGGAATAAATCTTTGAGCGATACATCGCGCCTGCGCCGATTCTAAATGTGCCGATCTCATATTTTGCAAAAAGATTTGCGCTGGTGCGGGAGGAGTCGCTGGCGTAGATATTGCCGTCAGCGTCTTTGGCTTTGTAGTGTGCTAGCCCCATGCTTAGGCTTAGCGCATCGGTGATTTTACCGTTTACGTCCGCTTCAAAGCCCCTGCTGGTTACTCCGCGACCCTGCCTGTAAGCGTAAGAATTTGTGCTCGTGATATACTCGTCGGTGCGGATGCCGAGCTTATCTTGGATGATCTTAAAAACGCCCAGGCTTGCTTGCAGATCGCCGTCAAAATACTCGCCTTTGATGCCCGCTTCGTAGTCCTTGCCTTGGATGGGATCAAGATATTTATTGTTTTTGTCCTTGTAGGTTTGAGGTTTAAAAATACTCGTATAACTTGCATAAAGGGTATGATGATCGTCTAAATCATAGGTGATCCCTACATATGGAGTAATTTCGCGGGTAAAATTTCTATTATCTGCTCCACCTGTAATTTTATATTTATAGTAACTCATCCGCGTTCCTAATAAGAGCTTTAAATCCTCGGTGATTGAGAGTTTATTCGCGGCATAAATTGCTTTTTGAATAGTTCGATCGGCATTATTTTGATCTACATACGGTAAGCGTGGATCTTCAATATGAAGGTCGTTAAAATTTATTCTAGTGCGCGCGGCATAAGCAAGGCCTGCCGGAGTGTTTCGACTATTCCAGTAGCTACTTACGTTATCAGATCCTTTTTTGTAAAGATTATACATCACACCAAATACAAATTCATGATCTTGTTCGAAAAATTCATAAGGGATATTCACATAGGCATCGATATTGTGGATATTCTCTTCGCGCTTGTTAGCATAAACGCTAAGATCGGCGACGTTTCCGATGCCGCCAGGGCCTACCCTGCCGCCATAATAGAGCAAATTTGAATCGGTATGAGCGCGACGAAACGAATAACTCAAGCTTAAACTCGCCTCGTTTGAGAAATATTGTTTAAAATCGGCATAAAAATCAAGCGTAGAGATGTCGTATCGCGTCCAAGGCTGAGAGAAAATTTTGTTTTTGCCGAAGTGCGTGCGCGTGCCGTCCGATTTAAACGCGGGCATTCCGCCCCAGCGTGTGCCATGTCGGCGTAGAGTCTGATAAAATGAGCCAAAGCTCAGCCTTGAATCGTCTGTTACATCGATATCTAATACGCCATAAACGGCAGTATTGCGACGATTGTAATAGTCCATATAAGAGTGCGATCGTTCATGCATAAACGCTAGGCGTCCGCGCACCGAACCGCTTTGATTGAGCGGGCTTTGCACATCGGTTTTAAGCCCGTATTTGTCGTATGAGCCGCCGTTTAGGCTGATGTATCCTTTCGGAACGGCGGAATACGCGTGCTTGCGGATAAAATTTAAACTCGCGGCGGGATTTCCCGCGCCCGCCAATAATCCGTTCGCACCCTTTACTACCTCAACGCGCTCATATGGCAGTAAATTTAAATCGTTCGCCCCGAGGCTAAAACCTCCGAAGCTAGGCATCGAATCAAGCAGATAATAATCTATGCTAAATCCACGCGCCGTAGGATAGAGCCTCTCATCCATACGCCCGCTCGTAATGCCCGCGATATTTCGCATCAGCACCTGATAATCGGTTATCCCCATATCTTTTAGCTTGGCTTCGGTCACCACGGTAAGAGACTGGGGCGTTTCTCTCGCCGTAAGATCGAGCCTGGTGGTACTTTTAACGAGCTTTCTAGCCTCATAATCTCTGTCGTCGCGACGGAGCTTTTGGGTATCTTGCACTTCTATGGTGCCTAAGTTCTCCGGGGTGCTCGCAGTGGCGTTATTTTCCGCATAAAGCGAAGTTAGCATATTTAATGCGACTACGAGCGAAAGAGATACTTTCTTCATAACTTTCTCCTTTTAGAATTTCTATTTTTTAGGGTTATGTAAAATCCGCAAATGCTTAAAAATAGGGGTGCAAGCCCCGCTAAAAACCATATAAGCTTCGTTATTGCGCCGTATGAGCCCGCATGGGCGCGACGAAAGCCGTCTTGAAGTTTGTCCGAAAAATCCGCATCGTTTATAAAGTCCGCTTTTAAAATTTCGCCTGCATCTGATATCGTGATACGGCTCGCGTAAGGGCTTTGCAGCGGGTTTTGCCCCGTCTCGAAGCCGTATACGGTAAAAGCGCCGCCCGGACAGAGCGGAAAGGCGATATAGGTGGAGCGAAATTCTTTAAATTTAATTTCTATCTGCGCTAAAGCTTCATCTAGCATTACGGAATTTTGCGCCGTTTTCATGCTTACCGCTCCGTTTGATGCCGCGACGGTGGAATTTCGCTCGGTCTTAAAATTCTGCAAGACCGCGCCGCATGGATTTGCGAGCGGCTTGTAAGTTACCGCCCTTAGCTCCCACCATACTCCGCTTATAGCTATAGCAAACATTACGGGAGTGCTCGCGACTCCGATTAGGCGGTGAGTGCCGCGCATAAAATATATGGCCCGATCTAGCCTCAGCGAGAATAAGTTTTGCCAAAATTTTTTGTAGATAAAAAAGCCGCTAATGCCGATAAGTAGCGCGCTAAGCCCCACAACGCCTGCAAAAATTCTACCGCCGCGACCTAAAAACAGCTCCGCGTGCAGTTTATTTATCGCGCCGATAAAGCCCTCATCTCGCGGCATGGGCGCGCCTTTAATCTCGCCGCTAAAGGCGTCCAGGTAAATTAGGGCTTGCTTTTGTAGCTTCTGCGAGGAAAGTCTGATTTTATCGGTCTTTGAAGCATCTTGCGCGATGCTCCAGCCCATGATCGCATACTCTTTAAATTTGGAATTTATCTCGGATTGCAGGGTGCTAAATTTCATTCTAACGGGGAATTTCGCTATGCTTTCTTGTGTCCTAAACACCTTGTCTTTTAGCAAAACTTCATTGATCTGCTCCGCATAGACTAAGACCGAGCCGCTTGCGGATACGATTATAAGGGGTATGCAAAATATCAAAGATAGCCACAAATGAAATTTGCGCGAGATTTTGCGAAAGGATTTAGACAAAATTTTCCTTTTTTTGAAAATTATTTTAATTAAGACGGCGTGATTTTAGTGAAAATTGTATTAAAGCATCTTGAAAGTCATTATAATTTTTTAGCTAAAATTTTACGGCGTAAAATTTGCTTGAATGATTTATCTATAGAAATTTTAAAAGCTATTTTAAAATTTTAAGAGCCGAGCGAATATTAAAATTTTCGCGCACAGGAGAGTTTAAATTTAAAGCAAATTTCGGATTTTAAAATTTCAATATCACGCAGGGTCGTGTTTGGGTTGCAGGCGTGGACGATCAACGACTCAAGTGGCTTGCAAATTCCGCACTCGCCAAAAAAACTCTGCGTTGCAGCGATTTAAATCTTTTATCGCGAAATTTGCAATTACGCGATTAAAAGAATTTATCGATAAGCGCATATCCCCACAGCGCGGCGTTGAGAAATAGGCTCATCATCACGGCGGTGCTTGCAGTGTCTTTAGCTCCCTTGGCTAGTGGGTGGATTTCGCTCGTGGCAAGATCGACCGCGCGCTCAATGGCGGAGTTTATGCATTCGGTTGTGAGCGTAAAGACCGCGCCGAAGATCAAAAATAGATTTAGCACCGCGCCGAAATTCCAAAAAAATAGCGACAGCAGAAGCGGCACGAACACGCAAAGCTCGAGCCTGAAGCTACGCTCGCTACGCAGCATCTCGGCAAGGCCCGCCATCGCGTAGCCCCAGTTGGCAAAAAATCGGTATTTGGGCTGATTGCGCATAATTTTCCTTTAAATTTAGTCAAAATTTCGTATAATCATACCAAAATTTTTGCGCCAAAGGCTAAATTTGAAACTGATTAGTTGGAACGTAAACGGGCTGCGCGCAGTGCTCGGCAAAGACGGCTTTGCGTGGCTCGCGGAGCAAAACCCCGATTTTTTGGGCTTACAAGAGATCAAGGTGAGCGAAAAGGACGCTCCGAAAGGGCTTTATGAGCTCGGATTTTCTCAGATCGATCTAAATTCCGCCGCTCGCGCGGGCTATTCCGGCGTGGCGAGCCTAGCGAAATTTAAAAGCGAGACGAGCAAGTCGCTGTTTTTCCCAGACGACGAAGGACGCGTGCTGCAGCACCGCTTCGGCGATGTCGTGCTTTTTAATATCTACTTTCCTAACGGCCAAAAAGACGAGGCGCGGCTAGCCTACAAGATGGAATTTTACGCGAAATTTCTAGCCTATGCGCACAGCCTCGCGGAGCAAGGGCTCGGGGTGATATTTTGCGGCGACGTAAATACCGCGCACCGAGAGATCGATCTTGCAAACCCCAAAGCAAACTCCAAAACCTCGGGCTTTTTGCCGATCGAGCGGGCGTGGCTCGATGAGGTGGAGGCGGCAGGCTTTGTCGATACCTTCCGTGCCGTGCACGGCGAGCTGCAGGACGCCTACTCGTGGTGGAGCTACCGCTTTAACGCGCGCGCAAAAAACGTAGGCTGGCGGATCGATTATTTTTTCATCTCGGCAAATTTGCGCTCGCGGCTAAAGGATGCTTTCATCCTAAGCGACGTGATGGGCAGCGACCACTGCCCCGTGGGCATCGAGATCGAAATTTAGCCGGGGTAAATTTCGCGCCGCGAGCTTTGATCTTGTGCGGCTTGCGGGCAAGGTGCGCGTAGCGGCGCGAGCTAATGCGCAGATTTAAAGAGGCGGTGCGTAAACACAGCGCGATAAAATTTTAAATTTAAGGAGAGAAAATGTTGAGCGATATCGAAATAGCAAATGCGGCGAAGCCGGATAAAATTTCAAACGTTGCGAAAAATTTGGGGCTTAGCGAGGATGAGATCGAGCTGTACGGCCACTACAAAGCCAAGCTAAATATCAAGCCGCGCTCGCGCGCTTCGAAGCTTATTTTGGTCACGGCGACCAATCCGACGCCGTTTGGCGAGGGCAAGACGACGACCTCCATCGGTCTAGCCGACGCGCTAAAGCGTCTGGGCAAAAGCGTCTGCCTTGCGCTGCGCGAACCGTCGCTGGGGCCGGTTTTTGGTATCAAAGGCGGAGCTGCGGGCGGCGGATATTCGCAGCTGGTGCCGATGGATGATCTAAATTTGCACTTCAACGGCGATTTTCACGCGATCACCTCTGCAAACAATCTCATTTCGGCGGTCATCGACAACTCGCTGTATCAAGAAAACCCGCTAAAGATCGATAAAATTTTATGGAAGCGCTGCATGGATATGAATGATCGCGCGCTGCGCCGCATCACCGTAGGTCAGGGCGGGCGCACCGACGGAGTGCAGCGCGAGGACGGCTTTAATATCACCGCAGCTAGCGAGATAATGGCGGTTCTGTGCCTCTCGAACGATCTTGCCGAGCTTAAGGAAAACATCGCAAACATCATGGTCGCCTACGATACGCAAGGAGAGCCGATATACGTGCGCGATCTGGGCTGCGCGGATGCCGTGGCGATCCTGCTAAAAGACGCAATGAAGCCAAATCTCATCCAGAGCCTTGAGCATACGCCTGCGCTCGTGCACGGAGGGCCTTTTGCAAATATCGCGCACGGCTGCAACTCCATAATGGCGAGCAAGCTCGCGCTCTCGCTAGCAGATTACGCCGTGACGGAGGCGGGCTTTGGAAGCGAGCTCGGGGCTGAGAAATTTATCGACATCAAGTGTCGCCGCGCGGGTATCGCTCCAGATGCCGCGGTGCTGGTTAGCACGATCCGTTCGCTTAAATACAACGGCGGCGCGGATAAAGAAAATATCGCGAGCCCGGATCTTGCCGCGCTTCAAAGAGGCATCGTAAATTTAGGCGGGCATATCGAAATTTTACAAAACTTCGGGCTAAACCCGGTCGTGGCGCTTAATCGCTTCAGCTTTGATAGCGACGAGGAGATTGCCTTCGTGCGCGATTACTGCAAGCAGCGCGGCGTGCAGATGGCGATTTGCGAAAATTTCGCCAAAGGAGGCGAGGGCGCGCTTGAGCTAGCCCGTCTCGTCATAGATGAATGCGAGCGCGCCAAGGAGCTGAAATTCGCCTACGAGCTTAGCGACGATACGGCGAGCAAGATCGAAAAGATCGCTACTAAAATTTACGGCGCGAGCGAGGTTGTTTTCGAGCCAGAAGCGCAAAAGGCGCTGCAGCACATCAAGGCTTTGGGGCTTGAGCGGCTAAACGTCTGCATCGCAAAGACGCAGTATAGCTTCAGCGACGATGCCAAGGCACTCGGGCGCGCACGAGGCTTTAAGCTCAGCGTCAAAGATCTTCAAATTCGCACGGGAGCGGGCTTCATCGTCGCCGTCTGCGGCAAGATAATGCTGATGCCGGGGCTACCGAAGGTTCCTAACGCGCTAAATATGAAGATCACTAGCGATGGCGTTATAAGCGGGCTGGCGTGAAATTTTATTTTCGGCGCCCGAAGCCAAAGCCGAAAATTCCGCGCTTGGGCGGTAAAATTTAGCTGCGGGCTTCGGCGGCGATAAATTTTGCTTGCAGGTCGCGGCGAGTTTATCGAGCCCCGGTTTTAGCGCGTCATGGTTTTACTACGCTTGAGCTTCATCGCGCTAGGCTTTAGCCAGTTGAATTTTGGTTATTCGGGTTATTCGGGTTATTCGGGTTATTCGGGTTATTCGGGTTATTCGGGTTATTCGG
>CAURMQ010000071.1:0-8791 GCA_963525765.1 uncultured Campylobacter sp. | reverse complement strand
TTTATGAAATTTGCTTTTATCTTCCCGGGGCAGGGCTGCCAAAGCGTAGGCATGGGCAGGGAGTTTTACGAGAGTTCTGCCTCTGCGCGCGTACTCTTAGATGAGGCTTCAAGTTTTACCGGCATCGATTTTAAAAATTTACTATTTGAGCCTAGCGACAAGCTCGACGTTTCGGAATTTACGCAGCCTGCGATTGCATTAAATTCTATGATGGCGCTTGCGGCGCTGCAAGAAAGAGCGGATCAAGAAGAGCTTAACATCGCTCCGCAGTTTTTGCTCGGCCATTCGCTGGGCGAGTTTAGCGCGCTAAGCGCTGCGGGAGGCATAGAGCCGAAGCAGATGCTAAAGCTAGTAAATATTCGCGGCAGGCTTATGCAGAGCGCCTGCGAGGGCAAAGGCGCCGGAATGATGGTGATCTTGGCTCTTGCCGACGAGGCGGTCGAGAAAATTTGCGCGAATGCGAGAAGTGCCGGTAAGCAGGTGTGGGCGGCGAATTATAACTGCGACGGGCAGATCGTAGTCGCTGGCAAAAAAGATGATCTCGCATCGCTTGAGAGCGAGTTTAAGGCTGCGGGTGCAAAGCGCGCGATGCTACTGAATATGAGCGTCGCAAGCCACTGCCCGATGCTAGGGAGTGCCAGCGACGAGCTTTTGGAATTTTTACGCCCCGCGCTAAAAGAGAGCTTCGCCCCCGTCGTTGCTAATGCCACGGCGCGCGCATACACGACGAAATCCGAAGCGCTAGAGCTGCTGAAAGCCCAGCTTATCGGCCCCGTACTTTACAAGCAAAGTATCAAAAATTACGAGGGCGAGACAGACTGCTTCGTCGAGTTCGGCGCGGCGGTTTTAAAAGGGATAAACAAAAAGATCACGCAAAAACCGACCTTCAGCATCACGGATCTTGCGAGCTTAGACGAGTTTGTAAAATTTGCAAAGGAGAATGGATGAAAGTAGCGATCTTAGGCGCCATGCCCGAAGAGATCGAGCCGCTGCTATCTGCGCTGCGCGAGCGGGGCGTGAGCGTGGAGGCTGTAGAGCATGCGAATAATAAATTCTACACCGCCAAGCTTAACGGCCATGATCTAGTGATCGCATATTCGAAGATTGGCAAGGTAAATTCTGCCATGACGGCTACGGTCATGATCGAGAAATTCGGCGCGCGCGCGCTCATTTTTACGGGCGTCGCAGGGGCTTTGAAGCACGGCATCAAGATCGGCGAAATTTTATACGCTACCGCGCTCGTGCAGCACGATCTGGACATCACGGCGTTTGGGCATCCGCGCGGATTCGTACCCGGAAGTAAAATTTCAGTCCAAACCGACGCGAAGCTAAATTCTATCGCGCAAAGCGTCGCCGAGCAGCTAGGCATCACGCTAAAATCGGGCATCATCGCTAGCGGCGATCAGTTCGTAAGCGGCGAGGAGCGCAAGAGCTGGATCGAGCGGACGTTTGACGCAAGCGCGGTCGAGATGGAGGGGGCGAGCGTGGCGCAGGTATGCGACGCGCTAGGCGTGCCGTTTTGCGTGCTGCGCGCGATAAGCGACGAGGCAGGACACAAAGCCGAGTTCGACTTTGACGAGTTTATGGTAAAAAGCGCGCAGACGAGCGCAAATTTCGTCTTAAAAATGATCGAAAGGTTATGATAAACCTCTCCAAAAATTTGCTTCGTAAGGTCGGACAAACCAACGCCAAATACAAGATGTTCGAGCGCGGCGATAAAATTTTACTAGCTCTTAGCGGCGGCAAGGACAGCATGAGCTTGGCGCACGTGCTGAAGCACTTCCAAAGCGTAAGCCCGCTAGATTGGGAGTTTCGAGCCGTTACCGTCACCTACGGTATCGGCGAGGACCTGCGCGAGATAAGCACCCATTTTAAAGAGCACGAGATTCCCTACGAGATAATCGATACTAAAATTTTTGAATTCGGCAAGGAAAAGATCCGCGCAAACACCACGTTTTGCAGCTTTTGCTCGCGTATGAGGCGCGGATACATCTACTCCTACGCGCTCGAACACGGCTTTAATAAGATCGCCATCGCCCACCACCTCGACGACGCCGCGGAGAGCTTTTTTATGAATTTCACCTTTAACGGCGCGCTTCGAACTCTCGCTCCGCGCTATGTCGCCGAAAACGGGCTCGTGATCATCCGTCCGTTCATTCTAGCGCGCGAGCGCCAAATCGCCGCCTGTGCTAGAGATAACGAGCTTCCGATCATGCGCGAGGAGGAGGTCTGCCCCGCGAAGCAATACGGCGGCAAGGAACCCACCGCGCGTGCCGCTACGAAGGAGCTTTTGGCGCAGTACGAAAAGACCCATCCGAGATTTTTTATCAGCCTGCAAGCCGCCTTTGCCAACATCCACGAAGAGACCTTTTTCGAGCCTAAATTTTAAAATTTTAAGCGGTTTGATCTCTCGGCTAGAAAAGCTCGAGTGTGGCTTTCGCGGGCTCGGAGACTTTGTGCGCAGTTCCAACTTTTCGGCTTGAACGAGCTCGAGTGGGAGATTGCGGCTACTTTCCTCTTTATATTTCTTGGCGGCGTCGTGCCCGAAAAGCTCTTTGTAGCTCGGATCGCGACCCCCTATCTCTCTTGACCTCTATCGTGAGCAACTATGAGCGGAGCTATTTATAGGTCTGAGCCGTGTGTACAAGCTCGCTCTTTGTGCCCGAACAGATGCCGTTTACGCTTAAACGAACTGCAAATTACGGGTGGAGCGGTTGCGTCTGCTGTGCCTAAACCATGCACGAGTGGTTGCCCTCCGCATCTAAGCTGCACGCGCTGGCGGTTACGCCTCGTCCTGCACCTGAGCGGTTGCACGTGAGAGCGGTTGTGCTGCTCGTATATGCTTTTACAAAATGCCTGAGATTGATTGTAATGCCGCGTCTTTCGGCGCCGCACTTTCGTCTTGCTCAGATATCGCCCGTGTCCAAGCGAGCTTTACGGGCGAATATTAGGAGGCTTGCAAAGTTTGCGCGAAAGATAGTTGTAGAAATTCCATCTCAAAAAATGCTTTAGAAATTTAATCCTGTAAAATTTTAAAATTTTATCGGAGGCTTCCTTTCGGGCTGCGGGTGCGGACTCGATCGCCGTGCCCCGTAAATTTAAACCGCTCGCCCGCTCCGCAAAAGATGGTTTTAGAAGTTTATTCCGCAAAACCTTTTAGAAATTTTACCTCGCAAAATTTTAAAATTTTAACGAAGCCGAATTCAAAATTCCGGCGGAGCCAAATTTTAAAATTTTAAAGCAACCTAATTTTAAAATTTAGCAAAGCCGAATTCTGAAATTTTATCGCAGCCAAATTTCCGCTCTCGTTTCATAAACGTTACCTTTTGAAATTTCGCCGCTCGCGAGGGCTTAAATTTCACGCGGATTCAAAACTCCTCAAACCCTCCGCTGTCGCTCGCTCAGATTAAATTTTAAAATTTCGCTCGCATCGTACTGCTCCTCAAATTTACACACTACGAAATTTTAACCGATTTTCGCTCCGAAATTTATGCCGCATTAATCGCCGCGGATATATAATAGCGAATGTCATATTTCACAAAGGAGTAAGCATGGCTACAATCCAACCAAGCTATAAGCTTTTCATCGACGGCGAGTTTGTGGGTGCCGAAGGCGGCGCGAGCCTAGACGTTTTTAATCCCGCTACCGGCGAGAAAATTTCAAAGATCGCAGATGCTAGCAAGGCGGACGTCGATAGAGCGGTCGCCGCGGCGCGCAAGGCGTTTGAGAGCTTCCGCCGCACCAGCGTTTATGAGCGCAGCGCGCTGCTAAATAAGATCGCCGACGTCCTAGAGCAAAACGCCGAGTTCATCGCGACCGTAGAGACTATCGACAACGGTAAGCCGATCCGCGAGACGCGCGCGGTAGACGTAGCGTGGTCGATCGAGCATTTCCGCTATTTCGCGGGCGTGATCTTGGGCGAGGAGGGCAGCGCCAATATGCTAAAAGAGCGCTATCTATCCGTCGTCTTGCGCGAGCCGATCGGCGTAGTAGGACAGATCGTGCCGTGGAATTTCCCGTTTTTGATGGGCGCGTGGAAGCTCGCTCCGTTACTTGCCGCGGGCGATACATGCGTATTTAAGCCAAGCTCCGAAACTAGCCTTAGTATTTTGGAGTTCATCCGCCTAATCGCGCCGCTGCTTCCAAAGGGCGTCATCAACGTCGTAACCGGCAAGGGAAGCAAGGCGGGCGAGTTCGTCCGCACTCACAAAGGGCTCGATAAGCTTGCATTCACCGGCTCTACCGAGGTCGGCAGAGGCATCGCGCTAGCCGCGGCGCAAAAGATCATCCCTGCTACGCTTGAGCTTGGCGGCAAGAGTGCGAATATCATCTTTGACGATTGCGACTTCGACGTTGCGATCGACGGCGTGCAGCTGGGGATCCTTTTCAACCAAGGTCAAGTCTGCTGCGCGGGAAGTAGGATCTTCGTGCAGGAGGGCATCTACGATAAATTCGTACCGGCGCTCGTGGAGAAATTTAAGCGCATCAAAGTAGGCGACCCGCTCGATCCGAACACCCAGATGGGATGCCAGATCAACAAAAAGCAAGCCGATAAAATTTTAGAGTACGTAAAAATCGGCGTAGAGGAGGGCGCTAAGATCGCCGTGGGCGGCAAGCGACATAGCGCGGGAGAGGCTTTTGTCGAGCCTACGCTACTCGTGGACGTGCGCAACGACATGCGCGTCGCGCAGGAGGAGATCTTCGGTCCTGTGGGCGTCGTGATTAAATTTAAAGATCAAGACGAGCTCGTCCGCATGGCAAACGACAGCCTCTACGGACTAGGCGGCGCCGTATTTACGCGCGATATCGCAAAAGCGCTCACGGTCGCACGTCTGCTTGAGACGGGTCGCGTGTGGGTCAATACCTACAACCAGATCCATGCCGGCGCGCCGTTTGGCGGCTACAAAGAATCGGGCATCGGTCGCGAGACGCACAAGATGATCCTGGATCACTACACCCAGACCAAAAACATCTACATCGACACGATCTCCAAACCGAGCGGCTTTTACGAGCAGTAAGGCTTAGCGCGGTATCTCGGGCTACGTTTCGGGCGGTTTGCGCCGCCCGAAATTTTATTCTGCTTGACTCGATTGAGTATTTAATTTTAAGATTAATATAGGCTCATCATTTGGCAGTAAATTTTTATTTGCCAACCTTATGCCTTTATAAACATTTATCGTGATTTTAACATTTGGTATGTCGGTAACTTTTGAAAAATTATTTAAGAGCAACTTTATATCATCATCTCTAGCGCCATAAATGTTTACTATGCTCTCATATCTATCGGTAATTTTTCCACAAGACCAAGAACCGCCTAGATGATTTAAATCTCTTATTCCTTCAAATATTATTTCTTCTGCTTTGTCGTTATACTGATTCCGACATTCCCTACCGTCGCAGCCGAATAATATAAATGCGGCGACTATCAAAAAGAAACACTTTGTAAATTTCAGCATTTCATTTTCCTTAATTTGATTTTGTGTCTAATTTTACGGTTAATATATTCTTGCTAAATGGTGGCGGAGTTTTGCTGCCCCATTTCCAATATCTCTCATAAACCGATATAGTAATTTTGACATTTGGAATTTGTGCCGCTTCTGCTACATTCTTTAATAAAGTTTCTAAATCATCGTTGCTAGGTCCGTAAAAATTTATGAAGTATTTATGGTTGTCAATAGACCCGCACGTCCAATCCCTATTTTCCTTATCCTTTAAATTATCAGTTATAATAGAAAACGCCTATTGTATTCGTTGCGGCATTCATTACCGTCGCAGCCGAATAGAATAATCGCAAAAAATATTGCAACAAGAAATTTCATGGCGAAATTAAAAAATCCGCCTGTTTTTATAGTTTGATAACTACGATAGCAACCCATTTTCGCTCCTCAGATAAAATTTATTCATATTTGAAATTTTTAAAATTGAAATATCTTACATTGCGTTCTTTCAGTAGAATTTCCAGCTTTTCAAAATCATCGCTGGCTATGTAGTCCATCGGTATAGAGATAGAGCCTAGATAAATCAATATATCATAAATTTTAGGCTTAAGTCTTATGGCTAAAATTTGTTTAAATGATATAGGGATTTTATATGCGGTGAATTCCTTTATATCTGTAAGCATGATAACTTTTTCCCAGAAAAAATATTTCACTACCATACGATCATCATAGCACGCAATAAATTTAAAGCAATTCGGAATAACCGTCGTATAAAAAAGACCGATCAGCATCACCCAGCCTGCGATAGGCGCATAAGGTTTATCAAGCATAATAAAAACAATGGAGATATAAAATTGTAAAATTTTAACTACCGAATAAAAAGGTCCATAAAAACGCCTCGCCCTTTTTATGATTAGTAGCGGCTCGTCCGGTTTGGTATCGTTCATTTGGAATTCCTTGATTTTCCAAATTTAATAAACAAATATTTTTAATATTAATGCAAAAAGTCCCAAATAAATGCAAAAATAGGCAATAAATGAGATTGCGCAATAAAATACGCCTATAAATTTGTGTGCAAAACCTAAATTTTCTTTGGTTTCTTTCACAGACTCAATCAATACATTAAAATCAAAAAAATGCTTTATATAATTACCCTTTACATAAACGCTATTGAGCAAAATCACGCCAAGTAGTAGAAACATAAACCAGCCTCTAGCCAGATCATAATAAATGCCCATTTGCCCTCCGTTTATATAAAATATTCAGGCGAATTTTAACTTCACTACGCTTACGCAGCGTTTAAATTTAATATCGTTGCGGCTACGCTAAATTTTAAAATTTCAAACTCGCCGTTTAAAGAGCCGTCATCTGTGCGAGTGAGCGTAGGCGGATGCATGCAAGAAACAACCTCGGCGCTGTTTTATCGCGGGCCTTCGTTCGCATCAAGTAATACCGAGCCGCGCCAAAGCCCCAAAACTCATGCGATTGCTAATTTTGCTATCGAGCCGCACGCAAGCCCGAACCTAAACTCGCGCGGCGAAAATCTAAATTTACGCTATAATCTTGCAAAGCGGAGCGTAGAACTCCTGCTACGCGTGTGCGACGAAATTTAAACAAAGGCCCGCAAATTCGGGTTTCTTAGCTTTCGCGCGGCTGCGGCGTAACGCTAATTTAACGGAGGGCGTATGGATAAAGAGCGGTATATTTTTGATAAATTTAGATCGAAGCTTAACGGCGATGATTGCGCCGTAATCGGCGAGCGAGCGTATTGCAAGGACCTTTTCGTCGAGGGCGTGCACTTTCGCCGCGGCTGGCTGAGCCTGCGCGAGATCGGCGCAAAGGCGATGCTCGTAAACATCTCGGATATGATCGCGACGAATGCGCGCGCCAAATACGCCCTGCTGGGGCTTGCACTGCCGCGCGAGATCGGCACGCGCGAGATCGACGAGCTGTGCGCGGGCGTGAGCGAAACGGCGCGCGAGTGGGGCATACGGATCATCGGCGGCGACACGATCGGCTCGGATCGCATCGCGCTTAGCGTGAGCCTGATCGGCAAGTGCAAGCGCCCTGTGTTTCGCAGCGGCGCGCGCGTGGGTGATCTCATCGCGCATACGGGCGAGCTAGGCGGCGTCGGGCGCGATCTGGCGGTGCTTTTAAGAGATGAAATTTTACCCGCTAGCTCGCAGACGCGAAACCGAAACGATAAAATTTCGTCGCTGCGAGGCCCAAGCGATGAGGTACGAAGCTCGGGCGATAAAATTTCGCCTGCTCGCGCCGAGCTACAGAGTCTGTACGCCGAAACTTCGGCAATGCAAATTTTGGACCTTGAGCCGCAAAGTCTGGACGATAAAATTTTGCCTGCGTACGTCGAGCCGCCGAGCCTGGACGCCGAAAATTCGGCGCAAAATTCTGTGTCGCAGAGCAGAGACGATCACAAGAGCCCTACGGCGCAAAGCCTCGCATGCGAAAATTCTATGTCGCAAAGCTTTGCAGGCGAAAATCCTGTGCCGGGTAGTGGTTCATATCGCTTGCGCGAGGATCTGCGCACAAAAATTTCAAAGAATTCGCGCTTCGTCAGGCCCGTCTTGCGCGATAAGTTTGTTTACAAGGCGGCGAAGCTCATCAGCGCGGCGATGGACATTAGCGATGGGCTCGCGCAGGACTTGCCCCGACTGCTAGAGGCTAGCGGCGTGGGTGCGCGCTGGATCGCCCGTCCTAGCGAGGCTGCGATGCAAAGCGGCGAGGAGTATGAGATTTTGTTTAGCTTCGCACCGAAATTTTTGCCCAAAATCTACGCGATTGCCGCTAAGGCGGGCGTTTCGATCAATATCATCGCCGAGGTTTGCCAGCGCACGTCGCAAAGCTCGATGGAATTTCGCGGCAGCTCACACCACTTCGAGTCTTGAAATTTGCCGCGACCGCTTTAAATTTTAAGGCACGGGGTTTGGATTTCAGTTCGAAACGGCACGCAAAGCGAGTAAATTTTACTTAGTAAGTGAGCTACGGCGTGCTTTATACCAAAGAATTCGCGGTTTTTGGCATTTTCCGAATGGGCGAGAGATGGGATGCGGCTCGCAAGGGTGCTGCGGCTAGCGGACATGAGCCTCAAATAGGTAAATTTCATATCCAAAGCGTTCGACGCTTCAAGCCTTGCGTTTAAATTTAATCTACAACTATAAGCCGAATTTTAATCTGTCCAATTTAAATATCCGCGCAGACGGCGTACATCGCGGTTCCGTCGTTTGTCGCACTCACGGCATATAGGTGCCCGCCCTTACCGTCACGCCGTGCCCGCGAAACTCCGCGCCCTGCATCGTAAGAGGATATGATTTTAGCATTTGCGGCTCCTTAAA
>CAURMQ010000070.1:0-9210 GCA_963525765.1 uncultured Campylobacter sp. | reverse complement strand
ACCACGCAAAGCCTAGCGCCTGCAAATTCTAAAGTTAAAACGGGAGAATATTTTGCGCGCACTAACGGTGAGGCTTTTACGCTAAGTCTTGGCGCAGGGGATTTCGAGCTTGGCTGCTTGGACGAAAATGCAAATTTCGCTAAAGCAAATTTTAGAGTAAATGAAAGAAAATAAAAGGTTAATTTGTATATAATTTCGTAAAATTTTTGCAAAGGAATTTTATGAAGACAAAACTACTAAGCGCAGCGCTATTTTGCGCTTTGGCTAGCTTTGCCGCGGGCGTAGAGATCAAATACGCTAGCGGGGCTTACGAGATTAGCGGGGTGGACGGCAGTGGATTTAGTGTCACGCAAAAGCAGATCTTAAAATGCACTCCCAAAATCACGGGCACCTACGAAAGTGTGAGCGAGAGCTCAATCAGGCTCTATCCCAAGCCGATGCTTAGCGCCGGGGTTAATTATTCGTGCGAGGCGCGCGGGGTGCGCTTTGAGTTCGAGACAGAGCCTTTTAGCACCGAGCATATCGCGCTTCTGCGTCCGGGGCTAGTGGCAATTAAATTTAACGATGCGGTTAGCAAGGACGCGCTACAGCAAGCGACCAGAATTTATCGTGCGCAGAATTTAGCCCAAAACGACATATCCTACGAGCTTAGTTCGCACGATGATAGGAATTTTTTATTCAGCTTCGATCCTAAGGCGCAAAACGTCGTATTGCAAATAAAATCCCTCACCTCAAAAGCGGGCGCAAAGCTGCAAAATCCAGTGGAGCTGCGCACGGACGAGGAGCCTTTTAACGACAGCATTAACGCTTCAAATTTAAGCGGCGTGCAGATTCGCCCTGCGGCTCTAAAAGACGGCTCACTCGCGGCTAGAGTGTGTTTCCCTAACTATATGGACGAGCTGTCCGCCAAATACATAAGAATCGCAGGCGTGAGTAAATTTAGCCTCACTCAGCCGCGATATTATTATTACGACGAAGATGAAGAGGGCGGCGAAAGCGACGATCCTTCATGCTACTACTATGCAGATATAGTAAGCGACGAGTTTATGCCGAATAAAAGCTACGAGATTAGGCTGCTAAAGGGCTTCGGAGATAGCTCATATATCTTGCGTGACGAGATAAAACAAAGCGTAAAAATGGGCGACAGGCTGCCTTTCGTAGCCTTTAGCGACGAGAAAAATTTCATCCCAAAATCCGCTTCGTTGGCATTTAAAAGCTCAAACGTAAATGAGGTTAAAATTTCGATTGCCAAAGTCCCTGAGCAAAATTTTAGGTATTTTTTAAACTTTGAAAGCAACGAAGATAGTGTAGGTGGGCTAGCTAGCGAGATCGCGGTTAAGAGCTTCGATATAGGAGGCGCTAAAAACGCCGTTGCGGAGCATAAAATCGCGATGGATTTTAAAGGCTACGAGGATGGAATTTATAAAATCACGGCGTTTTACAAAGTGGGCGAAAAGATGCAAGAGGTTTCGCGCGTAGCCTATCTTAGCGACATTACGGCTCAAGTGGTGCTGCTTGAGCGCGGCGCGCTAATTTATACCTCTAGGCTTAGTAATGGCGAGGAGCTAAGCAGAGCGAAGGTTAAAATTTACAGCGATAAAAACGAGCTAATCGTAGAGGATAAAACGGACGGAGATGGAATTTTAAAATTAGAAAATATGGAAATTCTAGCCAAAAACCCGCGCTCTATCGAGATTAGCAAGGGGGGTGAGCATGCGTTCGTGCTATTTAATAATGCCGTAGCAAGCGTCGAGAAAACGATTACTGCAAAGCGTCCGTTCGTTTATCTCGCGAGCGAGCTGATAAGCCCGAATGAGCGGCTTTTAGGCACGATCGTGATGAAAAATCGCGATTTTAGCTCTTTAAAAAATACGCCGATTAAATTTAAAATTTACGATCCTAGCGGCACTGCGGTCATCACGCGCGCGCAAAACACCGATGAGTTCGGCAGCGTTAAAATAGACGAGCTGATGGGTGAAAAAAGCGGCACTTACCGCCTGGATCTCATCTATGAGGATAAAATCATCGCTTCTAAAAACTTCAGCGTAGAAAATTTCGTCCCAAACCGCATTAAAAATGAAATTCTCACTGCCAAAGATGAATACGGCGCAGATGAGATCATAACTTTAAAGCTAAGCTCAAACTATCTTGCAGGCGCGCCGGCCGGAGATTTGAAAGGCTCGCTGGAAGCAAACGCCTATGAAAAAGAGCTAAAAATTAAAGGATACGAGGGCTTTTCGTTTCTAAACGATCGCTTAAAGAAAAAGGGCGCTACGCAGCTTCGTAGGGCAGAATTTACGCTAAGCCCCGCCGGTAAAAAGGAGCTTGCACTCTCGCCGGCAGCAGCTGATCTTAATGTCTCTAACGCCATAAATATTCTACTAAATTTCAGCGTAACCGAGGAGGGTAAAAACGTAAGTGCATATCGCAGCCTGAGCTATCTGCCTTATGATCGTATCGTAGGAATTCGCGCGAGCAAGGACTTCATATCAAGCGGAGATAGCGTAAAATTCGGCTTTGCGCTGCTAGATTCCAAAACCAAAACCGACGTCAAAGGCAAGATCGACGTTGAAATTTACCGAGACGATTTTACTTACGTTTATGACGGCAACAGATACGTCGAGCAAGAAAGCTTTAATCTCGTAAGCGCCGTTAGCACCGATGCGCGCGAGTTTGAGTATAAATTCCAAAACGGCGGCAATTATCTAATCGTCGCAAACGATTACTCAAGCGGCGCGAGTGCTGGCGTGCGCGTGGACGTAAGCGGCTGGGGATATTATGGACGGGTAAACGCTAAAGACGTGCAAAGCGCTAAAATTAAACTCGCAAGCGACAAGGTTAAAGCCGGAGATAAAATTAAAGGCGTCATCAATTCTCCGGTAGAAAGCGGCGTGCTAAATATCTCGCTCGTAGGCGAGCAGGTTTACGACTATAAAATTCTATCCATAAAAGGCGGTAGCGCGGAATTTGAGCTTAGTGTGCCGGAGAATTTCGTCGGAGGACACATCAACGCTGTAATCGCGCGCGCCGCGACACCCGCTGCGATGCCGCTTAGAGCCTATGCAAACGTGCCGGTGGCGCTAGATGCGAGCTCGCACAAGGCTAACGTGCAAATCCTAGCCGAGAAAAGCTATAAAAACGGGCAAAACGCGCAGATCAGCGTAAAAAGCGAGCCAAATTCAAAAGTCATACTCTACGCAGTCGATCTTGGAATTTTAGATATCGTCTCACAAGAGGAGCTTGATGCATTTAAGGCGTTTGACGTTAGTGCGTATTTTGCGCTGCGATACTTTGACATTTACGACGATCTTAGCGTGTATCAAACTACTGCTAAAGAGCTAAGCTTCGGCGGCGACGGCGTGATGGCGAAGGCTAAACGAAATTTAAGCCCGGTCGAAAACAAAAAGCAGAAAAAATTTATCAAAATGCTAATCGCAAAAGCGGACGCGAACGGCGAGGCGAAATTTGAGCTTGCGATGCCGAAAAATTTTAACTCCACGATCCGACTAAGCGCCATGGCTATCGGAGAGGCGGCTACGATCGGCTCGGCAAACGTCGAAGCTAAGGTTCGAGACGACGTGATCATAAAGCCCGCCGATCTAACCTACATGGTGCGCGGCGATGAAATTTCCGTGCCGCTAACGCTCATCAACACCACCGATAAGGAGCAAAAGGCGGTCTTAAAGATCAGCTCATCTCCTTCGGTTGCTATAAGCGGCGGCGAGGCAAATTTCACGCTCAAACCGCTTGAGGTCAAGCATACGAACTTCACCGCGAGCGCGCTTGATATAGGCGATGCGAATATTAAATTTGATCTTGACGCAAACGGGCAGAAATTTAGCAACGATGTGGAATTTGACATAATCAGCCAGTTCCCGCGCTCGAAGATATTTCACGCAAGCTACGGCGATAAGCCGGTAACGCTCAAAATCGATCCGAGCTATAAAGAAATTTACGCTCACGTAAGCTCTACGCCTAACGCTTTTAGCCTAGCGGAGGAGCTTTACTCCTATCCTTACGGTTGCACCGAGCAGCTTACCTCAAAGATGGTGGCGCTTGATTATATCGCGCGCAAAGACTCCAACCAGACCGTAGTAAACTACGTAAACGCTCACGCAAATCGCATTCTCTCTCGCCTCAAACCTAACGGCGATTTCGGCTACTGGAGTGCTCACGGCGTTACTAATTACTACGCTTCGATTTACGCAAGCGACGTTTTACTAGAGCTTGACGCGCGCTATAAATTCCTTAGCAACAAGCAAAGATCGCTGATATTTAGCGCCTTAAAATCAGACTACGAAGATCAAGCGACGCTTCGAATATACGCGGATTTCGTGCTAGATCAATACGGCAAGCTGGATGACGATGAAATAAATTTCATTTACGACAACGGCCTTTATGACAACTCGCCGATGGCTCGCATCGCTATGGCTGCGATACTTAAAAAGCACAATATGACGACCGAGTTTAACTTCATGCGTGAAAAAATAAACCAAATGGATTATGATTACGCCGAAGACGGAGCGGGCTTGACGTTTGCTAGCGACATAAGAGACGCTGCCTTTAAGCTCTACGCATTCGGCAAGGCGGGCATCAAAGACGATAGCACAAGCAAGGCTGCTATCGCGCTCGTGCGCAACCTAAAAGACGCGGACAATACGCAGGAGCGAGCGAGCGTCATACGCGGATTCGATGCGTATTTTAAGGACGCGAAAAAAGATATTAGCTTTGCTTTGAAATACGACGGCGAGACGAAAAATTTCAATTCGCCGCTGGATACTAAGCTCGCGATTAAAGACGGCTCGATAGAATTTACGCCGATGAGTGGCAACGGCGAGCTGTTTTTTACGGTGCTGGGATTTGGATATGAAAGCGCTGCGGTCAAACATAGCCCGCTTAGCATAAATAGACCGTTTGATAACGACCGAGATAAGAAGGTTGAAATTTATCGCGAGTTTCTTGATGCTCGCGGCAACATCGTCGATCTAAACAAGCTCAAAGTAGGGCAGAAAATTTACTCTAAGATCAGTTGGCGAGCTAATCATTATCTATATAATTTCGCGATCGACGAGGCGATGCCTAGCTGCTTTGAGGCGGTAAATGAGCGCCTGAGCTCGGCTGCACAGGCTCGCCCTGAGGGCTTTGTAGATAGCGTAGCGATCGAGCATACGGAGTATCTGTATGACCGAGTGCTTCACTTCCCGAAAAGCGGTTATTTTTACTACGATCCGCAAGAGGGATATAATAGTACCGGCATCATCTACACGCCGATAAACGTGATTATGTCGGGCTCGTGCGCGCTTCCTGCGATCTCTATCGAGGATATGCAATACGAGCAGGTAAATAACTACGATCTGCAAACGCTTAAATTTAAAGTCGCTCGCTAAGGCGTAGCGATTTTAAGGCTCGGCGCGAATTTTGCATTAATTGCGATTTTCGCGCCGAGCGCGCTTTTGTGTTCACAAGCATTTTACAGACGAGCACCCGATAAAATTTTAAAATTTTGATTCCGCTCGCCCGCCGAATTTCAAAATTTTATATTAATCCCTAAATTTCATAGCTTTTTACTATCCATTCATAGCGTCGTTCTATTTGACTTACCTTTAAATTCGAGTTATCATTTCTTTTAAATATACACTTTTAATTAAAGGAGTTGTAAATGCAAGACGTATCAAGACGCAGTTTTTTAAAGATTAGCGCAGTGGGTGCGGGGGCGCTTGCGCTGGGAGCTAGTAGCGCGTACGCGGCACAAAACGCCAAGGATGTCAAATTTGACGAGGAATACGACATCGTCATCATCGGCACCGGTTTTGCGGGACTTGCCGCGGCGATTAAAGCCAGCGGACGCGGCAAAAAGGTGCTAGTGCTTGAAAAGATGGGTCGCGCGGGCGGAAATTCCGTCATCAACGGCGGAAACATGGCTGCTCCGATGAATAAATTTCAAGTCGCACAAGGCATTAAAGATAGCAAAGAGCTTTTTATCGCCGATGCCGTAAAAGACGGACTCGGGCTCAATCATACCGATCTTTTGGGCGTGATGTTTGATCGCAGCAACGACGCCGTGGATCTTTTAACTAGCTGCGGAGCGGAATTTAGCGACAAGCTTATCTTTGAAAGCGGCCACAGCGTCGCAAGAAGCTTGCAATCAACCAACGGCTCGGGCTCGGGCTACATCCAACCGATGATGAACAAGCTTCAAAACGATTCCAACGTCACGATCAAAACCCGCACGAAATTTGACGATTTTATAGTGGATGACAGCGGCCGCGTCGTGGGCGTAGAAGCGCGCGAGGAGTATAAATTTGATCCAAAGCTCTTTAGCGACGATCTGGAAAACAAAGGCGGCGAAAAAAAGAGCTATAAAGCCAAAGACGGTGTTTTGTTGGCTTCGGGTGGATACGGACGCGATCTATGGTACCGTCAGATCCAAGATCCGCGCGTAGTGCCTAGCATAGACAGCACCAACCATCCGGGAAGCTCGGCGGGAGCGATGCTAGCGGCAAATAGAATCGGTGCATTTACCCTTTTAACGTCATGGATTCAGTTCCTTCCGTATTGCTCGCCAGATGAGAAGGGCTTCGGCGCCGCAGTAAATTTCACCAACCACTGCTGCAACACCTACGGTCTTACCGTCGATCCAAAGACCGGCAAGCGCTTTATGGACGAGCACGCAGGGCGCAAGATCAAGGCGGACGCCTGCTTTAAGGTTATCGGCGAAAGCGAGAAAAACGACAACTATCCGGTAAACATCTGCGACTCTCAAGCCGTCGCCGCGCGAAACCCGGTCTATACATCAAGGCCGCTGGAAGCGGGCGTCGTGAAGAAATTTGACACTCTAGAGGAACTTGCGAAGGCTTATAACTTGCCGCTGGAGCCGTTTTTAAAGACCGTCGCGGATTATAACTCTTACGTCAAAGCTGGCAAAGATCCGGAATTCGGCAAGGTTGTCGATAAACTGGACGGCATCGACGTTTCCAAACCGCCGTTTTACGCAAGCCGCACGATGCCGAAGGTGCACCACACGATGGGCGGACTTGAGATCAACACCAAAGCTCAGGTCATCTCGAGCCTTACTCACGAGCCGATCCCGGGGCTTTGGGCTGCGGGCGAGGTAACCGGCGGCGTGCACGGCGCGAGCAGGCTCGGAACCTACGCGATCCTTGATTGTATGGTTTTCGGAATGATCGCGGGCGAGAGCATCGGAGCTTAAATTTAGCGCCTGCGAAATTTCGGCGCGAAGCGGGCGTCAACGCGTGCTTTGTTAAATTTCGGCGCGAAGTAGTGGTATGTGCTTTGCGCCGAAATACTATGTGCGGTCTTTAAAATTTAGAAGTAGAGCCGCAAAGCGTGCCGCAGCATTTCAAAACGTTTTAAAATTTAAAGCGCTTGAAATTCTACGGCGCGAGTTTTAAATTTGAATACCGCGCACTTTAAATTTTATAGCGGCGGCAAAATTTCGCGCAGGCGGCGAGCAAATCCGTGCGCCGTAAATTTTAAAATTTACGCCTAAATTTCGGCTAGCGGAGCGGAATTTATTCGCTTTAAATTTGCGCTTTTAAAATTTTCTTTTCTAAATTTTTAAAATTCTATCACTAAGTCTTTACGTTAAATTTTAAATTTCGCTACGTGGGTGTATAATCTATAAAATTTCAACGCAAGGAGCAAAAAATGCAAGAAATTTCAAGACGAAATTTTATGAAAATCGGCGCGGCGGGAGCTCTGGCTTTAGCTGCAAGCAGTGCGAGTGCAACGCAAAACGCCAAAGACGTAAAATTTGACGAAGAATATGACGTCATCGTTATCGGTAGCGGTTTTGCAGGCTCGATGGCGACACTTCAGGCTCTTAAGCGCGGCAAAAAAGTGCTTATGATCGAAAAGATGGGTCGTGCGGGCGGTAACTCCGTCATTAACGCCGGCAATATGGCGGTGCCAAATAACGAATTCCAAAAAGCCGCGGGCATCACGGATAGTAAGGATGCTTTCATCGCAGATTGCCTAAAAGACGGGCTAAATTTAAATCACGTAGATTTGCTAGGCGTCATCTACGACCGTGCAGGCGATGCTTTTGAATACCTAAAAAGCATCGGAGTGGAGTTTTCGGGCAAGGTGATATCTGCTAGCGGACACTCGCTAAAGCGCGCCGTACAGGCCAAAAATGCTAGCGGCTCGGGCTACATCCAGCCGATGCATAAGGCAATCGAGGAAAATGCAAATGCTGTAATTAAGAAGCGTACTAAATTTGATGATTTTGTCGTGGACGACAGCGGTCGCGTCGTAGGCGTAAAGTGTCGCGAAGAATATAAGTTCGATCCGCAGCTTGCTAGCGACGATAGGGAAAACAAAAGTGGCGAAGTAAAATTTTTTAAAGCCAAAGATGGCGTCGTTCTGGCTGCGGGTGGATACAGTTCGGATAAATGGTTTCGCGCGCAGCAGGTGCCGTATCTAAAAGACAATATCGAAACCGTAAGCCAACCAGGTGCTACCGCAGGTGCGCTTATCGCGGCGATGAAGCTAGGTGCGAATCCTTTGCAACTCAGCTGGATTCAACTAAATCCTTATACCAATCCTAGCGAGAAGGGATTTGGTACTTCTGCGCTATTTTCAAATCACTGCGCTAACGACTATGGTCTAACTGTCGATCCAAAGACGGGCAAACGCTTTATGAACGAGCACGCCGGGCGCAAGATCAAAACCGAAGCGATCTTTAAATGTATGGCGGAGAGCGAAAATAACGACAACTATCCCGTAAATATCTGCGATCAAGCCGCAGTTGATGCAAATAATCCGGTCTATACGTCAAAAGGTGTAGAAGCAGGCTCAATCAAAAAATTTAATACCTTGGAAGAGCTTGCAAAATTTTATAAAATTCCGCTGGAGCCGTTTTTAAAAACCGTCGCGGATTTTAACGGCTATGTCAAAGCAGGAAGTGACCCGGAGTTTGGCAAGCCTTTGACAAAAGCCGATGTAGGCGGTATCGACGTATCAAAAGCTCCATTTTATGCGTGCCAAACAAGCCCGAAAATTCTTTACTGCATGGGCGGCGTGCAGATCAATACCAAAGCCCAGGTTATTGACGCGGCTAGCGGCGAGCCGATCGCAGGGCTATATGCAGCGGGCGAAATCACCGGTGGCGTTCACGGCGCAAGTAGGCTCGGTACTATGAGCATGGCTGATTGTATGGTTTTTGGAATGGTGGCGGCAGAAAATATC
>CAURMQ010000069.1:0-9210 GCA_963525765.1 uncultured Campylobacter sp. | reverse complement strand
CGGTATTTGACGAAGCTCTAAATTTAGATAGCGTGATCGCGAAAGGGGAGTTTTGCGTGAAAGAGGGCAAGCTCGTGAAAAAGGGATTTTTTGAGTGAAATTTGAAGCAATGCCGCTTTTTAAATTTATAAAGGCGGTTTGCGCTCGCTAAATTTGACAAATAATTTCGCTCACGTCTCTTTCGACCACCTCATCTTTGCGGCGTAAAATTTAACCGCGCAGGGGCCTGGAATATATTAAATTTAGCTTCAATTTAGCTATTTTTAAATATAATCCCAGCTTCAATTCACACACACCAGTCCTAAAATTTGGTTGCGTTTGTCAAAAACAAATGTTAATGGGTGTGGAGGAGAAACCTAAATTTCGGGGCAACCCACAAGGAGAAAACTCATGGTAACAATGAGAGATTTGCTAGAGTGCGGCGTTCATTTCGGACACCAAACACGCAGATGGAATCCGAAGATGAAAAAATTCATTTTCGGCGAGAGAAAAGGTATCTACATCATAGATCTACAAAAAACTATCCGCTACTTCCGCTACACTTATAATATCGTGCGCGACGCGGCTGCCGAGGGCAAAACGATACTTTTCGTAGGCACCAAAAAACAAGCCGGCGCGACGCTAAAAGAGTACGCCGAAAAATGCGGCATGCCTTATGTAAGCCACAGATGGCTAGGCGGCATGCTGACGAATTTTTCCACTATCAAACAATCGATCCGCAAGCTCGAAGTAATCGAGACTATGGAAGAGGACGGCTCGATAAATTTATTAACCAAAAAAGAGGCGCTAATGCTTCGCCGCAAAAAAGAGAAGCTCGAGCTTTATCTAGGCGGCATTCGCAATATGAAGGGCTTGCCTGATATGATCTTCGTCATCGACGTTGTAAAAGAAAAGATCGCCGTAGCGGAGGCTAACCGCCTAAAAATGCCGGTTATCGCGCCTTTGGATACGAACTGCGATCCGGACGTAGTCGATTTCCCGATACCCGGCAACGACGATGCGATCCGCTCGGTTCAGCTTTTCTGCCAAGAGATGGCTGAGGCGATCAACGAAGGCAAGGCGCTTCGCGATCAAGACGCAAGCGAGGATGGCGAGCAGAGCGAAGCCGTCAGCGACGAGGAGAAAGAGGAAGTCGTAGCCGAGGCGATGAGCGAAGAGGATTTTGACGTAAGCGAGGACGAAGAGTAATGGAAATCAGCGCACAAATGGTAAAAGAGCTCCGTGAAAGCACCGGAGCGGGGATGATGGATTGCAAAAAGGCTTTGGTTGAAACAGACGGCGATATGGATAAGGCCGTCGATCTGCTTCGCGAAAAGGGCTTAGGAAAGGCCGCTAAAAAAGCCGACCGCTTAGCTAGCGAGGGTCTAGTGAGCGTCGAAGTGGACGCGGATCACAAGATCGCAACCATAAGCGAGATAAATTCTGAAACCGACTTCGTGGCTAAAAATCAAAATTTTATAAATTTAGTTAAAAATACTACTCTACATATCCAAAGCAAGGGCATTAGCAGCATTGATGAGCTAAATTCCAGCATCATCGACGGCGTTAAATTCGATGAGCATCTAAAAAGCCAGATCGCTACGATCGGCGAAAATTTGGTCGTTAGAAGATTTGAGACGATTAAGGCGGGTGCAAACGGCGTAGTAAACGGCTACCTGCATTCAAACGGCCGCGTAGGTGTAATCATCGCAGCAGCTTGCGACAGCGAGCGAACTGCGGAGGGTGCGAAGGAGCTTATAAAAAATCTCTGCATGCATGCAGCCGCGATGAAACCTCAGGTCATCAGCTATAAAGAGCTTGACCCCGATTTTATCGAGAAGGAATTTTTGGCTCTTAAAGGCGAGTTTGAGAAGGAAAATGAGGAGTTTGTGCGCTTGGGCAAACCGCTTCATAAGATCCCGCAATTCGGCTCGCGCGCGCATCTAAGCGATGAAATTTTAGCAAAAGAGATCGAAGCTTTAAAAGACGAGCTTCGCAAACAAAATAAACCTGAAAAAATTTGGGATAAAATTTTGCCGGGTCAGATCGATCGATTCATTGCCGACAATACTCAAATCGATCAGCGCCTCACGCTGCTAGGGCAATTTTACGTGATGGACGACAAGAAAACCGTCGAACAGGTGATCGAGGAAGAAGCTAAAAAATTAGGCGGCAAGATCGAGATCGTAAAATACGTCCGCTTCGAAGTGGGCGAGGGTCTAGAGAAAAAGAGCGAAGACTTCGCAGCCGAAGTAGCGGCTCAAATCGGCTAAATATGGAACTTCTAAAGGGCGTAAATCTTACTCATGCGTATGATTATACGCTCTTTGAAAATGTAAGCTTAAGCGTTGGGGAAGGCGAGAGTATCGCCATTTTGGGCGTTAGCGGCTGCGGCAAATCGACCCTACTTCATATTTTATGCACTCTTTTAAAGCCGAACTCAGGCGAGGTGATTTACGGCGGGCGTAGTATTTACGAGCTAAGCTCCGATGAAAGACTTAAAATTCGCCGCAACGACTTTGGCATAATATTTCAATCTCACTACCTTTTTAAGGGCTTCTCCTCCGGCGAAAATATCGAACTCGCCGCCAAACTTACGAATAACGCGATAGATGATGGAATTTTAAAAAAGCTTCAGATCGAACATACTTTAAAACAGGGCGTGGGCGAGCTTAGCGGCGGACAGCAGCAGCGCGTGAGCATCGCTCGCATACTTTGCAAAAAGCCGCGCATAATCTTTGCCGACGAGCCTACTGGAAATTTAGACAAGGATACCGCAAACGAGGTCATGGACGTGATCTTTGATTACGTAAAATCCAGCCGTGGCGCACTCGTGCTCGTGACTCACGATGAGAATTTAGCGCAAAAATGCTGCAAAGTTTATCGCCTAAATAACCGAAATTTAGCGCAAATATAAGCAATTAATAACCAAAAATATCTTACAATAGCCCAAATTCTTTCTAAAAGGTCATAAATGAAAATTCTACTTGACAATCACAATGAGCAGGTTGCAAGTGTCGTAAATATTTGCTGCGAGCGCATCGGTGCGGACCTGGTAGCATATAGTGCAGACGAGAGTGAATATGATTTGACGATAAAAAATTATGAAGATGGCGATGATATTTCAAAATTTGATCTTAATAAGACGCTGTTTCTGACGCCTAAAAATGTCTCGGCCTCAGGAGCGCGATACACTCTTACCAAGCCTTTTTCGCCGCTTGAGCTCATCACGTTTATCAGCGAGTTTTCGGTTCAAAATATGAGCGTGCAGGCTAAAGAAAAAATGACGAAAGAATTTGCCGATGCAAGCTCTGTGATGAAAGAGATCGATGCGATTGACCAGGCAAATTCCACTTCGGGTAGTAATTTTGAAGAGCTCGTGGATAGCTTTTATGACTCCGGCAAGGATATACCACTTTCACAGCTGGCAAACGATATAGCGCCCGAGATTGCAGATGATGTGCCGCTTTCGCAGTTGCTAGGTGATATGCCGCGCACGGACGAGATCGCAGATGATATTCCGCTCTCGCAGCTTGTAGATGAAGCGGCTCTTGCGGACACCATCGCCGATGATACGCCGCTTAACGCCGTCGCAGAAAAGATTGCGGATAATATCGCAGACGATATGCCTCTAAACTTAGCTGTTAGCGATATCCCTGAGGATGTGCCGCTAAATAGTATCGGCACAAGCGAACCCGCCGAAAGTAATCACGCGCCTCAAGATGAAATTCCACTCGCAAAGGATGACGCTCCGATAGCTCTAGCGGCGCTAGATGATGAAAATCCTAAGAATTTCAAAACAAATAAATCGCAGACAGAAGATGAAAATACCGCCACACAGGCAAGCGAAACTTTACCGCTTGCGCAGCAAGACGAGTCGCAAAGAGCTGGCAGTCCTAATGAAACTGCTGTTGAAAAAAAGGCAGACGCTGTGCCTAATCTACAGGAAGCGAAAGGCTCTGCGGATGTTACTATTAAACAGCATGAAGTAGACGGCTCATTTGCCTATAAAACAGATGAAAAAAATTCTGCCTCGCAAGTAGTGCAAGATGCAGCTGGCGCGCCTATTAATAGCGGATTTGATATGGATTTTTCCAGGCTTTTCGATAGTGCCGGTATGCCCGTGGAGGAGTTTGGCGGATATGATAATTTCGCCGCGGCTGCGTTTGCTTCCGATGAAAAAGAGGATAAAAGATCTGCGCATGATAAAAATAAAGCGGCTACGGATTTTCAAAAGACGCAAATTTCGTCTCAATACGAGGTCGCTTCAGATACGCCGATTGCGTTAGCGGGTGCGGGCGATATACCTCGTGAAAATCTTTATAACGCCGTTCCGTTTCAAAGTATGGAATTTACTGGTGGACTTGCACAGAATGCGTCTATGTCTGCTCATAATGAAGCATGGAATTCAATTGGCGCCAATTTTGCGGCTTCTACAAATTCTAGCAATACCGGGACTACAAATTCTACTCCTGCGCCGAATTTTTCGGAGCTAAACTTACCGCACATATTAGATGCCTCAGATTTACCGAAGCAAAGCGAGCAAGCCAATAGCGTTGCTAGCGGGTTTGCGGACGGATTTTTGCGCGCTATGGAGGGCGATTTTGCAAACTCGTTTGCCGCAAACTCTGCGGATAGAGAGCAATTTAAATCCGGCAAGCCCGCAAAGAGCGCCGCGCAGCAGATAAAATTTAATGCTTCAAAGCCTATATCAAAGCCTTCAGAGCGCACCGAATTTAAATCTCCTAAATTTGGTGCGTCCGAGCAGGTAAATGAGATGAAATTTGGCGCACAAGCTATGCCGAATGAGCTTGCTGCTTCGGCTGCGGCGGAGTTTGCCAGTCTTATGGCAAGCGAGTTAGAGCCTAGCTCTAAAAGCGAGCCGCTGCGTAACGAGCACGGTAAAAAACCGAGCGCTGAGGAGCTGAAAACCAAACTGCGCGATGATCTGGAAGCGGGCATCGCAAACACGATCGAGAAATTTGCGGGCAGTAAGGACGCTAAGGACGCGCTGAAGGACTTTAAGATCAATATCGACATATCGTTTGGAGATAGATAGTGAAAGGCAAAATTTTGCTCGTTTCCGGTCCAAGCGGTAGCGGCAAAAGCACGCTCATAAAGCGTCTTATCGCAGAATTCGGCGAGCAGATATACTTCTCGATCTCCTCTACGACGCGCGAAATGCGTGCGGGTGAAGCGGACGGTGTGAATTATCATTTCATAAGCGAGAGCGAGTTTCGCGCAGGTATTGAGCGCGGGGAGTTTTTAGAGTGGGCGTTGGTCCACGGCAAATACTATGGTACTTCGCTAAAAGCTGCTACGACCGAGCTTGAGCGGGGCAAGATCGTGATTTTTGACATCGATGTGCAAGGATATGAGATCGTGCGCAGCAAAGTGCCTAAAAGCGAGCTTACTAGCGTATTTATTACTACGCCGAGCTTGTCGGAGCTTAGGGATAGGTTGCGCGCTCGCGGCGATAATGATCCTGCCGATATTGCTTTACGCCTGCAAAACGCGCAAGAGGAGATGGAGCGCCTAGGCGAGTATGATTATTTCATAATAAACGACCGCCTGGAAGCGGCGTATGAAAATTTAAGATCAATCTACAAAACTATCAAACTAGAAACGGCGAGCCGCGACATAGGCAAGCTAATCGAAATTTGGAAAATTTAAAGGAGAAAAAATGGGTTCTATGAGTATTGGACACTGGCTGATTGTTTTGATCGTTGTTGTGTTGCTGTTCGGAGCGAAAAAAATCCCAGAGCTTGCAAAGGGTCTAGGACAGGGCATAAAGACTTTCAAAAAAGAGATGGAAGAGGACGACGAACCGCAAAAGGTCGAGAAAAAGATGGAGCAAGAGGTTAAAGACGCCGAAATCAGCGATACTAAAAAGGCGTAAAGGATTTGAAAAATTTAGTCTTAAATGAAATTTTTAAAATTTTATCTCGCAAAGTCGTTTTAGAAAGACCCAAAGATAAAAGTTTGGCTCATTACGCCTCGCCCGAGGCTTTTGCGCTGGCTAAGGAGCTGCGAAAGGCGCCTAAGCTCATCGCCGAGGAGCTTACGGCTAAATTTAAATATAGCGAAATTCTAAGCGCTACGGCGGTGAACGGCTATCTAAATTTTCACCTAAAACCCGCCGTGTTGGGTGCTCTTGCTGAAAATGCTCTTAGCCTGGGCGGCGATTTTGCGAAAAACGACGCGAAACTCGGAGCCGGAATTTTATCGGCTTCGGAAAAGATTTGCGTGAGTGATCCTGCTTGCAAAGACTCCGCTACGAATCTAGCTGCGAGTGGCAATGACACCGCCAAATCGCAAAATTCCGTCGCTAGTCAAAATTTTATTTCGCAGAATTCTGCAGAGGCGTCAAATTCCCTCGCAGCATCAAATTGCGATGAGGCGCGGAATTCCGCCGCTATGCCGCAAAAAATTCTGCTCGAATATATCAGCGCCAATCCGACAGGTCCGCTTCATATCGGGCACGTGCGCGGCGCCGTTTACGGCGATACATTCGCTCGCATCGGGCGCTATCTGGGGCACCGCGTCGATACCGAGTATTATATCAACGACGCGGGCAATCAGATCGAGCTTTTGGGCACTTCGATCGCGCTTCGTGCACGCGAGCTCGCGGGCGAGGACGTGAGCTATCCCGAGAAATACTACCGTGGCGAGTATATCGACGAGATCATCCCACTTGCGCGCGCCCAATTCGGCGATGAAATTTTCCGCGACGAATCGCGGATCTTGCAGCTCGCGGAGTTTGCCAAAGACGAAGTGCTAAAGATCATCCAAAAAGATCTCGCAGACGCGGGCATTCATATCCAAAACTGGGCTAGCGAAAAGAGCCTCTACGGCGAGCTTGAGCCTACAATTAAGAAGCTTGAGCGCAGCGGCAAGATGTATGAGGCGGAGGGCAAAATTTGGATCCGCTCATCGCAGCTCGGCGACGAAAAAGATCGCGTCGTCATCCGCGAGGATGCGCGTCCGACCTATCTTGCGGGCGACATCATTTATCACAACAACAAATTTGAGCGCGGATATGAGCGCTGCATCAACATCTGGGGCGCCGATCACCACGGCTACATCGCGCGTCTAAAGGCTGCCGTGCATTTTCTGGGCTATGACGAAAGCAGGCTCGAGATCATCCTAATGCAGATGGTAAATTTGCTCAAAGACGGGCAGACCTACAAGATGAGCAAGCGCGCGGGCAACGCGATTTTGATGAGCGACGTGCTCGCCGCGATCGGCAGGGACGCGATGCGATTTATCTTCATTAGCAAAAAGGGCGAGACGCCGCTTGAGTTCGACGTGGACGAGCTCGCGCGCGAGGACAGCAGCAATCCGATCTTCTACATCAACTACGCTCACGCGCGGGTCAATCAAATTTTTACTAAAGCGGGCAAGCGCGAGGCGGACGTATTGGGCGCGGACTTCGGCACGCTGGATGAAGCGGGGCTCGGCCTAGCTTTTGCGGCGCTTGGCTTGAATGAAATTTTAAACGACGCTTTTAATTCGCGCGGCTTGCAGAAGCTGCCCGATTTCCTAAAGGCGCTCGCGGCGGACTTTCACAAATACTACAACGAAAACCGCGTCGTAGGCAGCGAGAACGAGGATGCGAAGCTCAAGCTGTTCGCGCTCGTGGCGCTTAGTATCCGCACGGCGTTTGCTCTGATGGGTCTAAGCGCGAAAGAAAAAATGTAGCCGCACAGGCTACATTCGCGCCGATAGCCTAAATCTCACGAACGAAATTTATGATTTAAATACAAAGCGAAATTTTACTTAAAATTTATCGCTATAAAATTTTAAAGCTAGTTCTAAATTTGCGGCTCGTAAAATTTTGATTTTAGAATTTTGCGAGCGATTTCGCGGTATTGCTACTGCACTGGGCCTTGTTCGTAAAATTTAAATTCGGTCGTAAATTTACCGCTTGCGGAATTTTGAAATTCTAAAATTTTACGGCGCGGAAGCTTTAAGTAAAATTTTAAAACAAGGCTTGAGGTACTAAAATTTTGCGCAGATCAAATTTCATGTGAGGGAATTTCATCCGCAAAATTTACTCGGACGGGATTTGTCTGCAAGACCGCTCCTTAAGCCCCGCGGCGCATCGCCGCAAAAAGGATAGATATGAGAAAGATCATCGACATAACGGCACTTTCTATCGCCGTTTGCATCTTGGTTATGGTGCTTTTTTTGCCGTCGCCAGTTTTATCATTTAAATGCTACCGCGGCGACGGCGTAAGCTGCGCGCAGCTGGGGCGCGACAAGCTCTCCCGCGGAGATTACGATGGCGCCAAGCTCGCTTTTGCTAAAGCTTGCGAGGCAGGCGAGAAAGATAGCTGCTTTGATTTGGGAGCCATATACGACGGCGAGGGCAATGCGACGCAGGCAGGCGTATTTTATGACGCAGCGTGCGATAAAAACGTCGCCGTAGCCTGCCACAAGCTAGGCAACCTGTATCAGCGAGGGCACCTGAGTAGGGACTTCGTTGCCGCCGCGCAGCGTTACGTTAAGGCCTGCGATTTGGGCTATGCCAAGAGCTGTCATAATGCGGCCGTGGTCTATTTCACGGGCGGTTTTGGGCTCGCGGCGGATCCTGCAAAGGCGGTGGGCTTTTTCGAGCGAGGTTGCGACGGCGGGCTAGTGGATAGCTGCTATAATGCCGGCGTTGCGTATGATAAGGGCCTCGGCGCGCCGCAGGATCGCGACAAGGCGGAGAAGCTTTACACCAAATCCTGTGAGCTGGGCTACGGCGACGCCTGCAATAATTTAGGCTATTTATATGTGAGCAAGGGGGATCTGCGCGGATTTTCCAAGGGGCTTGGATGGGTCAAAAAGGGCTGCGACGCGGGCAATAAAAAATCCTGCCAGCTCTACGAATTCATGAAAGAGCAAATTTTAAAGAAGTAGGCGCTTGGTTGCCCCGCTCATGTTTCGGTTTATACTGCCTGCCGTGCGCGCCGTCTGTTTTGTATTGCTCGCCGTCCGCCGTATGTCGTATGGCGTCTATTGTGCTATACGCCTTGCATCGCATATTTATACTGCTAGTCGCGCGGTATTGGTTTTTGCGATGGGCTTGCCTGCGATATTGCCGCGACGGATTTGTGAGCTTTTATAGTGCGTGGAATTTCGCCGCGATTTTGCGACATGCGAAATTCGGCAAGGTCCAGATATCCCTTACATGCAGCGCGGAATTTAGCTCGGAAGCAAAGCGCTAAGCTGTTTGAGGAGGCA
>CAURMQ010000068.1:0-9249 GCA_963525765.1 uncultured Campylobacter sp. | reverse complement strand
AAATAAAATCAGAAATCTCGCAAGAACAGATCATAGACAAAGATGCAATAAAAGAGTTTTTGGATACGCTCCGCTACCCGCTCTATCACCTCGACTTTGAGACCTTTCAGCAGGCGGCGCCGCAATTTATTGGGCTTAGGCCTTACGAGCAGATACCTTTCCAGTTTTCAATCCACAAAGATGACGGCAAGGGAAATTTAGAGCATTTCGAGTTTTTAGCTGAGGCTGGCGCCGATCCTAGATACGAGTTAGCGTTAAATTTAATCAAATTTATCCCGCAGGACGCCTGCGTGCTAGCCTACAACATGAGCTTTGAAAAGGGAGTGATAAGACGTCTTGCCACAAACTATCCTCGAATTTCAAATGAGCTTATGGCTATCCACGACAATATAAAAGACCTCATGGCACCCTTTGCAAGCAAAAGCTACTACTATCCGAAAATGAAAGGTAGCTACTCCATAAAATACGTCCTGCCCGCACTCGTGCCCGAATTAGAATTGGCGTATAAGGATTTAAATTTAATCCATCACGGAGGCGAAGCTATGCAAGCATACGCCGCTATGACTTTTATGAAAGAAACAGAGCGCGAAGCTTATAAGCAGGCTCTGCTAGAATACTGTAAGCTCGATACGCTAGCAATGGTTAAAATTTTAGAAAAACTTTATGAGGCTGTGCACTAAGACAAAAAATGCCTAGTTTGTCTGCTATAATGCTTTAAAATTTTAAAGGAGGAGATATGGATATAGAGAAATTTGAATCTATGCTAAAGCAAATCAAAGTCTTAAGCGATAAGCTAGAAGTGAAAAAGCTGCGCGGCAATAATGACTACAATCTATTTTTGGCGCTTTTTGACGCTAGCGACGAAGTGCGGTTGCACTCGCGCTTTATCTGCTCGTTACTCGATCCGAACTCGCCGCATTATCAAAAAGAGCTATTTTTGGAGCTTTTTATAAAAGCATGCGGGCTAGAGGATTTTGGGCTAAATTCGCAAATCGCAAAAGTCTATAAAGAATATGAGAATATCGATATCTACATAACTGACGGCACGAAGCATATTATTTTAGAAAATAAAATTTATGCCGGCGATCAAGAGGCTCAGATTAAAAGATATATAAAAACTATCCAACAAGAAAACGGCAATGAAGCTGAAATTTACGTGCTGTTTTTATCACCGCAAGGGCGCGAGCCTACCGGCTATAGCCTAGACGGACTAAAAATCAAAGACGGCAGAATTTCAAACGAAAAGGGCGATGAAATCGCTAAATTTAAGGCGATTTCATACGATAAAGAGATAACTGCGTGGCTTGATCTATGCCTTGAAGAAACGGGAAATTTAACCAATTTGTCCGCTGTGATATCGCAATACAAAAATGTCATCGAAAAAATTTATGGAAAATATAAAGGAGTGCAGATGGATGCAAATGAAATTAGCAAGATAATTTTAGAAAACTATGATATAGTTGAGGAGATAAAAAATAAGTATTTCGATATAGCCAGTTCGAATAAACTTAATGAATTTATGTCAAACGTAAAGACTGAACTCGAAAAAAGATTATCGCAAGAATGGCATGTCGATGATATAAAAGATACTGATACGAAAAGATATTTTTCACCTATAAGTTTTTATAAATATGATTGGGGTCGTAATAGTATTATAAATTTTACCCTAGAATTTGATAGTAGAAATTTTTTAAATCCATATATTGGGCTTAAATATAATGAGAGCGGGAACAACAAGGAGCGCATAGGGATCAACAAGGAGCGCATAAAAGATATACAAGCTAAATTTACGCTTGCTGAGTGGAAAATAGGCACAACGTTTGCAAGGTGGAAATGGCTTAAAAAGGATCAGTTTTTAAGAGAAATAATCGTAAATAAATATAGTGAGACGGAACTAGTCAATGAGCTAATAAAAATGAAAAATGAACTAGAGCCGCTAGCCGATGAAATTGCAAAGCTAATTTAGGCACAAGTTATGCAAGACATGATCCTTCGCGCAAAAGAGATCATCGCAAACGCCGATGCCGTCATCATAACCGCAGGAGCAGGCATGGGCGTAGATAGCGGACTGCCTGATTTTAGAGGCGATCTTGGATTTTGGAAAGCCTACCCGCCTTTAAAGGATAAAAATTTAAGCTTTACCGAGATGGCAAATCCGCAGTGGTTTTTTAGCAGCCCTGAGCTAGCTTGGGCGTTTTACGGACACAGGCTAAAGCTCTATAACGCAACCCAGCCTCACGAGGGTTTTGCGCTACTAAAAGACCTTTGCGAAACAAAAGCCGGCAACTACTTTATCTACACTTCAAACGTCGACGGACACTTTGAAAAAGCCGGCTTTGACAAGGATAAAATTTACGAGATCCATGGCTCCATACATCACGCGCAGTGTATCCATAACGATGGCGGAAACATCTGGAATATGGACGAAAATAGCGCCCTAGTAGACGAGGAGAAATTTATTGCTACAAAGATGCCCGTGTGCCCTGAGTGCGGATGCGTAAGCCGCCCAAATATCCTTATGTTTTACGACCACAAATTTAATCACAAAAGAGCTTGGGCGCAGCGCAAAAAGTATGATACATGGCTTAGTCACAATATGAACTCCAAAATAGCCATAATTGAGATCGGCGTGGGGCTTGTGGTGCCTACGATTAGGATTTATGGAGAAAGGATGGCAAAAAGATTTAAGCGCGCTCATCTAATCCGCATAAACCCGCTAGATACTCACGTAAGCGCATATAGAGGCATGGCGATAAAGGCAGGCGGACTTGAAGGATTAAGAGCAATCCTTAGCTGATATTATCCCTTCATTTTTAGATAAAATAATATAAAAGGAGCCTGGATGCAAAAACCGCAAAAAATAATCCCGCAATCCGGCAGTAGCAAATACGAACGCATAAACGAAATAGCTGCCTTCATTAGCAGAAAACCCCATTCCATCTCCGAGCTCGCGGAAAAATTCGGAGTTTGCACCAAAACTATCCAAAGAGACCTTTACGAGGTGCTAGCGAAAAATGGAGCTGTAAGAAACGGCAGGATGTGGAGCATAGATAAAACTAAAATCAAAGATGGCTTAGATCAGGAGGAACGCACCGTCATAAATATCCTCGACAACATCTCAAAAACCATGGGCGCAAATTTCTACTCAAAGGCTCACGTTTTACTAGAACAGATCACAAACCGGCTTAAATCATCCGATTTTAACCAATATAAGCAGCGAAAAATTAAGTGAAGGTGACTTTATAAATTTCGAACTGCTTGAAAACACTATCAAAGAGAGAAGCTTGGTGCAGTGCGAATACGCCGGTTTTAAATTTAAGATAAAGCCACTAAAACTAGCGATGTTTGACGGATTTTGGTATTTGCTATTTTTAGATACGAATAAAAACGATACCTTCAAGAAATTCCACTTAAAAAGCATCACAAATATTAGAATTCTTGAGGAGAAATTTAAATTAGACGCCACGATAGAGGAGAGGATTAAAAATATAAACTCCGCCTGGGCAACGCTAGATAAACCAAATACCGCTAGACTGCTTTTATCTCCGCAGATAAAGAAATATTTCGAGAGAAAACCCTACGCTAAGCAGAGTATAACAGGACTTGATGCCGATGGCTCGGTCGTAATCGATATAGAATTTACTAATTTAATGGAGATAAAGCCGCTTATTTACTACTTCATTCCGTTTATCAAAGTGCTAGAACCAAAGGAGTTAGCCGATACGATAAAAGATGAGATAGAAAGGTATTTAGAAGAGATAAAATGAAAATTTCATATGAAATAAAGATAAAATTTGGCGATTTATTGGACGCACAAGCGGATTATCTGATAAATCCTTCAAATACGGCGATGCTGCTTGGCAGCGGCGTGTCTATGGCTTTTAAGAGGCATTGCGGCGAAGCGCTAGAAAAATACATGCAAGAACAGCTAAAAATAAGAGAGATAAGGCAAGGTGACGTCGTCAAAACCGCCTCAAATCATGCAAACTTTCCATTCGTATTACATGCAGCCATTATGAATTACACCGATAGATCAAAGCCTAAAAAGCCGAGCTTAGATACTATCACGCAAATTTTAAATAATCTGCAAGAAATAATCTTGCAAGATCAAAGCAAATATATAAAAATAGCTCTGCCTCTGATGGGATGCGGAGCGGGTGGACTAGATAAGCGCGAGGTAGTTAGCGAATATAAACGCTTTTTCAAACAAAATTTAGACGCAGAAAAAGAATGCGAAGTAGAAATTTACGGATTTAGTGAAAGTGATTTTAAATTATTGAAAGAAATTATGACAAAAAGCCAAATTTATTTGCTTAGCTGTGGACAAAAGACGTGCTGCCGATATGCGAGTAGAGCCGCGAAATACAATTAATCTATTGCGCTAAATTATATTTTATAGAATTCCGCCGTTAAAATTTTATAAATTTAACTCAAATTTCTAAAATATTAAGCTTCAGACTTGAATTATAAATCGTGCAATCGCCGATTTTATCAATATTTAAAAGCGGATTATGCACGTGTCCGCAAAGGATTATTTTTGCTTTTAAAAGTCCGTGCTTTAGCACTCGAAAAAGCTCTTTATCACCAAAATCTCTGCCGCGCTCTATGGACGTTCGCGTATGTGCGGGCGGAATATGCGTAAGCAGCACGTCGCACTCTGCAAAATCCAAAATATCCGCGCAGAGATAAGGGGCGCAGCCAAATTTAATACCCTCAAGCGTCTTAATATCGCCATCCGCATAAATATTAGACGCTCGTATCCAAGAAATGTCGCCAGACTCACTCACGTCATGATTTCCGCTACATACAAAGATAGGCTTTTTAAAATTTTCTAACCACCGCTTCACCCACGCTTTTTGTCCTATGATATCTTTTTGGTTTGTGTCTATCAGATCGCCGCTTATGCAACAAATGTCAAATTCTAAGCTTAAAATTCGATCAAATTTAGCTTTATCGAAATGTAGATCACTCGCATGTAGAATTTTCATAACGTTTTTGGACTACCGCTTTTATATAATTTAGAAACCTTGCTCGCCAACGATTTTAACTTCTCTTTCATTGCTTATCCGTTTTTTGAAATTCCGCGCATTATATCTAAATTTAAGTATCCGTATTGCCGCTATGAGTAGAATTGAAGCAATTTATAAAATTTAAAATTCTCATTTTGTAAATAAATTTGATAAAATTTAGCCATTTATTGATCATAATCAATTTTTTTGCCTAAATAAAATCTTAAAATTACCAACTAAATTTTTTATAAAGGATTTCTATGAGCGACAATCTAGAGATGTTCTGTCATCAGTGCCAAATGAGCGCGCCCGAGGGCTGCGGCGCCAAGGGCCAAGACCGCGGTACCTGTGGCAAAAATTCCACATTAAGCCTGCTTCAAGACACTATGGTTTTCGGGCTTAAGGGCCTTAGCGCCTACCGCCACCACGCCCGTGAGCTCGGCGCCGATACTAGCGCAGTCGATACCGTTATGGCGGATACGCTATATTTCACGCTGACGAACTCAAATTTTAACTTTGACGAGCATATCGCGCAGCTGATGGCCGTCGGAAGCGCAGGCGTGCAGATGATGGATATCTTAAGCGAGGCGCATACAGCAAAATTCGGCGTGCCGACCCCGGTTAAGGTAAGCCAAAACAAAGTCGAGGGCAAGGCGATTTTGGTTAGCGGACACAACCTGCATGCTCTTGAGGCGCTGCTAAAAGCGACCGAGGGCAAGGGCATCAATATCTACACCCACTCCGAGATGCTTCCTGCGCACGGCTATCCGCAGCTTCGCAAGTATCCGCACCTAAAGGGCAACGTCGGTAAGGCGTGGTTCGATCAGACCAAGCTTTTCAACGAATTTAAAGGCGCGATTTTGATGACCACCAACTGTATCGTGCCGCTTCGCTCATCCTGTAGCTACGCGGACAGGCTGTTTGGCTACTCTATCGCGGGCACAGACGGCGTCAAACATATCCAAAACGACGATTTTACGCCGCTCATCGAGTGCGCGCTTGCATGCGGTGACGTGAGCATGGACAGCGACGAGAGCTTGGTGACGGGCGGACACTACAAGACGATTTTAAGCCTTGCGCCGCAAATTTTAGACGCGATCAGATCGGGCAAAATCCGCCGCTTTTTCGTCATCGCAGGCTGCGATGCGCCGGGCAAGGGACGCGAGTATTACCGCGAGCTAGCGCTTAGCCTGCCGAAGGACTGCGTGATTTTGACCTCCAGCTGCGGCAAATTCCGCTTCAACGACGTGGATTTCGGAAACGTGCCCGGCACCGAGCTTCCGCGCTATATCGATCTAGGTCAGTGCAACGACAGCAACGGCGCGGTCAAGATCGCTCTGGCGCTAAGCGAGGCTACGGGCATCGCCGTAAACGACCTGCCGGTCTCGATCGTGCTGATGTGGATGGAGCAAAAGGCGGTCATCATCCTGCTTGCGCTGTTTAGCCTGGGCGTTAAGAATATCAACGTGGGCCCTACGGTACCTGAGTTTTTCAACGACGAAATTTTGGGCTTTTTGGTGCAAAATTTCGGCCTTCGCCTAATCAGCGGCGACGCGCAGACGGATCTTAAATACTTCCTGGGCGAATAAATTTCATAGATAGGCAAATCGGGTAAATTTAAAATTCGGCAAAGCTCTGTTTTAAATTTACCCTTTATATGGCGCTTTTAGCGGAGCTAGCCGATCCACTCCGCGGCTATTTTGCGCCCGACGCTCATATTTAAATTTCACGACTATGCCGTCCTTCTTAATTTAAATTTTAAAATCATATAATCTCGCCAAATGATTAGAAAAATTTAATTAAGTGCTTTTTTACACATTCAAATTCCAATCGTCTTTGCTATTACAATCCTTCTTTTTCTGTGCAAGTATTTATCTTATCCGCATCGCTTCCGCTTATAGTAATCCTATGGTGTGCCTCATTGATGCTTGATATTGCATAAAATTTTCCGTATTATCTCATTTTTCGCTATCAGATATTGCAATTTAGTGCCGTTAAAATTTTAAATAAATATAGTATTTTCGCAGGATTTTTAATCGGAATTTAAATACGGATTTTAATCTAAATTTTACTCATAAATTTTGAGATTATTTTATAAGTGCATGGCGCACGGCTTGTGGGAATAAAATTTTAAACAGATTTTGTGCAAAATTTCAAAATGTAGCTCAAGCTCGCAAACAGATAAATTCACTGCAGCCTTGCGTTTAGAATTCAGCGCTAGTGATAAATTTCGCATCTTTACTTCGGTGCAAATTTTAAAATTCTATATAGGAGATAAAATTATAAGCCCGCGCAATGCATGAATTCTAAAATTCCACATCGCCTATAGAATTCCACGCCTCACACGACACATAAGTTTTGAAAATTTTAAAATCCCACATCGTAGATAAAATTTAGAAATTTTTTTATGGTAAAATTTTAAAGCTCTGCCACAAATCCTCTGTCCGCGCGGCGAGTTCCAAATCCGTCTAGAACTTAGATTTTCCTCACCAGCTCAGGAATTATCGCTTCGAAATCGACCCCTTCGTAGTCCTTACGCTCCTCGTCGCTCATCGTCTCTTTGATCGTGCTGACGACGAAATCCGCAGCGATGCGAACCGCCGTTTCCAGCGACTTGCCGCGCATTATTGCGCCGAAGGCTACGGCTGCGAAAATATCGCCGGTACCGTTAAATTTAACCGGCAGCAGCTCGTGAAAATACTCGTTCGTCCTGCCCGTGCGCGCATCATAGCTGAAAACCCCGCACTGATCCGCGATGTAGCCGATGCCCTTTAAAATAACCTGCCTAGCGCCCAGCTCTCGAAGCCTTGCAAGCAGATCCATGATGAAATCCCTATCCGCATCCTCTCGGTACGGCACGCCTGTAATCGCGCAGGCCTCGGTGATATTAGGCGTGATTACGTCGGCCTTGGCGCACAGAAGCGCCATCATACGGGCAAAATCCTCGTTAAAGCCAGGATAAAACACGCCGTTATCGCCCATGCAAGGATCGACCAAAATAGTCTTGCCAGCGCCGCCGAACTCAGCAAATAGCTCGCTCATAATCTCGATCTGCGCCGCCGAGCCCAAAAAGCCCGTGTAGATGCCGTCAAATACCACTCCGCGGTCTTTCCAATGCGCCATGATCGCGCGTATCTGCGAGCTTAGATCGCAAAAGGTGTAGCCGGAAAAGCCCGTATGCATTGATAAAACCGCCGTAGGGATCACGCTCGTACTGATCCCCATCGCGCTTAGTATCGGCAAGGCGACGGTCAGCGAAACCTTGCCCACGCAGGATATATCTTGAACGGTAAGAACTTTTTTCATCACAATTCCTAAAATTTTTGGCTCTATTTTACCGCTATTTATATTAAAAAGGCGAATTTAAATAAAATTTACTCTACGAATAGTCTAAATTTATATTATTTTTGGCGTTTTTCCGCTAAATTTTATCTCGGGTTCGCCGTAAATTCGGCTCTAAAAATCAACAAAAGGCAAAAAATGATAACCGCAAAGGCTCTTTACGCATCCGCTCGCCTTAGATCGCTGCCGCTTAGCGTCTCGGGCGTGTTGCTCGGTAGCGGCGCGGCATACGGCGCGGGCGTATTTAGAGCGGATATTTTCGCGCTGGCGCTGCTTACGACGCTTCTGTTTCAGGTGCTAAGCGATTACGCTAACGACTATGGCGACGAGGTAAAAGGCACCGACGACGAGGGCAGACTGGGGCCGCGCCGCGCGATCCAAACGGGACAGATGAGTGCCGAGCAGATGAAGCGCGTCATCGTCGTTACGGCGCTGCTTTCGGCATTTTCGAGCCTTGCGCTAAGCGTTTTGGCATTCGGCGAGCGGTTTTATCTCGTGGCTCTATTTTTGACGCTTGGCGGCGCGTCGATATACGCCGCGATCCGCTACACCGTGGGCGCCGGCGCATACGGTTATAAGGGGCTTGGCGACGTTTTCGTGTTTTTGTTTTTTGGACTTTTGAGCGTGCTGGGTTCGTACTTTTTATACGCGCGATCGCTTGATGCGGCGCTGCTGCTGCCTGCGTGCGCGTGCGGGATGCTAAGCACGGCGGTGCTAAATTTAAATAATATGCGCGACGTGCAAAACGACGCGCTCAAAGGCAAGCGCACGATCCCAGTGCGTATCGGACTGCCCGCGGCCAAGCTCTATCACTATGCGCTGATCGCGGGTGGAGCTAGCCTGATGCTCTGCTACTCACTTTTGCGCGGCGACTCGGGCGTGAGACTGCTCTACGTAA
>CAURMQ010000067.1:0-9556 GCA_963525765.1 uncultured Campylobacter sp. | reverse complement strand
CCGTATGCTCTAGCTATACCAAAATCATAGCCAGCCTTAAAACCTATCGCAGCTTGCCCCTTATGATCTTTAACAGTGCCAGAGTCTCCATCCTCCGACCATTTGGCTGTAAGACTAGATTTGAACGAGTAATCCCCCTCGATGCCTAAAAGTAAACCCTCGCTAGAGCCTACGCTAACGCAAGCCGCAGCAGCAAACGCCGCGATTAAAATTTTATTTTTCATATTTTCTCCTTACAATTTATGATTTCAGGGCTTCTCGCCACAGCCGCTCTTACCGTTTTATAACTTACGATCTTTGAGCATCCTCCACCGGATCCGCTTACAAATCCGTTTAAAATTTGTTGATTATAATAGCCCCCCCCCACTTAAATTTTGATAAATTTTGAGGCAAGACGCGTAATTTTATCCCACTCGTCTCGAATAAAATTTTATCTCGATTGCCTGGATGAAATTCGACGAAATTCTACTCCATCTCCTGCGCGCAGTTAGCAAATTTAATGTCGGGTGTCATTAAAAAATAATCTGTGATGAAATTTAAAGCGCTTACTTAGTTGTTCGTTTTTATGTATAATTTAAAATTTACACACGAGATAAGTGCCGTGTTACCGATAGTAACTGCACTTTTAAAAATTTAAGACGATTTGATTTGGAATTTATAAAATTCCCGCCTCATTTTTGTATCATAAGCCAAATCCAAAAAAGGAGTATTTATGGAAGAACACAAAGTGGAGTTACGCAACTCCCGCTTACAAGGACCACTGGACTCAGACGTAGACGAGCTGGGTTTAGACAGGCTAACCGACACCGTGCCGTTCCCTAAGCGTGGTGTCATCATTATGGCGATTGCCGCTGCTGTGGGCTTTGCGCTATATGCCGCGTTACCATTTGAGCCTAATGTCAAAAAAGGCCTTGCGCTGCTTGCTTTTATCGCGATTATGTGGCTTACAGAGGCCGTGCATATCACGGTAACCGCGCTTATGGTGCCGGTGCTTGCGGTAGCTATCGGACTTGGCAAATTCGCTAAAGATGGCACTTTCACAGCTGCCACCATTAAAAGTACGCTTGCAAATTTTGCAAACCCTACGATCTTTACCTTTTTCGGCGGTTTTGCTCTGGCAACGGCTCTGCATATGCAAAAGCTAGACAAAAAGATCGCGATGTGGCTAATCGCCCGCGCAGGCGGTCGCTTGGGCGTGGCTGCGATTTTAATCTGCCTTGCTACGGCGATCCTTTCGATGTGGGTTTCAAACACCGCAACTGCTGCGATGATGCTTCCGATCGCGCTTGGAATTTGCGCCAACATGGACGAAAGCAAAGATCGCGGCACGCTCGTGTTTTTGCTTTTAGGCATCGCGTATTCTGCAAGCATCGGAGGTCTGGGCACGCTCGTGGGATCTCCACCAAATTTAATCGTGGCTCAAGCCTTGCACTACAGCTTCGCAGACTGGATGAAGGTGGGTTTGCCGCTAATGTGCGTGATGCTACCAATAATGCTTGTGGTGCTTTATATAATTTTCAAGCCGAATTTAAGTCATAAAATAGAGATGGATCTGGAACATATCCCTTGGACGCGCGAACGCATTATTACGATAGTCGTATTTGCTCTAACGGCGCTTGGCTGGATATTTTCAAAGCAAATTTCAGCCCTTGTGGGCTTTAAGGTGGACGATGCTTACGTCGCCATCTGCTCGGCAGTCGTAATCGTCATACTAGGACTTGCTAAATGGCACGACATCGCCGAAAACACTGAGTGGGGCGTGTTGCTGCTTTTTGGCGGCGGACTTACGCTAAGTGCGGTTTTAGGCGATTCCGGAGCTTCTAAGGTGCTTGGCGATCTAGTCGCGCACACTTTCGGTGGAGCGCCTACTTACATCGTACTTTTAGTAACGGCGGTTTTCATCATTTGCCTTACGGAATTTACGAGCAATACCGCCTCTGCTGCGCTTTTAGTACCCGTATTTGCGGGAGTAGCGGCTCAAATGGGGCTACCGAAAGAAACTCTTACGATCATCATAGGCGTAGGCGCGAGCTGCGCTTTCGTAATGCCGGTAGCGACGCCGCCGAATGCTTTGGTTTTCGGTACGGGACGCATCCGACAAATAGAGATGGTACGAAGCGGCGGAATTTTAGCGATATTCTCCGCGTTTTTGGTTTCGGGATACGCGTATATTTTTTACTCGTAAAATTCCGTCAAAATTCTATAGTCCGGGTATCTGCTCGGACTAAATATATTTATAAGATATATTTTTAAACTCCTAAATTTCTGGAATCTTTATAAAAAAATTCTGATTTAATACTATTTTAATCAGTTATCTGTATAATATGCATATTTCACGGAAAGAAGAGTTTATGGATTTTGATTTTATAGCTAAATTTAGCCCGATGTTCGTAAAGGCGGGAATTTTAACGCTGAAGCTCGCATTTTACGGGATTTTACTATCCATAATAATCGGTTTTATCTGCACGCTAATAAAATATAAAAGATTGCCTCTATTAAGCCCGCTCGTGAGCGCATATATCGAGCTGTCGCGCAATACTCCACTTTTAATTCAGCTATTTTTTCTATACTACGGCCTGCCGAAGCTAGGCGTTCAAATTTCGGGCTTTACCTGCGCGATAGTAGGTCTTGCGTTTTTGGGCGGAAGCTATATGAGCGAGAGCTTTAGGCTCGGTTTTGAGGCAATAAAAAAATCCCAGATCGAAAGCGCGATGAGCCTGGGCCTTAGCGAGGCGCAAATAGTATTTTATGTCGTGCTGCCGCGCGCTTTTGCGATCGCCCTACCCTCCATCAGCGCAAATATAATCTTTCTGCTTAAAGAAACCTCGATCGTTAGCATCGTCGCACTCGCCGATCTCGTTTATGCCGCAAAGGACGTGATCGGGCTGTATTACAAGACGAACGAAGCGCTATTTATGCTAAGCGTTTCGTATCTGATCATAATCCTGCCGCTTTCGCTAGCGCTTACGCTGCTTGAAAAGCGCCTTGCGTATATGAGAGGCTAGCGATGGAACTCTTAAGCGGTGAAAATTTAATCAGGCTTCTTGGCGGGCTTGGGGTCACGCTGCAAATCGCGCTCATCTCGATCGCAGTTTCGCTCGTACTAGGCTTGGTGCTTGGAATTTTAATGGCCTCCGGGCGCAGAGCCTTATACATCCCGCTTAAAATTTGTCTAGAGATCGTGCGCATCATGCCGCCTATCGTTTGGCTATTTATCGTATATTTCGGCGCGAGCAAGGCTTTTGGCATACACATCTCAAATATCGCGGCTTCGATCATAGTCTTTAGTATCTGGGGTGTTTTTGAGATGATGGATCTGGTGCGCGGCGCCGTGCTTAGCATCCCTAAGCATCAGTTCGAAAGCGCCGAAGCGCTCGCATTTAGCAGATCTCAAATTTATCTCTACGTGATCCTGCCGCTTGCGATGAGGCGCCTGGTGCCCGCGACGATAAATTTATTCAGCAGGATGATAAAAACAACCTCGATCGCCGTGCTTATCGGCGTTATCGAGCTCGTCAAGGTCGGACAGCAGATCATCGAAGTGAATGTCTTCCGCGACAATTACGCGCCGCTAATCATCTACGGAGCGATATTTTTCGTATATTTTTTGATCTGCTATCCGATCTCGGCGCTTTCGAAAAAACTAGAAAACAGGTGGAGCTGATGGAAATTTTAAAAATCGATAAAGTCAATAAATTTTACGGCGAGCTGCACGCGCTAAAGGATATCAGCCTTAGCGTCGCGCAGGGCGAGGTCGTAGTGATCCTGGGTCCTAGCGGCTGCGGCAAAAGCACCCTACTTCGCACGATCAACGGGTTAGAGCCGATACAAAGCGGGAATTTTATAATCGAAGGCGAGCGGATCGATCAAAATTTCAAAGAATGGCGCAGAATTCGTCAAAAGATCGGTATGGTCTTTCAAAGCTACGAGCTTTTCGATCACTTAAATGTGCTACATAATATAATCCTAGGTCCCGTGAAAGTCCAAGGTGTACCGCGCGAGCAAGCTGTAGAGCTAGCCAGGCATTGGCTCAAAATCGTAGGACTAGAAAATAAAGAGCGAGCCTATCCCAAAGAACTTAGCGGCGGGCAAAAGCAGCGCATCGCAATCGTGCGAAGCCTGGTGATGAAGCCCAAGATCATGCTTTTTGACGAGGTTACCGCAGCTCTTGATCCCGAGATCGTGCGCGAGGTGCTCGACGTAATGCTAAATCTTGCCAAAGAGGGGCAGACGATGCTAATCGTAACGCACGAGATGGGCTTTGCGCGCGCCGTAGCCGATCGCATAGTTTTTATGGACGACGGGCATATAGTGGAGATTAACGAACCGGAGGCGTTCTTTACCGCTCCGAAAAGCGAGCGCGCGAAGAAATTTTTAAATATGTTCGAATTTAAAAAATAAATTTTAATAAAGGAGAAAAGATGAAAAAAACGCTAAGCACGCTTTTTATCTTAGGTGCGTTATTTTTCGCAGGTTGCAACGACGAGGGCAAAGGCTCCTCAAATTCCGCGCAAGGCTCCGTCGCGTCGCAAAGCTATATAGACGGAGTTAAAAAGCGCGGCGTAGTAAGGATCGCCGTTTTCGGCGATAAGCCGCCGTTTGGCTACATAGACGAGACGGGTAAAAACGCGGGATATGACGTGTATTTTGCAAAACGTATCGCAAAGGAGCTTTTGGGCGATGAAAACAAAGTGCAGTTCGTGCTCGTAGAGGCAGCCAATCGCGCGGAATTCTTGGCGTCCGATAAGGTCGATATCACGCTTGCAAATTTCACCGTCACACCAGAGCGCAAAGAGGTCGTGGATTTCGCGCTACCATATATGAAGGTAGCTCTCGGCGTCGCAAGTCCGAATGGCGATATCACCGACGTTTCGCAGCTTAAGGACAAAACGCTTTTAATAAACAAAGGCACGACCGCGGATCTGTATTTTACGAAAAATCACCCCGAGATCAAGCTTTTAAAATTTGACCAAAATACCGAGACTTTCGGTGCGATGCTGGACCGCAGAGGCGATGCGATCGCGCATGATAATACGCTTTTGTTTGCATGGACGAAATCAAACCCTGGCTTTAAGGTAGGCATCCGCTCGCTGGGCGATCAGGACGTCATTGCGCCTGCGGTCAAAAAGGGCAACGACGAGCTTCGCAAATGGCTTGACGATCTAATCGTAAAGCTCGCAGACGAGAAATTTTTCCACGCCGACTACGATGCGACGCTAGCACCTATATACGGCGACGACATCAAGGCTGACGACGTCGTAATCGAGGGCGGGAAGCTATAAATTTAGATTCGCCGTCTAGTTTAGCGGGGCAATTGTCAGCCCTGCGACTTTGCAGCGACGAGCCGCCGTAACTTTGCCGAAACGGCGTCCATAAACGCCCATAGGCGGCGAGTGCTTTTATAAGCTAGCTAAATTTATCGATCTAGCGGCAGGGTTTTGCTTCCACGCGGCGAATTTGCCGCCGAGTAAATTTTAGCTGAGCCGAAACGTGACCTAGCGCCCGTCGTCGCGGCAAAATTTAAGTCGCGCGCGGCAGCGTAAAATTTCAAGCGATAGTAGAATTCTAATGCAAACTGCTCGTGCGGTAAAATTTATGCCGCACGAGCGATGATAAATCACAAGTGCTCGCTCGCTAAACGGATCGGGAATTTATAAAATTTTATCGGCTCATACAGCTTGTAAAGTCTTATACGAACGCCTTCCGCGTGCGTTCTATCTTTCGATTGGCTCGTGCAAAGGAGTGATCGCACATCCGCCCAAACGCACGATCCGCGCAATACATCCGTTTCCACGTTCAGCTACACAGCGCATTTGTACCGCTAAGCCTACGATCCCGCGCGCTTTGTCTGCATATCTGTGTGTCGCCGGAGCCGTATACGGCCCGCCGCCGTCATACTCCACAGCGCCGCCGCTTGCCTCATTCGCTCCAAATTTTACGGTTCAAATTTAGCTCGCTCACGATACCCACAAGCGCGCCGATCTCATCTACGTAAAGCTCTATCGTAGCGTCCTGCTTTAGCGAGCAGTCGATTCTAGGCTCGAAATTATCGCGCCAGGTCTCGATCGCCACGTAAATTTTGTCCTCTTTCAGCACTGCGTTTATCTGCGAGCCCAGCCTTAGATAGACCTCCGTCAGTCGCTGCATCAAAAGCGGCGTCAGAGCGTATCTGGCGCCCACCTGATCGGTCGTATAGACATCGAAAAACTCCTCAAATTTCACGTCGTCCATATTCGCTCGCTGCCCGTATTTGCGCAGATTTCGCGAGTTTCTGTGACATACCCGCACCTCGCAGCTAAGCCTTTTGTGAAAGTCCGCGACGAAAAGCACTCCTTGAAATTTTACGTCGGTGCGAGTGCCGTTTTTGGTGCGCACCTTTTCGGCGGCGTAAAAGTCGCTAAACCTCACTGGCACGCCCTGCACCTCCCCGCTCATCATATCCTCGCTCGATTGTTCGTTTATGTAGCAGTCGTAAATTTCAAAAAACTCATCTGCTGTAAGCCCGCCGCTTTCGTCGTAGCTAAGTCCGAAGCTTTTTGCGATGCTCGCGACGATCCTGCTTTTGAAATTTGATCTGAAATTCCGTCTTTTGCTCGCCGTTAAAAGAGCACTCACGACGCCGTAAACGGAGATGCCGAAAAATACGCCGGGCGCCACTTCGCCCCAAAAGCGCGCCACTAGTGCACCCACACTGGTCCCTACGACAGCGGCGACGATGTTGGCCTTTTTCACCGCTTTTTGCAGTGCCGCGCGCTCATCCTCCAGGCTCTGTAGATCGGCTAGAAAGTTAAATTTTGATCCGGTTGCGCCGTCTTTCTCGCCCCTGCCTTCTCTTTCGGCGGCTTTGGGCTCAAACCTCTCGTAAATAGCGCTCGCGCGGCTATCACTGCTTTCGTAGCTACCGCCCTCACCCGCTTCGGCTTTTAATACCCGCCCCTCTTTCGCATCGGCGCTAAAAATTTGTCCATCTTGTGCTGCACCCTGCCCTAACACGCCTGTATCTTGCGCCGTATCAAAGCCGCTAAATTTATCAAAATTTGCGCGCTGCGTGCCGCCGTTTTTGCCAAAGCTTAAACTGTAAAATAGGCGGTAGAGCAGTCCGTTTAAGAGGGGAAAGATGATGAAAAGCACGACTATAAGCCAATTCGTATCAAATGAGACGGGCTCTGCTCTGGTATTCAAAAACACGTAAAGCCCGAGCAGCAGCAGGGTTATCAAAAATGAGACGAGTTTGCTAATGCGCGCGAGCTTTTCGCGCCGTTTTTCAAGCAGGTAAAGCTCCTCTAAATCGCCGTTTCTATCCATAATCCGCCTTTTGTAGCGCATTTAAGCGCCGGTTCATTTGTCGCGTAAATGTTAAATTTAACCGCGCACCGCCGCCTGATCGCCGCTAAATTTAGCGTAAAGCTCACGCCCTACCGCAAAATTTTAAAATTTACTCCGCCGCTTTAATTTGGTCGTTATAAAATTTTAAATTTCGCCTTTGCCGCATCATAGCTAGTTTAATGCGGGCAGATCTTTAGCGCCTCTTTCAGCCGCCCTAGCCCGTCTTTTAGCAGCGCCCTAGAGGTCGCGATATTTAGGCGCAAAAATCTCTCGCCGCCTTTACCGTATTGCGCGCCGCAGGAGAGATACAGCCCCGTTTTTTCGCGGATGAAGCGCGCAAGCTCTGCGCTATCCTGCGTGTAAGCGCCCGCATCAAGCCACATCAGATAGGTCGCGTCTTGCGGCACGACATGCACCTGCGGAAGCTCACGCGCGATAAATTCCGCCGCGAATTTACGATTTTCGCTGAGGTATTCGCGCAGCGCGTCCAGCCACGGCGCACCCTTCGTAAATGCGGCGATCGCTCCTTGGACGCCAAAAAAATTCGGCTCGGCGATGTCGTCGGAATTTAGCGCCTTTGAAATTTTATGACGCAAGCGCTTATCTGCTGCAAAGACCGCCGCACTTTGCAGCCCCGCGATGTTAAACGCCTTGGTTGGCGCGATTATGGAGGCTGAAATTTTCTCGCACGTCTCGCTCGCGGCAGCAAATGGCGTGTAACGCACGCCGGACTCAGTCAGATCGCAATGCACCTCATCGCTAAGCACCGTCACGCCGTGCTTTTCGCACAGCTCGCCGATACGGGTAAGATCGTCTCTGCTAAAGGTGCGGCCGACCGGATTGTGCGGATTGCAAAGGATAAAAAGCGTCGTCTGCGGATCGGCGAGCTTAGCCTGTAAATCCTCCCAATCAATGCTATAATCGCCGTTAGCGTAGGCAAGCTCGTTTTCCACAGGCACGCGGGCGGCGTTTTTGATGCAGTAGTAAAAGCAGTTATAAACCGGACTCATCAGCAGCACGTTTTCGGCGGGCGAGGTGAGCTTGCGGATGATCGAATCGATCGCAGGCAGCGTGCCATTTGCATAGATCAACCACTCCTTTTGGATTTCATAATCGTGTCGCGCGAGCCACCAGCCTTGATACGCGCTGCGCCATTCATCATCCACAAGCGAATAGCCCAAAACCCGCTCATTTAGCCGCTTTTGCAGAGCCTCGATGATCTCGGGCGCTACGGCAAAGTCCATGTCCGCGACCCACATCGGAAGCTCATTCTCGCCTACGTCCCATTTAAGCGACTTCGTGCCGCGGCGGTTTGGCAGAGTGTCGAAGTCGTATTTCTCCTTGCCACTTATAAAATCAAAAAGTCCCATCTTACGCCCTTAATTCAGTAATAATTTCAGTTTTAGACGCGTCCGTTGCGCCATCTAGGATCAGCTCGCCGATGCTTACCGCGCGGATTAGCCCGCTACTTGGATTTTTGACGCTATCGATCGCGCCTTTTACCTCGGCATGCACGTCGCTGTATTCAAACGCTAGCGTCGTATTTATTAGCTCGCAGTCTTGCAAGCGCAAATTTTGCATATAGCAAAAGCCTTGCAGGCTCTCGATCTTACAATTTTTAAGCGTTACGTTTTTGGAGTTCCAGCCGAAGTACTCACCCGCGATGAAGCAGTCCTCGATGAGGATATTTTCGCAGTTCCAAAACGCGTCCTTGGAGAGGAGTTTGGAATTTTTGATCGTTACGTTTCTGCAGCCGTCGAAGCAGTAATCCCCAAAAAGCGATAGATTTTCGATGCTTAAGCTTTCGCAATCAAGCCCGAAATACGCGCCCTTTGCGGTGACGTTTTTTAGCGTGACGTCGCTGCAGTGCCACAAGGTCTCTTGCGCGTCGTGAAATTCCACGTTTTGTAGCGCGGCGTCTTTTACGCGGCGAAACCCTTTAGGCGCACCGTAGAGGCAGTCTTTTAGCACCACGCCGCGGCTATACCAGATCCCTGCGCGCGCGATCTCGTCGAAGAAGCAGTCTTGCGCGCGGATATTTTCGGCGTACCAAAACGGATATTTCCACTCAAATTTACAGTTTTGCGCGACGATATTTGCGCTGTGTTTTAGCGGCGACTCGCCCTCACCGAAGACGGAATTTTCGATCCGCAGATCCTTTGCGCCGAACAGCGCGCGCTCGCCGCTAAAGTGCTTTTGTCTTAATATTTGCATGGCTTTCCTTAGATTT
>CAURMQ010000066.1:0-9933 GCA_963525765.1 uncultured Campylobacter sp. | reverse complement strand
TCCCGCTCAAGCTCGCATACGCCATCACGATCCACAAATCCCAAGGCATGAGCATTCCGCAGCTCATCTGCGACATCGACAGGATCTTTGCCAAAGGGCAGCTCTACGTAGCTCTTTCGCGTGCGACGAGCCTTGCTGGGCTCGGGGTGATATATACGCGCTCAGAGCCCTTGCTGCGATATTTGCAGCGTAGCGCAAGCGCGGACGAGGCTGTGGTAAAATTTTATCAAGAGAATGAATTTTATAAAATTTCGGATCAAAAAATTTAAGGAAACGCATGCAATTAGACAGGACGATAGCGTTAAGTAGAGCCAAACAAAAAAAGTGTATTTGCAAGGTAGTGATGATCTATGCCAAGATAGCATTTTTGTATCTGTTTCCGTTTATCATAATGTTTGCGATCGATGCGGTATTTAAAACAGACGATGATACGGATTACAAGATGATCGAAGTCTATCTTATCTACGCGGTGCTTTTGATTATTTATGTTGCTTGCATTTACGACGGCATTGCGGACGCCACTTATGAATATAAACTATTTTACAAAAAAGTTTTGGTGCGCACGGCGATCTCGCAGGCGTATCCGCAGCTTACTTATTCGCCAGGCCGCAGCATAAGCGCGAAGGAATTTAGGCGAGCAGGAATCTTTGCAAACTCCGATTTTATCGGCGAAGATGAGATAAAAGGCGAATGGGATGGGGTAAAATTTAGCCTTAGCGAGGTGATTAGAATCAAAAAGAACTACGATCTGGGCATAGACAATGCTTATGTGAAGCTAGCTTCGCTTGCGATGAGCTTATATGATGCGTATATGGATTTTAGCGGCAGCGTGCTGATATGCGAATTCGGCAAGAGATTTTACGCCAAAACCATCTTAGCGAGCCGCGAGCTAAATACAAAAATTTTAGGCGAGAAGGAGCTAATGGACAACGTAATTTTTAATAGCGAATTTCGCGTGTTTGCTGATGACAAGGTCGAAGCTCGATATCTATTGACGCCCGCGCTGATGGAGCGACTAAACGAGCTAAAGCGATACTACCATAAATTTAGCATAAGCGCGGCGTTTATGGATAATAAATTTTACCTATTTCTAAACGGCGCGCCGAATCGCTTCGAAACAGAGCTATTTAGCATACCTCCAACAACCGGAACGGCGTATGCTCATCAATACGAACTGGCTGAAATTTTAGAATTAGTAAGCGAGCTGGGTCACATAACCGGGGAGCTAGAAAGCAAAATTTAATCAGCCCGTATCGTTTAAATTTAACGGGCTAAATTTGACCGCCCTATTACAGTCCCGCTTCGGCTCTTAGCCGCGCGGCATACATCTCGCGCAGGCGCGGTACGTATTTGCCGACCGCACCGCCGCCGATCGCTCTGCCGTCTGCCTTTACGATCGGTAGCACCATCAGCGTCGCCGCGCTGATAAAGGCTTCATCGGCTTCATAAACCTCGCTCATTCCAAACGCCCGCTGCTGCACGCTAAGCCCTGCCTGCTCGGCAAGGCCTAGGATCACCTTGCGGCGGATGCCAGGCAGTATGTCGTTTGAAAGCGGCCGCGTGATGAGGACGTCATCTTTGATGATAAATGCGCTGGAGCTGGAGCACTCGGTAACTAGCCCGTCCTCGATCAAAAAGCACTCATAAGCGCCCGCCTTGTGGGCCTCGTGCTTTAAGATGCACTGCGCTAAAAGCGAGATCGATTTTATATCGCGCCTGTGCCAGCGGATCTCGGGCAGGCTTACGATCTCGATCCCCTCTTTTGCGAGCGGATTATCAAAAATTTGCGTATGTATAGACAAAAGCAAAGACGCTGGGCTCTATGCCGCGGACGTAGTCAAAATCGCGCATCGCCGCACCTCTTGTGATCTGGGTGTAGAAAGCGCCCTCGCTCACGCCACCCTGCGCGATGAGTTCATATAAAATTTCCTCATATTTTTCGCGAGAATATGGAATTTTTAGCTCGATCTGCGCGGCGCTGCGCTCAAAGCGCTCCCAAAAATCCGCTCTGTCGCAAATTTTAGAATTTACCACGGGCGCTACTTCATAGATGCCGTCTCCAAGCACGAAACCGCGATCAAAAGGGCTTATCGCAGCCTCTTTGGCTTTGCAAAATTTGCCGTTAATATAAACTATCTCATCGCCGCTCATTCCGCTGATTTCAAACATAATCGCTCCTTGAAATTTCGCACCATTTTATCTTATAACAATTTAATTTAAGATATAATGCCGCAAAAATCGAAGGAGCTCCGATGGATAAATCAAATTTTAAAGATAGGCTTTTAGAAATTATGTTTCATGTATCGCATAAACCCGTGCTCTTCCGCGATCTACTCGAAGCTAATGCCGAGTTTAACGACGGTATGCTCGTCGATCCTTCGAAGCTAAATTTTAAATTTAACTACGGCAAATCCTACGTGATCTTCGCCTGCTTCGCATTCGTCTGCGTTATGTTTCTGATAACTCTTACGCACGCGATGTTTGAAAAGATCGACTTTCACTTCTCCATTTTATTTACGATCATAGCGACGTCGGCGGTTTTTATCGGCTTTGATTGCTTTAAGGCATGGGCTAGAAAAAAGCTTACTCACGAGCTCATCAAACGCGCATGGGCGAACCATTTCCTCTACTTTCCCTACGAAAAATACAGCCGCATAGTCGAAAACATCTACAACGAAGCGATCAAAAGCGACGTACCTAGGCGCGAGCTGGAGCAATACGTGCTAAACAAGATCGTAGAAGTTGGCGAAAAATAGTTTTAAAATACCGCAAAATTCTATAACGCAAAAAAGCATTACGATCCAAGCAAATTTTAAAATTTTATTGCGAAATATGTGGCACGTGGGCAAGACGTAAAATTACGGCTCGAAAAGTAAGCGGTATGATGGATGAATTCTAAATAAAATTATATGCCGGTGCTGCAAAAACTACGGCATAAATTACGATAGATAAATTTTAATTAAAGTCTATACTTTCCTGCGCCACATTTCGTTACAGCGAAATTTCACTTCATAAAATTTTATCTATCGCTTCTTAAATCCAATCTCGTTCTCTTACTACCGATTTAGCAATCCGTATTATGTAATTGAAGTTATGTTTAACTATTTTAGGGTAAAATCACGCAATATCTAAGGGATAATATTAAATTTAAGAAAAGGATAGTTTATGAAGCTACTTTTTTGCATTATTTTTGCACTTTGCAGCAATGTTTTTGCGGGCAGTTTGGAGCAGATCAGATCTGCCGGAGTCGTTAAAATCGGTGTTCGTGATGGTAGGCCGCCTTTTAGTGATGAAAAAAGTGGTAATTTCGAAGGCTTTGAAATCAACCTTGCAGACGCTATAGCTAAGAGCATATTCGGCGATAAGCGCGGTAGAGTCGAGTTCGTCCCTTTAAATGCCAGCGATAGGATCTCTGCATTACAAAATGACAAGGTAGATCTTGCAGTCGCGACCATCACGATAACGCAAGATAGAAAAAGGCAAATCGACTTTTCTTATCCATATTTTTCGATGAGTTTGGGAGTTTTGACACGTAAAAGCGACGGCATCAAAAGTATAGACGATCTTTCAAACAAAAAGGTCCTAGTAGAGGGTAGCGGGACTACGGCAGAAAATTTTTTGTATAAAAATAAAATCCACAATCTAATCCATTGCTCCATTACTACCGAATGCTACGATATGCTTAAGCAAGGCAAAGCCGATGCTTACGTTAATGATAATCTCATCGTGCTAGCTTATTCCATTATCGATGATAACTTAGAAGTAGCAATCCAAAATCTAGGTAATCCGGAATTCTTAGGCATCGGAGTGCGCAAAGGCAATACCGAATTGCTTGATCTGATAAATAAAGAGCTTGTTACACTTAGCAAGCAGGGCTTTTTCGAACGTTCTTATGATGAAACTTTCAAGCCATTTTATCAAGGCGCTGCAGATAAAAAATATTTCTTACTAGATGGACTTTATGCCATATTTTAGGACGAAATTTAGCAGTGTTTTATCTAACGACTTCTGCTAAAACGTCATTTATGATAAGCGGATAATATGCGAAATCCAATTTTAAAGACATAAAATGAAACTACTTTTTATAGCGGCTCTATTTTGTGCGGCGCTTTTTGCCGATAGCCTAGATCAAATCAGACAAAACGGCGTCATTCGCATCGGAGTGCGCGACGCCCATCCACCGCTTTGCGAGTCTAATGGCGGCAAATTTGAAGGATTTGAAATCGATCTTGCAAACGCTATTGCTAAAGAAATTTTCGGCAAAAAAGAGGGCAAAATCGAGTTCATCCCACTAAGCGTAAATGATAGAATTCCATTTTTAGAGGCAAATAAGCTTGATTTGGTGATCGGTCTATTTAGCATCACCAACGAACGAAAAAGAAAGATCGATTTCTCCCTCCCCTACCTCTCCGTAAATTTGGGCATATTAACGCGTAAAGCCGACGCTTTTACCGATATCGCGCAGCTTCATGATAAAAAGATCGTATTCGAAGGCGACGCGACGGTAGCCGAGAAATTTTTCAAAACCAAGGGATTTAAAAATTTAGACCATTGCGCTTCGGCTAAGGAATGCTACGAAATGATTCGAAATGGCGATGCGGACGGCTATATAAACGACAATCTCATCGTGCTCGCATATTCCGTCATCGATGATACTTTGGAAGTGCCGTTTAAAAACCTAGGCCCTAGCGATTTCATCGGCATCGGCGTGCAGAAAGACAACAAAGAACTACTTGATTTCGTCAATGCAGAGCTCATCAAGCTGAGCAAAGAGGGCTTTTTCAAAAAGGCCTACGAGCAGAGCTTTGATCCATTCTATCGCGGTACGGCAGATAAGAAGTATTTTCTGCTAGATGGAATTTATAATATGCTCTAAGAGCTTGCTTTAAATTTTTAAGTCCGGCTTTTAGAATTTTAATAAATAAAATTTCCTGCTTCGTTTGAAGGCGGAAAAGAGATTAAATTTAAGGATTTGCCATGAAATTGCTTCTTGCAATGTTGCTACCATTTATCGTTGCTTTCGCCGATAGTTTGGAACAGATCAGATCAAAAGGCGTCGTTCGCATCGGTGTTTACGACGGACAGCCTCCTTTTAGCGAGCTAAACGATGGAACTTTTGAGGGCTTTGAAGTTACGATGGCACAGGCCATAGCAAATGATCTTTTCGGCGAAAAAGGCGGCAGAATCGAGCTTGTGCCGATGAAGGTCGAGGATAGAATTCCAGCTTTAGTAAACAACCGCGTAGATATCGTCATCGCTACGATTACCATTACGCCTGAACGCGCGCAGCAGATCGATTTTTCAACACCGTATTTTTCAGTAAATCTTGGAGTTTTAACCCGCAAAGCCGATAGAATAAAATCCTTAGCCGATCTGAAAGAGAAGAGAATTTTACTCGAAAGCGGCGGTACGGGCGAAGCATTTTTTAAACAAGAAGGTTTTGGAAATTTTACATTTTGTAAGATCGCCAGGGAGTGCTACCGCATGCTAAAAGACGGCGACGTGGACGCCTACGCGACCGATAATCTAATCGCGATGGCATATCCGGTAGTCGATAGCGAGGTAGAAGTGCCGCTTAAAACTCTAGGCAAGCCCGATTTTATGGGTATTGGTGTGCAGAAGGGCAATAAAGAGCTACTGGATTTCGTCAATGCAGAGCTTATAAAGCTAAGCAAAGAAGGCTTTTTTGAAAAGGCATACGAAGGAACTTTTAATCCATTTTATCACGGCGCTGCGGATAAAAGATATTTCTTGTTAGATGGAATTTACAGCTTCTTGTAGGATTTGCGGCTGATTTTAAAATTTATCACGCAAGATTTATCGCGTAAATTTTATCTCCTGCTTGCTATACTTTAGATCTTGCAGCAGGGATCACGTAAAATTTTATCGCACAATCTTACTCGTTTAAATTTTTCAAAAAAGCTTTTTCGCGGGCGAAACGGCATTTATATAAAATTCCGCTCGTTTAAAATTTATCTTGCATAAATTCTACCGCAGCTTGGAATTGCTAAAATAAATTTAGCTCAGATTTTTATTATTTCAAATTTTACTAAAAATCCTCTTGCTAGGATTTTTTACCACTTGCAATCCACACAAAATACCCCCCCCCCCTAAAAAAGGTTAAATTTTGCAGTCAAGAATTTATTCTGCGCAAAGAGTAAATTTTTACTACTTAAAATTACAAATGCAGCCCCCCCTGTCAAAAACCGATCAGTGATTTTCATATTGCAAACTGATCTATTTTTATGTATAATCGCAAACTTTATGAATTTTAGCAAACTTTACGAATTTCAAAGGATCAATATATGAAAAAATCCATCTGCTCCTCTATGCTTAGCCTCGCAGCGGTGCTCGCACTAGCGCCCGCACAAGCGCTTTGCAATGCAGATTCTAATCCGCCGCTTATCCACACCCACAATAATCTATATTCGGCGGGATTTAGCGGCAATACTAGCGGTAGCGGAAGCACCAGCCCAAATGGCAATATTACGACGATTACGGGCGTTGTAAGCGGCGGGACGGACTACTCTGGCAGCGTGATTTACGGCGGAGGAAGCGGCGACGGGATTGCGGGCTTTACCGAGTTAAACTCCGCCTCCAACAATAGACTTACGATTAGAGGCGCAAACGCTTACGTGGGTATCGCAATAGGTGCTGAGGCCAAGGGTGTATCGGATAATTACGTGAGCTTGGAAAACGGCTCTAAGGTAAATTTGGTCGTGGGCGGGCAAGGCATAGCGGCGTCAAAAACGGGCAACGAAGGCGAAGCGACGCGAAATCAGGTTTTTGTAAAATACGGCGCCGAAATTACGGGAGATGCCGATAACTTCGGCGGTAGCTCAAATAGACATTATAATATCATCGGCGGCAGAAGTGGAGCGGATAAAAAAGCCTCCTCCAACGCCGTAACGATCGACGGAGGCACTATCGGCAACGGCTCCGTTACGAATGTAATCGTGGGCGGTATAGTAAGCGGCGGCGGCGATGCCGTATCAAATAGAATAACTATCAAAGGTGGCACATTTAGAGGGAGCTTCGATATATTCGGCGCGCAATCCTCCACAGGGCAAAGTAACTCTAATAGCGTCAATATAACGGCGCCTTATTACGGCGGCACAAGCACTATTACTTTAAGCGGTAGTGGTAGAATTTGGGGCGCAGCGGGCGGAAGCGGAAACTCTAGCGCAAACTCCGTATCCATAAGCGCAAAGCTAAAAGCGCAAAATTACCAAGTAGCAGGCGGCCAAGCAAATAGCGCTAGCGCAATGAGCGCAAATCGCGTAGAAATCAATAACGACGATGCGATCGTAGGCAGCGTCACGGGCTCTTTGGGCGGCGCCTCAAGCTCGCGAAGCGTAATTGATCTTATAAAAGGTACAGTAAAAGGCGATGTCGCGGCAGCAAACAGCATTGCAGGCGAATCGGACGGCGATAGAGTTACTCTAGGAGCGTCAGACTCCAACAAAGGCGTGCACGTAGGCGGCAATGTCTATGGCGCACGTGCAGGAAGCGTCAAAAACGCAGTCGTTTATATCAATAAAGAAAGAACGACGATAGCAGGAGACGTCTTTGCGGGCTACGCTACAAGCGGCAGCGTCGAGAATAGCAACGTAAATTTTAGAGGTGGCACTATAAGCGGTACAATCTACGGCAGCAATAAGCCTACGGATAAAACTAATACCTTACATATAGAAAATTGGGTCGGCGGCGGCATTAAAAAAGCCAAGGACATTAAAAATTTCGGCTCTATAAATTTCAATGATTTATACTCCACGACCGAAGTGGATGCGCCGCTTACTCTAACCACTAATGGCAATACGAATTTAAACGGTACAAAGATAGAGGGTATAAAATCAGATCTTGGCGAAGGAAAGTACTATCTGATACATAATTCAGGCGGCGGCACGATCACTAGAGCCGCACAAACCGTGCAAGATAATCAAATTTATACGATTACGGACAAAGATCACTATCAGATCACCGGCACCACGATCGAAGTCGAAAACAGTAAGAATTTAATCATGCAAAAGGGCACTCTAACTCGCTCTTGGATAGATCCCAACTTTGATCAAAGCGAGCTAATGCAAAATCAAAATTCCAACAAGGCTGCGGGTGCTACTGAGCTATTCGGAAATAAAGGAAACACCGTAATCGTAAAAGAGGGCGCAGGCAGTCTAGGCGGCAAAAACATAAGCTCGGGCAGAGACGACGCTACCGATGGAAGCAACAGCGTCCACGGCAACCACACCAAGATCAATGGCGGAAGCAACATAGGCGAGATCGACGGCGGATATTCAAATTCCGCTACCCCGCAAGAAATTTATAATAACCACGTAACTTTCGAAGCAAGCGGAATAGACGTGGGGTACGTAAATGCGGGCATCACTCATAGCAGTAGCGGCGGCGGCAACGTCCACGATAATAGCGTAACTACGAATGCTACGATAATCCACAATAGCATTTACGGCGGCAATACTAGCAACGGAGAAGCTAAGTCCAATATCGTAACTATAAATAACGGCAGCGTAGGAGCAATGGCAGTGGGCGGCAAGGGAAACAGCGCGATTTCCAACACTATCACTCTCAACTCGGTAAACGTAGGCGGAAGCGTATACGGCGGAAAGGCTAGCGGCACCGCCTCCTCCAACACTGTAAATTTAAACGGCAACACGCAAGTTGCTGGCAACGTCTACGCGACGGAAGCTACTAGCGGCAGCAGCAACGTAGTAAATTTCAGAAGCGGTAGCGTAGCAGGCACGATATACGGCGTATCTAGTGCAAACGCTAGTAATTCGGGCAATAGCCTAAATATCCTATCTTCAAACTCAGGCAATGGCCTAAATGCAGGGAATTTTGCAAATTTCAATAAATTGGAATTTAACTTAGCCTCCCTTAGCGAGATAGAAAACGATGCTTCGTCTAGTACCAAAAGAGCTTTAAGCTTAACCGGCTCCGGCAATACCGATCTAAGCGGTACAGATATATTTGTAAACTCGGTAAGAGAATTTAATGCTTTAAACAATGCAAGCTATCCAGATGGCGACAATAAGAAATATACCCTTGCCTATAAAAGCGGAGGCGGTAAATTTACCGGATATGATCCGCGCTTTAAAGACAAGGGCTACGTAACTCAGCTAAATAAAAACTATGTCATAAAGGATGCTAATATCTTTAGCAGAAACATAGGCGGTATGCATATAAGCGAGGATGAGCGGGAGCTTTATATCCAAAAGCTTATAAAGACTAACGAGAGCATAAATGGGGATTTCGATGCGGATGAGCTGCAGAAGTATCTAGGTGCCGGCGGTCTTAACGGAAACAACATAGATATAGGCAAGGCCGGAGAAGATAAGAATTTTAACGCTAGAAATATCCACGCAGCAGGTGCAAACAATACGTTAAATTTCATCAGCGGTCATAACGTAGGTACAATAAGCGCAACAGGCGGCGGCAACATACTGAATATAGGAGCAAGCAATAGCTCTCCTGCGGCAGTAAATTCCTTAAGCGCCAAAAACATTAGCGGCTTTGACAGGTTAAATTTCTTCCTTCCTAGCTCTATTAGAGCATCGGATAGCGTGCTTAATATAACCGATCCTACCGCTAACACAGATCTAAGCAACGTTAGCAATATCACGGCTTATATAAACGGGGTAAGTGGCCCGATTGATCCAAACAGCGAGATTCATCTAATCAATAAGCAAGGAAGCGGCAGCCTTATAGCTCCCAATGCAGCCAATATGCATGCAACGCTAAATGTGGGAGTAAGCCTAAGCTATAGCCCTAAAATTTATCAAAGCGGCAATTATCTAAATTTAGGCTTTGATGTTTCCTCGGCTCCTAGCGCGCGCGTAAATTCTAATACCAAATCCTTCGCCGAAACCAGAGCTGCAAGCTTAGCTAGCTTAAAGAGCGGAAGCGAGTTAATCACCA
>CAURMQ010000065.1:0-10070 GCA_963525765.1 uncultured Campylobacter sp. | reverse complement strand
TGAAGCGCCACCGTGTCGAAATCCACGACGCTGATCCGCCCGATGCCGCTTGCGCCGAGCGCGTAAGAAAGGCTGCTCCCAAGCCCGCCCGCGCCGATGATCAGGATGCGCTTGTCCGCAAGCGCGCGCTGCGTCTGCTCGCCCCAAAGCTGGATCTGTCTGTGAAAGTAGTTCATAAAAGCCCCCTACTGACTAGATTTTTACGGAATTTCCATAGCCCGCGCGCCGCAGCGATCTCGTCCGCGTCCACTTCGCACATCAGCACGCCCTCTTCGTTTTTCAGCTCGTTTGCGATCTCGCCGCCGGGGGTTACGACGAAGCTCTCGCCGTAAAATTTAAACTCGCTTTCGCCGAATTTCGCCTCGCCGATGCGGTTGGCGCGGATGACGTAGAGCGAGTTCGTAAACGCGCGCATCTTCAAAAGCTCGCGCCAGCGCCCGCCGCTTTCGAAGGTTGAGGCGCACGGCACGAGCACGCAGCCGACGTTTTTTTGCATAAAATAGCGCCAAAATACGTCAAAATGTGCCTCGTAGCCGAAGCAGACGCCGAATTTCACGCCGCCTTCGCTAAAGATCATCGGCGAAATTTTACCGATTTTGCGGCTTTTGCGGTTGGCGAAAAAACTCTCCTCGTTCCAGTGCGGATAGTCCATCAGGATATTTTGATCGTAAAATTTCACCTCCGAAGGCGAAAATTTCGCGCAGGATTTCACCCAGATAGGCTCGTTTTCGCTCGCGCAAAAGATCCCCTCTTCGCTCGCATCTTTTTGGCTTTCTTTGGAATTTAGAGCGTTTGAGGCTTCGGAGGCGCTTTTTAAATTTGCGACTTTGAAATTTAAAGATTTTGCGCCGCAGGAGTTTGAGTCGTCTTTGGAACTCTGCTCGTTTTTGGAATTTAAAGCGCCTTTAGAATTTGAACCATCGTTGGAATTTAAATCGCTTTTGGAGTTTAGCTCGCCCTTGTAGCCCTGCTCGCCTTTAAGGCTTACGGAATTTTCGCCGCCGCCCAAGCTCTTCTGAGTCGCGCCGCCGAAAATGCCCGCCTGTCTCAAAATTGCGCCGCTAGCGGCTCTGATTATCGGCGCTATGATATGCAGGTCGTATTTGGCGGCCAGCCGCGCCATCAGCTCCTGTTTGTGCTCGCTCTGTTCGCACGCGATGGAGCGGGGCATCTTTTTAAGCTCGCTAAAGAAGGAATTTAGCTCATATTCGCCCAGCAGTACGATCCGCGCGCCGTTGTCCTTGGCGACCTTCATATAGTAATCGATCCGATTTTCGCTCATCGAAAGCGTCGGTAGTTGCAAAACGCATACGTTTATCATCGTCGCCTCCTAAGCCTGCTCGGGTGCGTTTATTTCGGCAACCTCGAGCTTGGCGTTTTCTAAAATTTCCTTTGCCTCCTTTAGCAGCGCCACGCCCTGTTTATACAGCTTCACGCTCTCTTCCAAGCTCAGATTCTTGTCGTTTAGGCTCTTTAAAAGCGCGTTAATCTTTTCCATTTTTTCTTCAAAACTCATCCAAAATCCTTTTTATGATGTAATCAAATTTTTCTATCTCAACCAAAAACGCGTCGTGTCCGTAGTCGCTGTCGATCTGCGCGTAGCTCGCGCGATCTTTTTTACCTAGATCGCTCATCGTGTCGTAAATTTCTTTCATTAGCTCCGGCGGAAAGAGCACGTCGCCTTTGAAAGAGATGAGGTGCAGGCGCGATCTGATCTGCGCGCAGGCGTTTTTGAGATTGCCGTAGTGGCGCGTGCAATCAAATATATTCATCATCTTGGCGATGTAGAGATAGCACAGCGGATCGAACCTGCGCGCGAAATTTTCGCCGTTGTATTCAAGGTAGCGATCGACCTGAAAGCGCCCGTTAATCTCATAAAGACCGTCGGTTTCGACGTAGTTGCGCCCGAATTTATCCTGCATCGAGCTCGGGCTTAAAAAGCTAATATGCCCCGCCATGCGCCCCACCGCCATGCCGTCAAGCCCGCGCTCGGCGATCAGATTTTTATCGTAGTTGCCGTTTTTAAAGCTCGGATCGCGCAAGATAGCCTCGGTCGCGATCTTATTAAACGCGATCGCCCAAGGCTGCGTAGCGTATGTGCTTGCCAGTACGAAAATTTCATCCGCAAATTCGGGATATTCTATCGCGTAGCACAGCGCCTGCATGCCGCCCAGGCTGCCGCCGATAACGGCGCGGGCGCGGGCGATGCCTAGGCGCTTTAAAAGCATCATCTGCGCGCGCACGACGTCCGAGACGACCACTACCGGAAAGCGCAAGCGGTACTCACGGCCGCTGCTTTCATCGACGTCGAGCGGGCAGGTGGAGCCGAAAGGCGAAGCCAGGATGTTTATGCAGATGACGAAAAATTTCGTCGTATCGACCGCTTTATGATCGCCGATGAGCCCGTCCCACCAGCCCGGTTTAACGTCGCCCTCGTAGAGCCCCGCGGCATGCGCGGAGCCGGTTAGGGCGTGGCAGATTACGATGACGTTGGATTTGTCCGGATTTAGCTCACCGTAGGTTTCATAGGCGAGCTTGAAGTTGGAAAAGACGCGCCCGCTCTCCAGATAGAGCGGCTCGTCGAAATTTTGAATTTTGCTTTGAAGGATCACTGATTTACTCGGTAATTCGGCGCTTCCTGCGTGATGATGACGTCGTGGACGTGGCTTTCTTTAAGACCTGCGCTCGTGATCTCGACGAATTCCGCCTTTTGCTGAAAGGTCGCGATATCCTCGCTGCCGCAGTATCCCATCGAACTTCGCAAGCCGCCTAGCAGCTGAAAGATCACGTCTTTTAACATACCCGCGTAAGGCACGCGTCCTTCGACGCCCTCGGGTACGAGCTTTTCTTTTGCTGTGCCGTCTTGAAAGTAGCGATCCGAGCTTCCTTTCTGCATCGCCGCAAGCGATCCCATGCCGCGGTAGGTTTTGTACTGGCGGCCCTGAAACGTAATGAGCTCGCCCGGGGTTTCGTAGCAGCCCGCAAGCAGGCTTCCCATCATCACCGAGCTTGCGCCCGCGGCTAGGGCTTTAGCGATGTCGCCCGAGTATTTGATGCCGCCGTCTGCGATGATCGGAATTCCAAATTTAGCCGCCTCGATCGCGCAATCGTTGATCGCGGTAAATTGCGGCACGCCCACGCCCGCTACGATACGCGTAGTGCAGATCGAGCCCGGGCCGATGCCTACTTTAATCGCGTCTGCTCCCGCGTTTGCGATATCTTTTATACTGGCGGGGTTTGCGACGTTTCCGACCACTACGTCGACGTCGAAATTTCGCTTCAGCTCCTTAAGCGTGTCGATAATGCCTTTGGAGTGTCCGTGCGCAGAGTCCATCACAAGCGCGTCTACGCCCGCTTTTACGAGAGCTTCGGCTCTTTGCAGATGGCCTACGCTGATTGCCGCGGCGACGCGAAGGCGGCCGAATTTGTCTTTATTGGCGCTTGGATATTCGATGCGCTTTTTAAGGTCTTTGATCGTAATAAGCCCCTCTAAATGGCCGTTTGCATCGATTATCGGAAGCTTTTCTACCTTATTGTTTCTAAAAATTTTCTCCGCATCATCTAGAGTGCAGCCCTTTGGAGCGGTAATTAGCGGAGCTTTGGTCATCTTCTCGCCTACTAGCGCGGCGGTGTCGGTTTCAAAGCGCAGGTCGCGATTGGTTAAAATCCCAATCAGCACGCCGTTGTCGTCGATAACGGGAATGCCGCTGATGTGGTACTCGCCCATCAGATCGAGAGCGTCTTTGATCGTGGCGTCCGCCTTGATCGAGATGGGGTCTATAATGACGCCGCTTTCGCTCTTTTTTACGCGGCGAACCATCTTGGCTTGGGAGTCCTCGTCCATATTTTTATGGATCACGCCGATGCCGCCGAGGCGTGCCATCATTATCGCGGTGCGATACTCGGTGACCGTATCCATCGCAGCACTCACGAGAGGGGTATTTAGCGTGATATTTTTCGTAAAACTCGTGCTGATATCGACCTCTTTGGGTAAAATTTCAGAGTATTGCGGTACCAACAAAACATCCTCGAAGGTCAGAGCCTTTTTGACGATCTTCATACTTATCCTTTCACGATTTTTTCTAAACTCAAGCCGCCGTCCAGCACCGTTTGTTCGTCGTAGGCGCGCCCGATAAGCTGCGCGCTGATATTAAGAGCCTCTTTGTTTTTCGCTACCGGCACGGAGATTGCGGGAAGTCCCGCTAAATTTACGCCGATCGTGTAGATGTCGCTAAGATATGCGCGAAGCGGATCGCTAAGCTCGCCGAATTTATACGCCACGCCCGGCGCGATCGGCATAAAGATCAAATCGGCGTCTTTTAAAATTTCCTCATATTCGCTTTTGATGAAGGCTCTTGCCTTCTGCGCTTTGATGTAATACGCGTCGTAATATCCGCTGCTTAGCACGAAGGTGCCTAGAAGCATTCTTCTTTTGACCTCGTCGCCGAAGCCTTCGCCGCGAGTGTTGGCGTAGAGCTCTTTTAAATTTAGAGCCTTTGCGCGGTTTCCGTAGCGCACGCCGTCGTAGCGACTTAAATTTGCGCTAGCCTCGGCGGTTGCGATGATATAGTAGGTCGCGATGTCGTATTTGGAGCTGCAAAGATCGCGGTAAACGATCTCGTGGCCGAATGATTTTAGCTTTTCTATAGTTAAATTCAGAGCCTCTTTGACCTGCTGCGAGGCTTCGTCAATATAATTTTTTATAACGGCGATCTTAAGCTTGCGATCCGCGTTTAGCTTATCCGCGGTGCTTTCGTAAGCACCTGCGTAGCTCGTGCTGTCCATCTCGTCGCGGCCTGCGATGATGTCGTATAAAATCGCCGCGTCCTCGACGCTGCGCGTAATCGGTCCTATCTGATCGAGGCTGCTCGAATACGCTGCAAGCCCGTAGCGGCTGACCCTGCCGTAGCTCGGCTTAAAGCCTACGCAGCCGCAAAATGCCGCCGGCTGGCGGATCGAGCCGCCCGTATCGCTTCCGAGTGCGGCTATGGCGATATTTGCCGCTACGGCAGCCGCGCTTCCGCCGCTACTGCCGCCGGGTACGCGCGAGTGATCGGTCGGATTGAGAGTTTTGCCGTAGAATGAGCTCTCGGTCGTGCTTCCCATCGCAAACTCATCCATATTCGTTCGCCCAAACGGCGCCAAACCGCGCTTCCGTAGCTTTTTAATCACCGTCGCGTCGTACGGTGCAACGTAGCCTTGCAAAATTTTACTCGCCGAAGTGACGCTCCAATCTTTTACCTGAATGTTATCTTTGATCGCGATCGGCACTCCCTCGCCGCTGATGTTAAGAGCCTCGCCCGTGAGCTGCTCGACGTAGGCGCCGAGCTCTTTGGTTTTTAAAATTTTATCCTTTAGCTCCGCTCTAAGCGCCGAAATTTCATCCGCGCTCAGCTTTAGAGCCTCTTTCAAACTTATCATCTGCCATCCTTAAATTTATTCACGAAATAGATTCCCACGCCCGTTGCTACGCAGATCAGCGCGATCGTAAAAAATACGAAGCCGAGACTTATGGGGCTAGCGAGCATGCATGACCTTCGCGCAGCGCGGACAGAGCTCATCAGGCTCTTTTGCGTTAAATTTCCAGCATCTCGGGCATTTATGTTTAGAGGATTTTACGAGGCGGAAAATTTCGTCGTTTATCTTAAACTCCGCCAGAGCTTCTCCGCTTTGCAGAGTGTCCACGTCGCTTACCATGAACCAATCCGCCACGCCTAGGATGTCGTTTGATAGAATTTCGTTCGAGCTCGTCTGCAAAACCAGCTCAAGCGTCGATTTGATGATCTTGTCCTTTTTCAGCGCATCGATAAGCTCGAAAAATTTCTCCCTCGATTTGATTAAAATTTCGTCGAATTCTAGAAAATCGTCAAATTCTATTGGCTTGTAAATCAAGTCGAAAGCGTCTTCCTTGCCCTCTTTGATGATACTCGGCGCAAACTGCATCACTTCGTCGATCGTGTAGGTTAGCGTAGGCGCGATCAGAGGCAGCAGAGCTCGTGTAATCAGAGCGATCGCGCTTTGCGCGCTTCTGCGGCGCGGCTCGTCGGGTGCGTCGCAGTAGAGCCTGTCTTTGCAGATATCAAGATAAATTCCGCTCAAATCGGCGCTTAAGAAATTTAGCAAGGCATTGAAGCCCTTTGAAAAATCGTAGTTTCTAAACGCCGCTTCCGCGCTCGCAAAGGCGTTTGCCGCGCGCGTTAGGATCCAGCGGTCAAGCCGCGTAAAATTACTCGTCTCGATCTCATTTAAATCACTGGTGCTTGCGAGCAGAAATCTTATAGTATTTCGGATCTTGCGGTACTGCTCGCTTACCTGCTTTAGGATATTGTCGCTGATCTTCAGATCGGTCGAATAATCGCTCATCGCGACCCAAAGGCGTAAAATTTCCACGCCGTGGCTCTTTGCGACCTCTTGCGGATAGACGACGTTTCCGACTGATTTACTCATCTTTTGGCCCTTCTCATCGACGGTAAATCCGTGAGTGAGGATGCTTTTGTATGGCGCGCATTCGTTGATCGCGCAGCTTAGAAGTAAGGAGCTTTGAAACCAGCCGCGGTGTTGGTCGCTGCCCTCAAGATACATATCCGCGGGGAATTTGCCTGCATCGTAGGCGCCGCTTTGTAGCACCGCTTTCCACGTCGAGCCGCTATCGAACCAAACGTCTAAGATATCCATCACCTTTTCTAAATTTTCAGGCTTATAGCCGCTGTCCTGTGGCAAGAGCTCCGAAATTTCCATCTGCCACCAAGCATCCGCGCCCTTAGCCTTAAAAATTTCGTAGATATTATTTAAAATTTTTTCGTCGAATATTGGCTCTTTGGTGCTTTTATCGCGGAAAAACGCGATCGGCACGCCCCAATCCCTTTGGCGCGAGATACACCAATCTGGGCGGTTTTCTATCATCGAGGTAAGGCGGTTGATGCCGCTTTGCGGATAAAATTTAACCTTGCCGATCTGCTCTAGCGCCACCTGACGCAGCGTCTTGCCGCTAGGCATTGGCTCGTCCATCGCGATAAACCACTGCTTCGTCGCGCGGTAGATTACCGGCTTATGCGTACGCCAGCAGTGTGGATAGGAGTGGACGAATTTGCCGGATTTGATAAGCGCGGGGCCTAGAAGCTCTAAAATTTTCTCGTTCGCTTTGAAAATATGCATCCCCACGAGCTCATCTACGACGTCTGCGCGGAAGAGTTTTTTGGTTTTAAGAGTTTGATCGAAACAGCCGCCCTCATCCACGGGCATAATCACCTCGATACCGTATTTAAGCCCTACGAAATAATCGTCCTCGCCGTGTCCCGGAGCCGTATGCACGAGCCCGGTGCCGCCGTCCATCAGGACGTGCTCGCCGAGGATAAATTTCGAAGCTCTATCGTTTAGCGGGTTGATCGCGTTTAAGCCTTCAAGCTCGGCGGCTTTAAATTCTTTAACAATCTCGCCCTTCGTGATGCCCAGGCTTACGAGGCTTTCGACCAAAGGTTTTGCAAGGATCAAATTTTCGCTCGTCAGCGCGTAAATTTCATTCGGGTTTAAAGATATTGCGCCATTTGCGGGCAGCGTCCAAGGCGTGGTCGTCCAGATGACCGCTTTGGCGCCTTTCGCGCCGATTTTAGCGTTCGCTTCACCGCTTAGATCGAACGCCACGAAGATCGAGTAATCCTCTTTGTCTTTGTATTCGACCTCGGCTTCTGCGAGCGCGCTTTTTGCCGCCCAGCTCCAAAACACGGGCTTTGAGCGCTCGATCAGAATTCCTTTTTTTGCGATTTGGCAGAGCGCCTTGTAAATTTCAGCCTCAAACTCAAATTTTAGCGTCAGATACGGATCGTCCCAGTCGCCCAAAATCCCCATATCTTTAAATTCATTGCGCTGCACGTCGATAAATTCTTTGGCGTGCTGTCTACAAAGCTCGCGTATCTGCACTTTTGAAAGCGATTTTTTCTGCTCACCTAGTTTGATCTCTACTTGCTGCTCGATCGGCAGACCGTGGCAGTCCCAGCCCGGCACGTAGCGGATATCTTCGCCGAAGAAATAATGGGTTTTGGTGATGATGTCTTTTAAAATTTTATTCAGCGCGTGGCCGATGTGGAGGTGCCCGTTGGCATACGGAGGGCCGTCGTGGATATTAAAGCTAACGCTTGCGCCCTTGCGTTTAGCCTTCATCTTTTCGTAAATTTTACGCTGCTCGTACCACGCCTTAAACCGCGCAGGTTCGTTTTGCGGTAGCGCGCCTCGCATCGCAAAATCCGTAGTAGGAAGAAAGAGAGTATCTTTGTAGTCCATATTTGTACCTTTTCGTGTCTTAAAAAATTTGTGAAGTTTATCCAAAACGCCATTAAAAAGCTCTGAAAGAGCAGTCTGCGTTTATGCTATAATGTGCGAAAATTTAATGAGGGTCTTTATGAAAAATATCATCCTTGTAATCGGCGAGGAGATCCGCTACGACGCGGCTTTGATGAGCTATATTTCTCGCAGCTACGAGCGGGTTTTCGGGCGGATCGACGATCTGAAATTCTTAAGCGAAAACGATAAGGTTTTGCCCTTCGCGCTTGAAAAGATGATCGATTCGTACGATTTTATCACGATCTTTGCGGCAAACTCCGCCTACGCGGTCGTCGGAAAAATTTTATCCACGCTCTCTTTCGATTCGCTCGAGCTAAAAAACGGAGAAACCCTAGCTCCCTCGATGGCGCACACGGTGGCGAAAAACAGCTTCCTGCTAAATGTCAGAGGCTGCTCGGTAAACGTGATCAAGGCGCTTTGCTTGCAGAGCTTGCCGCCGATCCTTCAAGACGCGCCGAGCGCGGGCGAGAGCTTTTATCTATTTGATTGCGAATACGAAAGCGTAAAGCAGCGCCTAGAAAGCCTCGCGATCAGTTATAAAATTTCGCTTACGATCAGTAGGCCCTGCTCCTTTTTGCTGCTAGTGCGCGCCAGTGCGATGAAATTCGGAGCGCTGGACGCGTTTTTGCAAAGCGTCGGCAAGTATTATGAGAGCTGCTACATCGAAGGCGGCGATTTTATGGGCTTCGTGGTGGATAGGCTGCGCGAAATAGGCGCTAAGATCACTTTTGCCGAAAGCTGCACCGCAGGGCTCATCGCCGCAAAATTCGGCGCGGTCGCGGGCGTGAGCGACGTTTTTGACGGCTCGCTCGTAAGCTACGCCAACGAGATAAAAAATCTCTGGCTCAACGTGAGCGAAGATACGCTCGCACGCTACGGCGCGGTCAGCGCGCAGACCGTGGGCGAGATGCTGGAGGGCGCGCTGCAAAGCAGCGGGGCGAGTTTCGCTCTTGCAGTAAGCGGTATCGCAGGCCCTGGCGGCGGAAGCGCGCAAAAGCCCGTAGGGACGGTCTTTATCGGCGCGAAGGAGCAGGGCGGCAAACAGATCGTCGGGGAATTTCATCTAAAAGGCGATCGAAACTACATCCGCGAACAAAGCGCCGATATCGCTATCTGCTTGCTTTTGAAGCTTAGAAGCGATCTGTTTTTCGGGCAGCTTCCGAGCGCGCCTGCGAGAGATGAAATTTAAAGGAGCGGATTTTGAAAAGACGAATTTTGAAAGGGTGCGGACGGGATTCGGCGCAGAATTTTATCCGAGCGAGCGGCGAGAGGGGCTTTGGACGGCTGCGAAATTTTGTTTCGGCAGGCGGCGGGCAGAATTTTATTCGGGCTAGCGACGGGCGAAATTTTATCTCAGCGCAGGGCGGACTAAATTTTATCTCGGCGGGTCGCGCTAGAAATTTTAGTTTTATAAATGCGGCGCGAAATTTTACTTTGGCGCTAGCCGCAGCGTGTGTTTTGAGCGGCTGCGACGGCGGATCAGACGCGCACGATCGCGAACAAAGCGCACGATCGGAACAGAATTTTAGCGCGGGTAATCAAGGGCAAAATTTTAATAAAAGCGCGGATAGCTCGGGACAAAATTCCGCTCAAAGCTCTACACAAAATTCTATACAAAGCTCCGTGCCGCAGGGCTTTGAGAGCAAGCGAAACTCCGATCTAAATTCCACGATAGACGAGCTTGCAAACGATGCTAAAGTTTTGGGCGAGGCCTTGCAAAATTTGCAGAAAAA
>CAURMQ010000064.1:0-10201 GCA_963525765.1 uncultured Campylobacter sp. | reverse complement strand
TCGTCGCGGCTGCCGTCAAACACCGTGACGTGCGCGCCGTGGCTTTTGATCATATCGATCTTTTTGGGCGACGTACCCTTCGGGACGTAAATTTCGCACTCGATGCCCGCGCGAGCGCAATACGCCGCCACGGCATTGCCCGCGTTGCCGCTGGAGTCTTGCAGCACCTTTTTCACGCCGATATTTTTGGCATGCAGCACCAAAACCGCCGCGCCGCGGTCTTTGAACGAAAGCGTAGGCATCGCGTAATCAAGCTTGAGATAGAGGTCTTTGCTGAATTTCACGCTCGCCGTAAGCCCCTCGCCCATCGAAATTTCTTTAAATTTAGCCGTGTCGATGCCCATAAACTTGCGGTATCTAAAGATGCTAAACTCGCTTTGATCTACGAGCGCGGGGTTAAATTTAGGCGCGTCGGAGTTTAGCTTATACAGCCCGCCGCAGTCGCATTTATAGCGCAAAGTATCGATGGGCGCGTGCTTGCCGCAGCCAGTGCAGATGAAATCGCTCATTTTCGCTCCTACTTTTTCTCTTTTATTTTTGCGACGGCCTCGATCTCTACAAGGCAGCCAAAGTGCAGAGCCGTAGTCGGCACCACGACGCGGGCGGGCTTATGCGCGCCGAAAAACAGCGCGTACTGCTCGTCGATCACATCCCAGTTCTCGACGCCCGGCGTATAGACGCGGCACATCCGCACGTCGTTTTTATCCGCGCCCGCGGCGGCCAGCACTGCCGCGACGTTGCTTAGAGCCTGCGTGGTCTGCGCAGCAAGCCCCTCCGGGATGGCCCCCGTGCGCGGATCCACGCTTAGCTGCCCCGAGACATAGAGCGTGCCGTCGTCGTCTAAGATGCCCGGCGCATAATGCGCCTTTTTCGGCGCGAAACCGGTTGGATAAATCTCTTTCATTTAAGCTCCTTGGCGTAGAATTTTTGAAATTTTATCTAAATTTCTAGATTTTATATGAAATTTTATAGACTTTGCGCCAGACTAGCGCTTTTCGGACCGAGCATTAAGCTCTTTGAAATTTTGAGACCCGCCGCTTGCATAGTGCAGCGGCGCGCAATATGTGCGGATAAAGGCAATCCGCCTATTCGAGCTCGTAGCCCTTCGCGCTTTTTAATTTCTCGTCATAATCGACTCCGTTAGCAATTCGCTTGCGTGAAGCATTAAAATCCACTCGTATCGGGCTTTTGCGCTCGTCAAACTCAAGTGGCGCGACACCGATGATATCTGCTAGCAAATGCGCCAAATCATCGCTCATAAAAGGCTTATCTTTCGCCGCAGCTAGCCTCTGCCATAGCTTAGCATGATCGCTCAAAAACTCGCGCGAGGCTATGAAAAGCAGCGGGATTTCGTAAGTAAAGCGGCTCTCCATGCCGTGCCCAAGGCGTCCATTTTCGTATAAATTCTCGCCGTGATCGCTAAGATAAACGATGAGGCTGTCATCACCCGAAAAAATTTTAAAAATTTCATTTATGACAAAATCGTTGTAAAGCACGCTGTTGTCGTAATACGCGACGACATCTTTCTGCTTGGAAGTAAGTTTTGCCTTTACATCCGCCGCACTAAACTTGCCAAATCCCTCGGGATAGCGCAGGCTATAATCCATATGGCTACCGATGAGATGGATCACGTAGAAATTTCGCTCGCTCTGCCCCGCTTTCGCCTGATTTATGAGTGGAAGCAGCACTCCATCAGGCTTGATGCGGACGGTTTCGTAAAGATTGCTCTTTGAGAGGAAGGATTCCGCGTCCGCGCGATCGGCAGCGCTTTTAGCACTTAACGCATGTGCGCCGAAAGCCTCTTGATTGCTAATCCAAAAGGTGCGGTAGCCACTTAGCTTAAACATATCGATGATGCTGAGGTTGCGAAACCACGCCCTTTTGCGCTCGCTTTCGTAATCGCTGAAATTTAAAAGCCGCATCAGTACCTGATTAGTCGTGCCGTAAGGCGAGATTGTATCGCCAAATTTTATCAGATTGCCGCTTGCTTCGAGACCCTCCAAAAGCGGTGTATTTTTAACGCCGTAGCCGTAGAGCGACATATGCCCGCGCTGCAAGCTCTCACCGATTATTAGGATGATATTTTTGACGCGAGACTTTTGCAAGGCGGGGTTTGTAGCGGCCTCAGGGTTTTTAGAATTTGAAATCACGCTGGGGTTTTGCGGCTCAGCGCCCGAGGCGGGAGTAGAATTTAAATTTGCGCCGGAATCTTGCGCCTGGGCGCTTGATGCGGGCACGGAATTTTCAGACGCAGAATCCAAGGCGGGGCTTTGCGGATCTGAATTTGCGCCGCCTTTTAAAACGCTTTCGTTCGCGCGCTTGGCCTCGTCATATCCGAGCTGCACTTCGCGCATATCGGTGATGAAATTTTTATCGCTCAGATAGTCTTTTATCGTAAAGGCAAACTCCAGCGGGACGTATTGTGATAGCTTGGTTATATAGCCCTGTTTGCCCTGGGAAGCTTTAGCGGCGATATCCGCGCAAAAGATCGTGCCATAGATAAGATAAAGCGCTGCTAGCAGCAATCTTAGGCGGCTATGCGTTTGCTTCTCATCTCTCCGTCCTGCTCTTAGCGCCGCAAAGATGCAGCCGAGCAACGCCGCTAAATATAAAATCGTTGCCGGGTTAAGAAACTGCGAAACAAACTCGCGCGTCTCGGCTGCGTCGGTATGGACGATCGCGTCGATCGCTACGACGTTGAAGCTTGAGTCGAAATTTACGATCAAAAATAAAGACGTGCTCGCAATCAGCGCAATTAACGCCAGTAGCACGAACGAAACAAGCTTAAAAAATCGCCCGCTAAGCAAATAGCAGAGGTGAAAGATGAGCAAATTTATGATGAATACCACGGGGAAACTCTCGGCGATGTAGGCAAAGATGGGACCGTTAATCTGATAATGTATCTTAGCCCAGCACGCGAGCAAGCATAGCACCGTCGCAAGCCAAAACACCCTCCACACGGGACGTTCGCGCAGCGCGGTAAAAAAGCCGCGGTCGATTTTCATAAGCAAGCGCGCTATGAGCCCACCCGCTTTCGTCTGCGCCGCAAGCTCGCCTATATTTGCCAGCGCTACATAAAATTTTTCTCTCATTTTATCTTTCCTGCCTCGTACGAAGGGACGCGATGACGCGTACTTCACATAGCGCGACATATTTTCGCTTTAAAATCAAGGCGCAATCTTAGCCGCTTAAAGCTTTGAGCTTGCTTACTTGCGCGCCTTTACGCTTCAAATTTTACGGCTAAATTTTAAAGATACGGGCGGGGGTTAGAATTGGATGACGGAATTTTGAGGCTAAATTTTAATTGAAAGCGGATCTAAGAGCGAAGCTACAAAACGAGGCTTTAAAAACAAAATGTATGAGCTAAAATCTCGGCTTTTAAAATTTTGCGGCCGGACCCCGCAAACCGTCGCAATAGATTTTAAAATTTCTAGTGCGATAAGCTTCAAACGGTCTTTGGATAAAATTTATGCATTAAGCGACTGGAGTAAAATTCTACGACACGAGCAGTGTAAAATTATAAAAGACTAATCGCGGGTAAAATTTCGCACTGACAAAAGTGTAAAATTTTAATTAAGCTGCATTAGCTTTTACGCGAAATCTACGCGACGCTTAGGACTTCTACCTTACCGTCGAAAACCGCCATGCAGTGCTCATAGTGGCTAGTGCGGAGCCCATCCTTGCTTCTCGTGCTCCATTTATCCTCGGCGATGACCGGCGTGCCGTCCTTTTGGCAGATCATCGGCTCGATGCAAAAAACCATGCCGTTTTTGATTTTGGGGCCCGATTTTGGATTGTTGCCCTCCAGATAGTTTGGGATCTCAGGCTCTTCGTGTGGGTGCTTGCCGATGCCGTGACCGCAGAAGCCGTATAGCGGCACGAAGCCGCGCGCACGGATAAATTTCTCGATCTCGAAGCTTAGCTCTTTGAAGTGCATCCCTACTCTGATCGTTTTGATGGCAAACTCCAGCGTATCCTTGCTGCATGCGATAAGCTCCTCGTCGGCTTTTGAAATTTTACCGACGGGCAGGGTGCGTGCGCTGTCGCCGAAATATCCGTTTAGCTTCGAGCCCAGATCGACGCCTAAGATATCGCCCTCCTGCAAGATCGTTTCGTCTGGGATGCCGTGGATGATGACTTCGTTTAGCGAGAGGCAAGCGGCGTTTGGAAAGCCGTATAGCCCTTTAAAAGCAGGATACGCGCCCTTGGAGGTGATAAAATCGTCGATCTTCTTATCGACTTCAAGTAGGCTAAGACCCGGCTTTATGAAAGAAGCTGCGTAATCAAGGGCCTGCGCAACGATCTTGTTCGCTGCGCGCAGCCCCTGCAAATCTTTCTTTGTTTTAAGCAAAATTGCCATTTATAGCCCGACCGCGCTTAGGGTCTGATATTTGTTCATATAGATCTGCGCTTCGATGCGTCTCATCGTATCAAGAGCGACGGAGACGACGATCAGCACGCTGGTGCCGCCGAAATAAAACGGCACGCCCATAAATTTAACGAGCAGCCACGGGATGACGGTTACTAGCCCGAGATAGATCGAGCCCCAGAATGTAAGGCGGCTAGCAACTTCGTTTAAGAAGCTCGCCGTTCCCTCGCCCGGACGAATGCCCGGGATAAATCCGCCCTGCTTCTTTAAATTTTCGCTTATATCTTTTGAATTAAACGCGATCGATGCGTAAAAATACGCAAAAAACACGACCAAAACAAAAGTTAGGAAGTTAAAAAAGTAGTTGCTCGGGCTTAAGAAATCGTGGATCTTTTGAATGATCGGATTGGTGCTTGCCTGCAAAATAGTGGTCGGAAACATCAAAATTGCGCTTGCAAAAATCGGCGGAATGACGCCGCTTAAATTTAGCTTGATCGGCACATAGTTCATAATGCGCTTGTTTTGATTCGCCATCAATACCTTGCGCGAAAACGAAACGGGAATCCTGCGCTCGCCCAGCTCTATGTAGATGATCACGCCGATAGTGAGCAAAACAATAGCTATGATAAGGGCGAGAATCAAGAAATTCATCTCACCGGTATTTACTAAATTTACAGTACTTCCGATCGCTCTAGGGATGGCGCTTACGATACCTGCAAAGATAATAAGGCTGGTGCCGTTACCGACGCCGCGCTGCGTGATCTGCTCTCCGATCCACATCAAAAGCATGGTGCCTGCCAGCATCGAAATGCACGAGATAAAAACAAACTCGTTGGTATTTTCAGCCATTATCGCAGGCGCTCCGGTCTGTCCGTGGATGCCCTGTAAGCCAATGCTAACGCCGATGGATTGAACCATAGCGATTGCGATTGTAGCATATCGGATGATCTGCATATATTTCTGCATACCGTCGCGCTCTTTTTTGAGTTTGCCTAAATTTGGAAAGGTTGCGGCAAGCAGCTCCATAATGATCGAAGCGGTAATATAAGGCATAATGCCTAGCGAGATAACGCTGAATCGCTCCGCCGCGTTACCGCTAAACATATTAAACATTCCAAAAGCGTTGTTGCTATTGTTTTGAAAAAATTGCTTTATAACCTCAACGTCCACTCCCGGAACCGGCACGTAAGCTAGCAACCTATAGGCAAAAAGAAAGCCCAAAGTAATGAGAATTTTGTTGCGTAGCGATTTATTCATTATTTTTGTCCGCTAGACTTTACATTCTCGTCTTTGATCTTGCTAGCGAGCGCTTTTGCGCCTACGCCGATCAGCTTGATCTTTTTAACGGAATTTGAAATTTTATGAACGGATTTGATGCTTTCGATCGTAATCTCACTAAGATCTTTGATAGCTTCGATTTTATCGACATTGATCACGTAAGGCTTTTCAAATTTAGAAGTAAAACCTACCTTCGGAAGCCTTCGTTGAATCGGCTGCTGACCGCCCTCGAAGCCTCTTTTTTCATGAGAGCCGGTACGCGCAGTCTGGCCCTTGCCGCCGCGACCCGCAGTTTTACCTAGGCCACTTCCTTGACCACGACCCAAGCGCTTAGTAGCGTGAGTCGAGCCTGGGGCTTTTTTAAGATTTTCTAATCCCATCTTTTATCCTTGTTAGTGTTTTAACATACTAAGAGCTTTCATCGTAGCTCTTACGACATTTGAGGAGTTGTTTGAACCTAGCGATTTGGTGAGGATATCTTTAACACCCGCAAGCTCTAAAACCGGGCGGACTGAACCGCCTGCGATAACGCCAGTACCTTCGCTCGCTGGCTTAAGTAAAATTTTGCTCGCATTGTATTTAACTTCAATATCGTGAGTGATGGTAGAACCATTTAAATTTACCTTGATAATATTTTTAAACGCATCGTCTACCGCTTTTTTAATCGCATCGGGAACCTCTTTGGACTTACCAAAGCCAAAGCCTACCAAGCCATTTCTATTGCCTACTACGATAAGAGCCGTAAACCTAAACCTTCTACCGCCTTTAACGACCTTCGTAACCCTACCGATATTGACGATTACCTCTTCGAATTCTTCTCTATTATACTTTTCCACAATCATTCCTTTGGGTTATAGTTTGATGCCGTTTTGGCGTAGCGACTCGGCAAAGCTTGCGATTACGCCGTGATACAAATAGCCATTGCGATCGAAAATCGCTTCAGAAATGCCTTTATCTTTTAGCTTGGAGGCTAAATCTTTAGCTAAGCTAGCCGCACCCTCTTTGTTTGCCTTTAAATTTAAAACCTTACCGCTGCTGGCACACAAAGTCGCGCTCGCCGCGTCGTCGATAGCCTGAGCGTAAACTGTCCTATTGGATTTGAAAATAGAAATTCTAGGGCAAGATGCGACGCCTGAAATTTTAGCGCGAATTCTTCTTTTTCTCTTGATTCGTAAAGAGATCTTTCTTTTTAATACGTTCTGTGTCATTTCTCAACCCTTATTTCTTAGCTGTTTTTCCGGCTTTGCGGATGATATGCTCTTCAAGATACTTGATGCCTTTACCCTTATACGGCTCAGGCGGTCTGAATCCTCTGATCTCGGCTGCTACTTGACCTACTTGCTGCTTGTCGTCGCCTTTGATGGTTACGACGTTTTTATCTACGGAAATTTCAATCCCCTTTGGAGATTCAAAATTTATCGGATGCGAAAAACCTAAATTTAGCTCAAGCACCTTGCCCTTCATCGCAGCTCTATAGCCGACGCCGTTGATTTCAAGCTGCTTTGAAAAGCCCTCTGTAAGACCGAGAACGATATTGTTAGCTAAAGCGCGGTATGTTCCCCAATACGCCCTGCTCTGTCTATCCTCGCCCTTAGGTGAGAATTCTATCTTTCCGTCTTCGATTTTTACATCGACATGACCTTTTAAATCAAGCTCTTTTTCGTTATTTGATTTTTTAAATTTTAACGACGAGCCGTCGATTTTGACCTCTAAGCCGTTTGGAATAGAGATCGGTTTTTTACCAATTCTTGACATAATTTTCCTTTTTATTTGTCTAGGGTATGTCTACTTTTACGAATGGATACCACAATGCCATAAAAAGTAGAAACTTCTTACCAGATCGTGCAAAGCACTTCGCCGCCGACGCCCGCTTTGTGCGCGTCGATACCGCTCATAACGCCTTTGCTTGTGCTAACGACGACGGTTCCATAGCCGTTCTTGAAGCGCTTGATCTCGTCTTTGCCCTGATATACGCGGCGACCCGGAGTTGAAATTCTTTTAACTTCGTTTATCACGCTCCTGCCCTTTTCGTCGTATTTAAGCACCACGTTGATGATCTTTTTATTGTTTTCCTCTACTACGTTGTAGCTCTCGATATAGCCCTTCTCGGCTAAAATTTTAAGCATAGCCTCAACGACGTTTGAGTGAAAAAGCTTAGTCGTATCTAGCCTTCGCATCGCAGCATTTCTGATGCGAGTTAGTCCATCTGAAATAAGATCGTTAATCATCTCTTCTCCTTACCAGCTTGCTTTTTTTAGACCCGGGATCAAGCCCTCATTTGCCATCTTGCGAAGGCAAACGCGACAAATTCCAAAATCCTTATAAACGGAGTGCGGACGACCGCAAATTTGACATCTGGTATATGCGCGAGTGCTAAATTTAGCGGGGCGTTTCGCCTTGGCTACCATTGATTTTTTTGCCATATCATTTTCCTTTTGCAAAAGGCATGCCGAATAACTCTAGCAATTTAAATGCCTCTTTATCGTTATTTGTAGTCGTTACGACGGTTATATTCATACCGTGAGTTCTTAAAATTTGATCGTATTCGACCTCAGGGAACATCAGCTGCTCTTGCAAGCCGAAGTTGTAATTGCCGCGTCCGTCAAAACCCGCTCTAGGTAGTCCTCGGAAATCCTTAACTCTAGGAAGCGCGATAGAGATCAGTTTATCCAGGAAGGCAAACATCTGCTCTTTTCGTAACGTAACCATTATTCCTACTGGGAAACCTTCGCGAACTTTAAAGCCTGCGACAGATTTTTTTGCATTGACGATAAGCGCTTTTTGACCTGCGATCAGTGAAATGGTATCAGCCATATTTTGAAGCACTTTTTGATCTTTGCTCGATTCGCCCGTTCCTACGCTGATAACGATCTTTTCAAGCGCCGGGATAAGCATAGGATTTTTTATATCAAATTCTTTCTGCAAAGCAGCTCTGATGGAATTTACATATTTATCTTTTAGTCTGCTCATAATCAACCCTCTACCAACGCAACGTTTGAAATATCCATAGGCATCTCTTTGCTCGTAAAGCCGCCTTGCGGATTTTGCTCGGTTGGTTTGATAGCCTTTTTAGCCATTTTACAACCCTCGACGATAACTTGAGCTTTTTTAGGAAACACTGCCTTGACGGTGCCTGTTTTGCCCTTATCGTCACCTGCGATGATCTTTACTTGATCGCCCTTTTTAATCTTAAATTTTACTGCCATTATAAAACCTCCGGAGCCAGCGAAACGATCTTCATAAAACCGCCGTATCTGACCTCTCTACCGATAGGACCGAAAATACGAGTGCCGATCGGCTCTTTTTTTGAATCCAAAATAACGGCTGCGTTCTCGTCGAATCTAATTAGCGAGCCGTTGCCTCTGTGCAACTCTTTAGTCGTACGAACGACTACGGCTTTTACTACTTGACCGCGCTTAATTTTGCCGTTAGGGAGCGCTTTTTTTACAGAGCAAACGATGATATCGCCGATTGTGGCGTATCTTCTTTTGCTGCCGCCTAAAACTTTAATACACATAAGTTCTTTTGCGCCGCTATTATCAGCTACCGCAAGTCTGGTAAAACTCTGTATCATTATTCAACTCCTGTTTTCAAAACCGCTTTTAAGCGAAACGATTTTCTAGCGCTTAGCGGTCTGCACTCGATCGCAGATATGGTATCGCCGATCTTTACGACGTTGTTCTCATCGTGGATCAGATATTTTTTAAATCTTTTTACGATCTTTCTATATCTAGGGTGCATAACCCTTCGCTCTACCAAAACGGTAGCTGTTTTATCGCCCGCCTTCTTTACGACTACGCCTTGAATTTCTCTTTTAAATGCCATAACCTATCCTTATTTCGCTTTAATAGCGGTATTGATTCTAGCGATATCTTTTTTGATAGCGCGAATCTCGTTAGGATTGCTTAGCTGCATAGTTTTTAGCTTTTGTCTAGCCGTAAATAAAAGCAACTTACTTTGTTTCAACATAGAATTTAGCTCAGCCAAATCTTTATCTTTCAAATCAGTATATTTCATTTTCGCTTTCCCTACTTACGATTTTCGTTTTAAAAGGTAGTTTATGAATCGAAAGCATAAGCGCCTCTTTAGCAACCTCTTCGCTAACGCCGGTCATCTCAAAAATGATCCTGCCCGGTTTTATATTCATTACCCACTCTTCTACGCCGCTCTTACCTTTACCCATACGAGTTTGTAGAGGCTTTTTGGTAAGCGGTTTGTCTGGGAATACCTTAATCCAAATTTTAGCTTGACGATTCACGAAGCGCGTCATCGCAACACGAGCCGCTTCGATCTGGCGAGAATTTACCCTACCCGCCTCTACCGCTTTGATACCGAAATCGCCGAACGTCAAGGAATTTCCTCTCGTCGCATAGCCGCGATTGCGACCTTTCATCATCTTGCGGTATTTTGTTCTTTTTGGCATCAACATGACTATTTACCTCTTCTTGGTCTGCGTGTTTTTTTAGGCGCATCATCGGTCTTTTCAGCCTGGATGCCTTTTTGTAAAATTTCACCCTTAAAGATCCAAACCTTAATGCCGATATTACCGTAGGT
>CAURMQ010000063.1:0-10226 GCA_963525765.1 uncultured Campylobacter sp. | reverse complement strand
AGCCCCGCGCAGTCTGAGCCGTGCACGCGGGCATTGACGCACGCCCAGTGGTAGCGGTAGATGAGATCGAGCGCCTGCAAAATTTCATCCGTGTCGCGCAGCTTCACGCGCGCCGAGAAATCGCCGCCGCTAAAGGTGTCCATCACAAAGGTGCAATCGCAGATCTCGCTCGGAAAGCTAAGCTCATCCACGAGCCCCATCGCCCACATCAGCGCCCACAGCGACTCGTATTTCCAGCCCATATTTATGGCCTCGTCGCGGCTCGCCTCGCCTTGCGTGACGCGGCGCTCCATGCGCGTGAGCTTGTCTATGCAGCCGTAGCGGTTCGTAAGGAAGCCCTGCGCGCCCTGCTTACCCTCATCCGCGAGCTTGCCCTCGTCTCTGATCGAGCAGGCGCACATTATCGCCGCATACGAGCAGATCGCGCGGGCGATGACCTCGTCTTTTTCGCGCGGAGTGATCTCGCTCGTTTCGTATCGCAGCGGCAGATGGTCAATGTACGGCACGCCCTGCGATTTTAAAATTTCGATGCTTATATCCTTGCGCTCCTGCGCGGTCTTGCCGATCTTTGCGGCGTTTGCGCTATTTTTGCCGCCTTTTTTGAAAAAATCTGAAAATGCCATGAGCTCTCCTTAAAATTTTAAACGTATTTTAAAACAATCGCGCAAAATTTCAGCTTACGGCGACGGCGGGGCGGATTTTTAAATTTAAGCTCAAATCTAAGCTTTGCAAATCGGACGGGAATTCCGTGCCTCATCTTGTTAATTTATACGGCGCCGTTCAGGATTGTCCGCACCTTCGATGATGCTTCGATGCATATCGTCGTAAAATATCTTCACGAGCAATTCGGGATCTTGCGGCGATTCCAGCGAAATAAAAAATTTTAAGCTTTGCCTCAGGTCGGTTAAGTTTCGGCAGTTACTCGAACCGGTTTTGGCGGCGCCATAAGTGCCGCCGCCTCTTTTTTTGCAAATATACCGTCCCGCCGCAGCCGGCAAGGATGTCCGCGATATACGGAATAAAATCGCTAAGCGGCATAAGAAGGTGAATGTAGGGCATTTTGCCTCCGTTTTTAAATTTATGCTTTGCGGTCGCGGCGATCGCGCGCCGCTTTTAATCGATGTTTATCTATTGACCATGCGTCCACATAAGCAAAACGCGCTTTGCCGAGTAAATTTAAAAAGAGGCGCCCGAATTTAGCCAAGCGCCGCAATTAAAAATTTAACCGATTTGCGCATTCAAACTAGCGGTGCCGCCTGGCGCACCTATCGGTTAAATTTGAGCAGGTGCGATCAATACTTAAACGAGCTGCCCGGCTCGATCAACTTAACCTTTTGTTTATAATTCATCTTTAGTACCGCAGCAGGCCCTAGCACGGTCGCCTTTTCGCCCTCAAGCCAAAACGCCGTACCCTCCGGCATCGCATAAACCGTCGATTTTTGATTGGCGATCAAAAATTCCTCCAGCCTCTCCTCTCTGCTCTCGCCGTTGTGCCCCGCAGGCTTGCCCGAGATGAAGTGCGGATTGATCTGGTGCGGGAAGATGTTGAAGGTATTAAACGACTCGGGCTCGATGATTGGCATATCGTTCGTCGTCATCATCGTAGCGCCTGCGACGTTCGAGCCCGCGCTCCAGCCGATATACGGCGTGCCGTCCTCGACCATTTTGCTGATTAGCGCGATGAGCTCGTTTTCGTACATATCGTGCACGAGCTTGAAGGTGTTGCCGCCGCCTACGAATATGCAATCCGCGCTCGCGACCTCCTTCGCGGCATTTTTAGCGTGATGGACGCCGACGATATTTAAGCTTAAGCTCGCAAGTGCCTCTTTGACGCGCTTTTCATATTCATCGTAGCTTCTGCGAAGGCTTGCGTAAGGGATGAAAACGATCTTTTTGCCCGCGAGGTTGTTCTCCTGCGCAAATTTACCGATCCACGACACTGCGTGCGATAGATACTTCGTGTTTTTGTAGCCCGAGCTTGAAAGCAGCAGCGCTCTTTGCTTGCTATGATCGCGCTTAGAGAGCTTAAACGCCTTTTCGCTCGCAGCTAGTTCGCTCGTACCGAGCATCGCAGCGCCCGCCGCCAAAGCGGCTACCTTTAGTAGGTCTCGTCTTTGATTTTGCATCTTTTCTCCTTTAATCAAAGTTGATATCTGTTTTGAAATTATATTCCTTTGCATATAAAGAGGGGCTGAATATTCGGTTTAAATTTCGCTCGCCAAAAGGTCTCGCCAAGGTAAAATTTTAAAACTATTAAATTTCGAATTCGTCGAGGCGCCGCGCAGTAAAATTTTAAAAGCGCGGCTAAATTTAATGAAATTTACGCTTCGGCTTTCGGGGTATATGAGCCCGTATTGAAAAAATAGCATACCCCAAAAACTATTCCGCAAATCGGCGCTACGATTAAGGCGTACAAAAATATATGAGCTGCGGCGCCTTCCAATATCCCGGTAAAAATCAAGGTCGGATATAAAAGCAAAACTATACTGGCAAAATTTTCTATCGTAAAGACCAACAAACTATCTCCTTGATCCTTGATAAAAAGGTTGCTGTATCGCTTAGTCTTAGTGTATCTTAAAAAACAGATCGTCGCGCATATAGGCAAAACTATTATCGCGACATCACGAATATCTCTAAAAATTTTAGACGACGATTCTATACCGATATTCGAAAAAAGCAAATCAAGAAAAAACATTAGCATTAGCGAGAAGTAGATGGTTGTAGCCGCCGACGAATAATACTCTATAATCACGCGTCTGATAAATCTATGTTTATCGTATCGCTTCTTTAAATTTTCAGGGATAGCGGCAAATTTCTCGTCCAGCTCTTTCGTGTCTGATTGAAATTTTTCGTCCACAGCTCGCTCCTTTTATAAAGCGCTAAATTTTAAAAATTATATCGAATTTAGTGGCGCAAAGCGGCTACATTTAGGTCTAAATTTAAATGCTAAAAAGTATAATCGTGCCATGGTTTTGACGCAAAATTTGATCTATGAAATTTTACCCTTGTGGGGGAGATCCCCGCGGGCAGGGTCGCTAGCTACGGACAGATCGCGCGCCTGATCGGACTGCCCGCTCACTCGCGGCTCGTGGGGCGCGTGCTCTCGCAAGCAGAGCTCTACGGCGACTACCCGTGCCACCGCGTCGTAAACCACGCGGGCGCTTTGGCGGCGAGCTTTGCGGCTCAGCGCGAACTGCTAGAGGCCGAAGGCGTGGAATTTAGAGGCTAGCGCGCCCGTATGAAAAAGCACCGCTGGGAGTACTAAGACCTAATCGCCGCAGCCTGAAGCACGGAATTTGCGGATCGTTTGAAGCGCTAAATTTTAAATTGTCCGCGACATGGAATTTTAATTTATAAAATTTTAGATCCGCGTAGGTTTAAGCGACACCTGCAGGCAGCGCTACCGACCGCTAAGAGCCTGCGAGCTTTATTTGCTTGTAGATGCGGCGCAAATCATCATGCGCTAAAAGATAAAATTCATCTTTTTTGCGCGACGGCTTAAATGCTGCACTAAGCGGCTCCTCGGCAATCAGCCCGCCGCGGTTTTACGAAGCAGGCGCGACGCCGCCTATTAGTTTTCTTGTTGCGCCCGTTTCGGCACCGCTTATAGATTTTAGCTATCGTAAATTTTGACCCAAAAAGGCAAATTTGGCCGCTAATTTTAGTCAAATTTAAGCTCCTTCGCGAAAAATGCGACGCCGTTTTTTAAAAGCATATAAAAATGCCTAGCAAATTTAACGCGCTCACCGATCCGATATTTAAACTCGCAAGCCAAATTTATCCTTAGGATGCGGGTAAATTTACCCTAAGTCTGAAAGCAAAAGACAAAATAAAGCCAAATTTAAGGCGTAAAGCATTGCTGAATATTAACTAAAACCGCATATAATCCGGACTCAAATCAATAAAAAAGGACAAAATGAATGAACTATCAAAACTCCCGACTCCCGATATCGCCGAGCACGGCGCGTTTTTCCCGTCGCCGTTTTCGCTGTCACAGTTTACGGCGCCCGTGAGCGATCTGGCGGATTTTAATTACGAGAAAAAATACGACGGCGATAAAAAAATCCTCATCATCGCGGCCGACGAGCGGTATTTGCTGATGGACAACGGGACGTTTTTCTCCACGGGCAACCACCCCGTAGAGACGCTCGTGCCGATGTATCATCTGGCGCAGGCGGGCTGGGACTTCGAGATCGCGACGCTCTCTGGAAATCCCGTAAAATTCGAGTTTTGGGCGATGCCTGCGAAGGACGAGCGGCTCAAGGGCTTTTTTTGAGAGCTACGCGACTAAATTTAAAGAGCCTAAAAAGCTCGCTGATATCGTAAAGAAGGGATTTGACGAGTATTTTGCGCTCTACATCCAGGGCGGTCACGGCGCGCTGATCGGGCTTGACGAGAGTCGCGACGTAAAGGCCGCGCTAAAATGGTTTCATGAGCAGGGTAAATACATCATCACGATCTGCCACGGCCCAGCCGGGCTGCTAGCCGCGGCGCTTGACGAGGGTAAGTTTTTGTTCGAGGGCTACGAGCTCGTGCTGCTGCCCGACGTCATTGACCGCACCTTGCCCGATATAGGCTACATGCCGGGCCACCTGCGCTGGTATATGGGCTCGCGGCTAGCAAAACTTGGGATGAAAATCCTAAACGAAGGTATCGACGGCGCCGTGCACAAAGACCGCAACCTGCTCTCGGGCGATAGTCCGCTAGCAGCCAATAACCTCGGCAAACTGGCGGCTAGGACGTTTTTGGAGTCGCTGTAAATTTTACGCCGCTAAGGTCGGCATCTCGGCATAAAATTTTAATTTTTACGCGGCGGAAAAATTTAAAATTTCAAAGCGTGCCTGCTTCGGCTTTAAATTTAATGATCGCCGTCCTGCGCGCAGTGTAATCGTTTAAAATCGCCGCTCGCCTTCGATTTGCAAGCGATGCGCTGTGCAGCGTCTAAATTTAAGTATTCAAATTTTATCGCACTTTTGCGCGCGAGCATTAAAATCTTTTGTGGCCTTTTAAATTTGCCGCTTTGCGCCGCCGTGCTCTTCGCGGGCGTGAAAAGCCCTCGCATATCGACGCCCCCTGGCTGCAGCAGCTTTATTTTTCTATCGATGCCGCCCGCGTAGCCCGTGAGGCTGCCGTGCGCGCCTATGACGCGGTGGTAGGGGATGATGATCGAGATTTTGTTGTGCCCCACGGCTTGCGCGGACATCTTCGCTAGCCCGCGTGCTGCGGCGATTTCGCGCGCGATCTGCCCGTAGGTCGTGGTTTTGCCATATGGAATTTTAAGCAAAATTTCCCACACGGCGCGCCTAAACGCCGAGTCCGCGGGATTTAGAGCGGGCGTAAAACCCGGCTCGTATCCGCTAAAATACAGATCGAGCCAGCGCTTAGTTTGATCGAAAACGGCTAGGTTTTTTCCTCGAAGTATCCGCTTTGCTCGTTCGTGCAGAATTTTCCGCTCGCGCCTTGCACCGAAAGATTGGTGGCGCGAGGTTTTTTGCCCGTGTCTTTAACTGCAAAACCGCGCGTGAAGAATTTTTCACTTGCTATAAGTGTGTGTGCGCAGAATTTGCCGTCCGCGCCGTTCGCCGCTTTTGTCGCAGTATCACTTTTTTTCAATGTCGCAAAATCGCACTGTGTTTCGCTCACGGTGTGCTGCTCTTTTGCGAACAGATTGGACGCGATGCGCTTTTTATCCGCACCGCTTTTCGTTTTTAGCGCACAGCTTTTCTCGTAGCAACCCTCTCTTGCGGCGGCATCTGTTTTTGCCGCAATATCGCGCGTGCAGAATTTGCCGTTCGCACCGTTCGCCGCAAGAGCGTGCGCGTAGTATTTCTCGCCCTCGAACCACAGCCCGCAAAGCCCCGCCTCATCACCCGCGAGCGTGATTTTACCAAGCGGCAAGTCGTAATATGCGATAAATTTCATCGTTGCTCCTGTTTTGCGATTAAATTTAAGCGCCGCAAGCAGCGCCTAAATTTCCCAAATTTCTAAAATCTGCGGACAGATTTTAGCTACGCTTTGCTTAAATTCCGCCTTTTGCGTGCTACTCGGGTCGCTAATGGCTTCAAATTTGCAAAAAAGCTCGGCGATCTTTAGCCAGCCCGCAAGATTTAGATCAAATTTTTCCAAATTTGCTTCGGACAAAAACTCCAAATCATGGTCGTAAAACGCGATCTCGCCGCCAGAGCTTAGCAGCCAAAGATCGCCGGTGCCGCTATCTGCAAAGATACAAAACTCGCGAAGCAGCCCGCTATCGCCCTCAAAAGGAAATTTCGCCACGTCGTTGCAGAGCGCGATCTCGTGCTCTTTCAGCACTCTAAAATCGCCCGCAATCTCCCTGCCGAGGTATCCGCCTAGGATATTTTTAAGCTCGTTTTTGTTTAAAATTTAACTCCTCCGCTTTAGTTTCGTTTTTTGGCGTAGAGCATAAGAAAGCCGACCATCGCCGCGAAAATCACGCACATCGCAAGCGTCACGATGAGCGTGCCGTGCGCCGAGCCGCTTAAAAACAGCCCCGTCGTGTTCATCCCGAAAAAGCTCGTGATGAAATTTAGCGGCATCAGCAGCGACGAGATGATCGTGAGAATGTAGATGTTGCGGCTAATTTTGTCGTTTTTGAGCCCCTGGATGAATTGATAGATATCCTCGATCCTGACGGCATATTCGCTCATCACGCCCTTGAAAACGCCCGCTTCGTAGGCGTAGTTTTTCAGCTGCTTTTTCAGCGCCGGCTGCTCGTTTGCGCAGATGAGAAGCGCCTCGTAAAAATGCGAAATTTTGTTTTGAAATTTGCGGATTTCGTATTTTAGGACAGAGTGCCTTTTCATAAATTTTGAAAAATCGCCGCGCCGCGTGTAGATCTTTTCGTAATTTTCAAGCTCTGCGGAGTGCTCTAAAATTTTATCGCGGTACTGCGCGAGGATCTTTTTGACGACCGCGAAAAACTCCGCTTCGCTGCTGGGCCGCACCTCGCCGCCTCGCGCGTCATCTTGCGAATAGATCGCGCCCGCGTCAAAAATAAAGCGGTAGTTTTGCTCGCGCGGCGCGTCCGTCACGAAGTACACATACTCGCGATCCTCGGCGTAGTAATAGCCCGAAACGCTGCGCTTTTCGGTAATCGGGTTCAATGAGACCTCCTTATTCAATCGTTTTAAATTTACGAAATTTCAGAATTTCGCTCAAATTTACAGAATTTTGAAATTCTGCTGCCGATCAGAATTCTGAAATTTCGCCGCCAATAGGAATTCTAAAATTCCGCCGTCACTTAAATTTTATCGTATTTGGAATTTCAAAATTCTTTTGCGCTTGGAATTTTAAAATTTTAAGCACGAAAGAATTTTATCATTGGTGAGATTTTATGCGACGCAGTCGCAATTTAAATTTAACGCGGACGTAGTCCGCCCCGCTTAAAGCGTCGTAGGGGGATGGGTGGGGTTTGGGGCGGGAAGGGGAGCGACCTCGCAATTCAAGCCCCCTTCCCGTCCCAAGAGAAACATATCACGGACTAAAATTTAGACGGAATTTTATAAAGGCAAAGCGCCACTTTTAAATTTACATCGAAAATTCTAAGAATTTCATTTATACATATCCACGTTGGTGTTATATGCTACGTATTTCTGTAAGGGGGTGGCGCTCAGAGTTGCGAGGCGCGCCCGCCCCCTTACCAACCCCCACCCGCGCGACGCTAGAAGGGCGAGCTACGCTTGCGTCAAATTTAAACTGCGGACTGCATTCGCGCTGTATTTTCTATTGCGGCTACGCCGCATGAAATTTCAGCGAAAAGCCATGCTACAAATTCCACGGCGAAATTCTACGTTAAAAGCACCCGTGCTCTTGCAAAACCTCGGCGAAGGCATGGATGAAATGAGCGAATTCCGCATCGTTCGTGCTCGCGTCTGAAGCGAAAAGGCCTTCGAGCCTAAGTCTAAAGCGAGACGACCTTTGAGCCGAAGCCTCCTTCTGCGGGCGTGCCGTCGCGAAAGCCCTTGACGCTTGGGTGCGATTTTAAAAACTCCTTGACCGCGAACGCGAGCTTGCCCGTACCGATGCCGTGCTTGACGATGATCTCATCAAAGCCCATCACGAGGCTTTGGCTGATAAATTTATCAAGCCTGCTGATCGCTTCCTCGGCGCGCAAGCCGTGCAGATCGAGCACGAGCGACGCGGAGGAGGGCTTTTGCACCTTGATGCTGATGTTTTTTACGGGTGCCGGTGCTGCACCGCTGCGCTTTAGCTCGCTAAGCGGCACGCGCAGCCTGATGCCGTCGCTTAGCATCAGCGCCTGGGTTTTGCTAAGCGATAAAATTTCGCCCTTGATCTTGCCGTATTTGACGCGATCGCCCACCTTGAGGCTTTGCGGCTCGGGCGTGCTGAGTTCGGGCTGCTGCACGGCCCGTGCAAGCTCGTTTGCGCGGTTTATGGCGCGCTGCTTTTCGCGCACGTCGCTTAGGCTCACGCTGCGTTTGGCCTCCGAAATGGCGCGGTAGTATTCGTTTTGCAGCCTTGAAAGCTCCGCCTTCAGCTCGCTTTGCGCGCGCTCGCGCTGATCTTTTAGCGCCTCGCTCAGCGCGTCAAGTTTAGCCTCTTTTTGCTGCGTTTGCGCCAGCTTTTGTTTTAACTCAAGCTCTAAATTTATCGCTTTTGAGATCGCTTCGTTCAGGTTTTCTTTGTTTTCGCCGTAGTTTTTGCGCGCCGCGGCGATCAAATTTTGCGCTATGCCGTAGCGCAGCGCGGTTTCAAAGGCGTAGGATTTGCCGATCGTGCCCTTTAAAAACTCATACTTCGGTGCGCTGTTTTTCTCGTCGTAAAGCGCCGCCAGCAGCTCCACGCGCGGATCTTTCGCCAGCAGCATCGCTAGGCGCTTGTGATGCGTGGTGATGATCATCTTCACGTCGCCGCTTATCAGCTGCTCGATCATCGCGCCGTATAGGCTCGCAGCCTCCTCAAAATCGGTACCCAGCTCGATCTCATCGACGCCGATTAGAATTTCTTTGCGCCCGAACAGCTTGCTAAAGGCAACCATCCTGCCCGCGAAGGTCGAGATGTCGTTTTTGGAGTTTTGCGGATCCTCCATTATGAGCTCGAACTCTTTAAAGATGCCGATGCGGCTGAGGCTTGCGCGAATAGGCATCGGAAGGAGGTACTTAGCTAGCAGCGCCGCGCTTAGAATGCTTTTTAAAAGCATCGATTTTCCGCCCGCATTCACGCCGGTGATGAGCAGAATTTTGCCGCTAAATTCCACGCTCACGCGCTTTGGATTTTTAAGCGCGGGGTGGGCGAAGCTGTCTAGGACGATGTCGCGCGAAGGCTCGGGCAGAACGAACTCGTAATCGCTCGCTCTTGCCATCGCCGCGCGCGCAATCAGCGCATCGATCGTATCGAAGGCGGCGTTTATAAATTTTAAAAAAGCTAAATTCTTATTAAAAACCGCGCTGATCTGCTTGCAGTGCTCGAAAACGATCTGCTCTTTTTTATCCAAAATCGCGCTTTGAGCGGACTTCAGAGCCGCGATCGCGTCTGGAAGCACGTAAAAATAGCCTCCGCTTGAGCGCGCTACGACGCTGCCTTTTAGCACGTGATTAAAGCCGCCGCGCACCAGCAGGGCCTCGGTGTCGCTTATGTAGTGGATCTGCGTGTCGGCGAGATAGGGCGAAAGGGCTTTGGAATAGATCAGCCTTTTTAGCGTCTGCTCGATCTCGTCACGCTTTATCTTAAACGCCTCGTTTAGCGCGCCGAAGCGCTCGTCTATCGCGTCGCGAAAGCCGCCCTGATCGTCGAAATAATCCTTTAATTGCGCGATAGGCTCAGGAATTTCGATCTTTGCAAGCCAAGCGGCGAGTTTGCCCTCAAAAGGCTGCTTTTTGAGATACAGAAAATATCGGACGATCTTGCTAAACTCGTAAATTTCGCTGATATGAAGCACGCCGTGCTTTGAGATACGCATCAGCGCGTCGTCTAGGTTCGCGACGCTCTCGCATTGCGCGAGATCAAATTTCGTAAGCTCTGAAATTTTTTCAAAATTTAGCTTGCTATCGCCGCTTAAAAACAGCGGCTTTTCGCGCGCCAAAAAGCTTTTAAATTTCTCTAGATACTCGCCTAGATCGAGGCGCGTAAAGAGTTCGTCACTGATCATAAACGCACTCTTTAATTTTATAGGTTTTGCCCTTAAACTCCGCGCCCGCGCTTTTTTTGGCGATGAAAGCGCCCAGCGAAAAGGAGTAGGTGAAATT
>CAURMQ010000062.1:0-10372 GCA_963525765.1 uncultured Campylobacter sp. | reverse complement strand
TGAGATGAAATAGCGGATTTTGCGCATCGCCGTCCGCCTCGTCCAAAACCCCGCCTAGCTTATATCCAGCCTCGCCGCCCTCAAACCGCCAGGTCAGATGGTGCTTCGCCAGATGCGGCGCATAGGGCGCGCCGAAATAGCCGTGCGGAAAGATTATGTGATACACGCGCTGACCGCAGTATCTTTTGAGCCTGAATTTCTCGCCGCCAAAGCAAATTTCATCGTTCGACGCTTTTTGTGATTTATCGGCGGCTGGCTCATTTGAGTTAAATTTAGAGCCGTGTTCAGCTGCGCCCGCTTTAAAATTTTGGCTCGCTGCCGATTTTAACTCGCCAGCGTTAAATTTAACGGCGTTTGCCGCATCGCGCGCTTCATCTGAATTTTTGCGCGATAGATCACACTCATCCGCTTGCAGCGACGCTGAAGTAGCATCGCCCGGCTCGTTTGGCATCTGCGATAGATCGCACTTGCTCGTTTGGGATTGCCTTGCGCCGCCGCATTCGTCCGCATCCATTTTTAAAATTTCATCCGCTGCCGCTTGCGTCGCGCCGTCTGCGTAAAATTTTGCCCGCTCAAAAGTAAATCCCACGGCCTCCAGCCAGTAGCCTATATATTCGAGCAAATCGCACGGGCGATCGAAAAAATCCTCCGCAAGCGCGAACTCGCAGGCAAATTTTACGTTTCGCGGATCGCGGGTTTGCAGCAGGCAGCTAAAAATTTTTTGCTTATCGTCTTTGCTCGTCTGCGAATCCGCAAGCCTCTCGCGCCAGATTTGCGAGCTCTCGTAACTAAGCCCGCACCACGGATACTCCGCGTAATACGCACTCTCGTTCGGCTGCAATTTAAAAAGCTCGCCAAGATACGGGTGCAAAAGCGGCGCGAACTCGAGACTTGCCGCTGCGATGACCTCTTCGGCGTTTTTCCAGCGCGCGTTTTTTCATCTCTGCCACGTTGCCGTGCGCTTTTGCTCGTGCATTCGTCCGAGCGCGCTGAGCGTGCATCCTCTTCCGTCTGGATCGCGCTTTTGCTTTGCTGCGTTTCGCGCCCCTGCGCCGCATCTTCGCGTAAAATTTCAACCGCCGTAGCAATCAAAGCTTTAAAATCCTCCTCGCCCATGTAGCACATAGCGTCCTTTAGCAGCGTGCCGCCCTCTTGCCGTCCGCGCAGCAGGCTATCCGCTAGCGTAAAATACGCTGCCGCATCCCCCCTTGCAGCCGCCAAAACCGCTCGTATAAATTAGGCACCCTAAAGCCGTCACGCTCGAAATCTCGCGCCAAGCTTAGCGCTTCGTCGCGTTTATCCATCTTATTTCCTTTTGCGATTTTATTTTGATAATTCTAGCGTAAATTTAGGTTAAATTTTGAAGGCGGCTTATCTTGTATCTCAAAATTCTATGGAAAAATATGGGAGATTAAATTCGGCGACGAATTAAAATTTAGAAGTGTGCCGAGCCCCGTAGAGCCCGGCTAAATTTTAAAATAGCTCTTAAATTTAAAAGCTATCGTCTCTTTTTTCAAAGATCAGATGTAGCACGTAGGTCACGGCAAAAGTCAAGGTACTAGGCACGATCCAGCCGAGCATCGAGTCGTAAAACGGCATTTTCTTTACAATAAACGTAACAAGCGGCACCGAAATCCCCAAAATATCAAGCCCGTTTATGACGCCCTCGACTACACAGACATAGACGCAGGCGCGGTAAATCAGCTTGCTTGAATCGATCCACGGGTTGATCAGCGAGAGGATTATCAGCATGATCGAGATCGGATAGATGGCGACGAGCACGGGGATGGAGCCCTTGATGATGGTCGTAAGGCCGAAGTTTGCGACTCCAAAGCCGATCACACACCAAGCGATCGCCCAGGTTTTGTATTTGATCTTACCTTTCGTAAGCTCTTCAAAGTATTCGCTAGCCGAGCTTATAAGACCCAGCGTCGTGGTGATGCAGGCTAGGAAAAATGCGCTGCCTAGGATCACTACGCCCACTCTTCCGAAGTAATGATCGCTTACTCGCGACAGAAGCTCCGCTCCGTTGATATTCGGCGTATCCTTGAAAAGCTCCGCGGAGGTCGCGCCCAGATAGCCCAGCATGAAATATATCGTCATCAGTATGACGCCCGACATCATTCCCGCTTTTATCGTGGAGGTTACAAGGTGCTTTTCGTCGCTTACGCCGGTTGCTTTAATGGCATTAATCACGATGATTCCAAATGCCAGCGACGCAAGCGCATCCATCGTCTGATAGCCCTCTACGAAGCCCTTTGCTGCGGCATGATCGACATACTCTCCGCTAGGAGCGACGAAGCTTCCGATCGGAAATAAAAATCCCGCACCGAAAAGCAGCAAAATAAGCGCCAAAAGTATCGGCGTGAGGTATTTTCCAAGCAGATCGACGAGCTTTGAAGGATTCATACAGATGTAATAATTCAGCGCAAAATACGCGGCAGAATAAACAAATAGCCAAATTTGAAGACGCTCTTCCGCAATAAAAGGCTTAATCGCGATGTCAAAAGGCATATTTGCCGCGCGCGGTATCGCAAAAAGCGGCCCGATCGTAAGATACAAAAGCGCGGTAAAAACAATCGCAAACACGGGATCTATGCGGCGCACCAGGCTCTGAAGCCCCTTGGCACGAGCAATACCTGCGACGCCGAGTACTGGCAGAAGCACCGCCGTAGCGCAAAAAAACATTATCGCGACATAAAAATTCTGTCCGGAATCCTTGCCTAAGCCCGGCGGAAAAATAAAATTTCCCGCACCGAAAAACATCGCAAATAGAGTAAGCGATATCGTCAAAAATTGGCTTCTACTAAGCTTGCCCTTCATCTTAAACCTTCTTTAAATAAAGTGAAGTTTGTATTATAGTTATAAATGTTTAAAACATATTTAAATTTAGCCTAAATTTAGCCGCAAATCCTTTGTTCCGTGATTTTTGATCTCGCAAACAGCGCGCGGGACGGCTAAAATTTTAAAAATTTTAAGTATAATTTCGCGAAATTCAAGGCTAAATTTAGACAAAATGAGCGAGGATAAAAATGGCGAAGATTAAAACCACGATTTTTGAGTGCCAGCACTGCGGCAATCAGCAAAGCAGATGGCTCGGCAGATGCCCCGACTGCGGCGCATTTGATAGCTTCGTCGAGCTCAAGCCCGCTCAGATCAAAGCGCTAAAAGAGATCGAGGGCGAGCTTGCCCGCGCCTCATCCGCAAGCGCCAAAGCGATCAGCGAGATAGAAATCGAGCAAATTTCGCGCATTGACACCAAGGATAGCGAGCTAAATTTAGTCCTCGGAGGCGGCGTCGTAGAGGGCTCGCTCGTGCTAATCGGCGGCAGCCCGGGCATCGGAAAATCCACGCTGCTGCTTAAGATCGCGGCAAATTTAGCAAGCGACGACCGTGCCGTGCTTTACGTAAGTGGCGAGGAGAGCGCCAGCCAGATCAAAATGCGCGCGCAGCGGCTGGGCGCGATAAGCGAGCAGCTGTTTTTGCTCACCGAGATAGATCTAAGCGCCGTGCTTGAAGAGGTGGAGCGCAGGGATTATAAGTTTATCGTCATCGACAGCATCCAGACGCTTTTTAGCGACAAGGCCCCCTCTGCGCCGGGCTCTATCACGCAGGTACGCGAGATCACGTTCGAGCTGATGCGACTTGCCAAAGCGCGCGGGATTTCGATCTTCATCATCGGCCACATCACCAAAGAAGGCTCGATCGCGGGCCCGCGCATATTAGAGCATATGGTGGACGTGGTGCTGTATTTCGAGGGCGATGCGAGCAAGCAGCTTAGAATTTTGCGCGGTTTTAAAAACCGATTCGGGGCTACGAGCGAGGTGGGGATTTTCGAGATGGGGCCGCACGGGCTCGTAAGCGCCAAGGACGTCGCGAGTAAATTTTTCACGCGCGGCAAGGCGGTAAGCGGCTCGGCGATCACGATCACGATGGAGGGTACGCGCGCGCTCGTCGTGGAGATCCAAGCGCTCGTGTGCGAGAGCGGCTACCCGAAGCGCAGCGCTACGGGCTTTGATAAAAACCGCCTCGATATGCTTCTGGCGTTGCTTGATCGCAAGCTTGAGATTGGGCTTGGCGGATACGACGTCTTCGTAAACGTAAGCGGCGGCGTAAAGATCACCGAAACGGCGTGCGATCTAGCCGTCGTCGCGGCGATCGTAAGCAGCTTCAAAAACCGCCCGATCAGCAAAGAGAGCGTCTTCATCGGCGAGGTGAGCCTAAACGGCGAGATCAGAGAGATCTTCAACCTCGATGCGCGCCTGAAGGAAGCCGCGATGCAGAAATTTAAAAACGCGATCGTTCCGATGAAGCCGCAAAACACGCAGGGACTTAAAATTTTTCACGCCACGGAGATCACGCAAATTTTAGATTGGATGTGAGGCGGCGCGCTTCTTAGCTTCAGTTTAGCAGGGGGTGCGAATGGGCAAAAATAAATTTTCAGCGGCAAAGGGCGCGTTGCTTTTGCATGGGCGCGGCGAAGGGCGCACGCAGACTTATCGCTTTTTGCATAAACTTAGAGGTCGGTGCGAGCGAGCGAAATAGGTTTTATAGGGTGCGATATTTAAAATTTTACGTATCGCAGCGGCTTTAAAATTCGCCGAGTTTTAAAAACGAAACGACGCTGCGAAGCCGCATGAACGCGAGCGAAGCTATAAAATTTCATTTGAGTTTTAAAACGGCGCGACGACGGTGCGGTTAAAATTTAATCATTCGCGCCGCATCCTAGTAAGTAAGATAGGCGCTTTGCGGCGCAAATTTTAAAATTTTGCTGCAATGCAGCGCAAAGCCAAGCCCGATAGGTCCTTGCGTCGCGCAAAATTCTATCGCGGCGCGCAGGACGTATCGCATAGAGCTAAGAGCCGATAAAATTTTAGCGGCGCAAAGCTCTCATGCGCGGACACGACGCGGATACCGCAAGCAAGTATCGCGCGCCGAGCCGAATGAGCGCTGCTGCGACACGCTGTAACATAGAGGGCTTGCTAACGAGACGCTATGCAAGCCAAAGCGCGCAGGTCCGCCTCACGTAGCCAAAAGACAGAGCCTACAAGGCGGCAAGATGGCAACGCAGCGAGAGCGCGATGAAATTTTAACGCAGGCCGCATAAGCCGTCGGCAAAGCCTAATTCTACGGACAGGCTCCGCGGATAAAATTTCGCAAATCTAGCGTGGATAAAATTTTATAAATTTAAACGGAAAGGTGCGTATGAGCCCAAACGTAATCGTCAAATTCGTCATTTTGTTTTTCATCAGGGCGCAAAGCTTAAACGTCAAATTTAGCAAGCTCGACGCCGTCGTATCGCGCGCTTACGCCAAATACGGGATACTGTTTAAGCTAAGCGTACCGCTACTTGCCGCAGCATCGGTATTTGCGCTGTTTAACCTATACGATTTTGCCAAAGCAAACTACGCGCTGACGATCTTTTTGCTTGCTTTGGGTTCGCCACTGCTTGCGTATAGCTTTTTTAAAGCGATAAAATCGGCGATGACGTTTGCGCTATTTGTGATCCCCTTTGCGGCGGTGTTTGCGATCATCGCGGTAACGGGCGCACAGAAGCTTGATAACTCGCTAAATTTTAACATCGTCTTTCCGTTGTTTTTTACCCTCGTATGGTTTGCGATGTCGGTGATCGCTGATGAGGACGTGGCGCAGATCATGAATAAGATCGTATCGAAGCTCTCGACGCTTTTTGTGACGATTTTCATCCTTTACAACTACGAGGCGCTACATGGGATTTTAACCGCAAGCGCGGGAGGGTATCGAGCGAGCGAGGATGAGCTAAGCGCGCTTGATCTGGTATTTATGACGATTAGATTTTTCACGCTGCCTTCGATTTTTACGTTGATGATTTTTGAGATCAAAGATTATCTTTTTACGAGATACAGCGCGTTCGTGCAGGCTCAGCAGGAGCGCATGCAGGATTTAAAAAATTCCAAGGGCTCGAAGTAAAATTTTAAAGCTTAGCTCGATCTAATTTTGTGCGCCGTAAATGCTCGCTAATACCAAAGATTGCGATCGCCGTGTGTACGCCGGGCTTCGGCGCGGCGGCGGGACTAATAAAATTTCAAATGAGATTTTAGGACAAAATTTTGAGATGGAATTTTAATGACACGCCGGTTATGCGCGGGTTAAAATTTAAAGCCGCGAAGCTTCAAATCCCGACCCGCAATCAAAATTTAAAATTCTAAAAGAAGCTGTATATGTCGTCTAAAAGGAAGTATTTTTTATCGACGGTGCCTTTGTAGAAAGGCTCAAAAGTATCGTTATACGCTTTTTTGAAAAAGCCTTCTTTGCTGAGTGAGATGAGCGCTTGATTGACGGCTTCTGCAAGTTCAGAGTTGCCTTTTTGCATCGCGATGCCTAAAAATACGTTCTCGCCAAGACTTTTGATATTAACCTCGACGCTAGGATCTGCGACCGGATAGACCATCACAAATAGATTATCGTCGCACGCGCCGTCGATCTCGCCGCTCTTTAACCGCTTGTAGCAATCGGAGGAATTTTTGCAATACACTAGATTGTAGCCGCCGTCCTTTTGCATAAACGCTTCGCCAGTCGAGCCGCGAATGACGCCTACTTTCTTACCTCGCAGATCGCTCATTTTTTGGATATTGTCGCTTTTTCTGGTTAAAACTCCGGAATTTACCGAAAGATAGGGCATCGAAAACTCATAATTTTTCTTTCTCTCCTCAGTAACGCTTGCAGCCGCGATAAGCATATCCGCCTGATTATTTTGAATGGACGGAAAGCGCGCTTGCGCTGATACCGGTATGAGCTCAATCCTGCCGCCGGTATCGCCTAAAATTTTGCCTCCGATTGCATTAGCAAGCTCTACGTCAAAGCCCTCAAAGCCGTTATCCGTAACTCTACTAAATGGAGGCTCATTTTCATAAACGGCGATACGAATGACTTTACTCTGCTTTATTTGGCTTAAAGAATTTGCAAGCGCAAAGATGCAAGATAGAAGAATTAAAAACAGTGATTTTTTCATTTTAAATTCCTTTTTTTATTAAAAAAAGCTGTAAAGATCGTCGAGTAGGAAATATTTTTTATCGACGGTGCCTTTATAGAAGGATTCGAAAGTGTCCTCGTAAGCCTTTTTGAAAAAGCCCTCTTTGCTAAGTGCGATCAAGCCTTTGTTGATCGCTTCTAGCAGCTCCGCGTTACCCTTTTGCACCGCGACGCCCAAGAATACATTATCGCCTAAATTTTTGATATTGACTTCGACTGCAGGATCTACGATCGGATAGACCATTACAAAAAGGTTGTTGTTGCAATACCCGTCGATCTCGCCACTTTTTAATCTCCTATAGCAATCAACCGAATCGTTGCAATAAGAAACATTATAACCGCCGTCCTTTTTGATATACGCCTCGCCGGTGGTCTTGCGGATGACGCCGATCTTTTTGCCCATCAGATCGCCTATTTTGTGAATATTTGAGTCTTTTTTCGTTAAAATTCCCAAATTTACCGTAAAATATGGCATCGAAAAATCCACGCTGCCTTTACGCTCTTCAGTGATACTTGCAGCCGCGATTATCATATCTGCCTGATTGTTTTGCAGCATCGGAAAACGCACTTCGTTTGTTACCGGTATGAGCTCGATACGACCGCCGCTGTTACCGAAAATTTTACCGGCTAGCGCATTGGCAAGCTCGACCTCAAATCCCTCAAAGCCCTTATCGCTTGACTTGCTAAAAGGCGGCTCGTTTTCATAAACGCCTACTCTGATAACCTTGCTTTGCTTTATTTCGCTTAATGAATTCGCAAAAACAAAGATCGCCAACAATAGAATAAGAAAAAATGACTTTTTCATAATTTCCTCCTTGAATTTTAAATTTTTCGTAATTGTAATGTAAATTTTCTTAAAATTTCATTTTACCAAAACTGAAATTATTCCCTAAATTACGAGCTTAGCGATAAAATTTCGCAACTAAAATCTCTAAGCATAATGATAGAAGCTTTTTAAATTTTGCTACCTTGCATCAAGCTCCGCCTGCTCTCATTAAATTTTAGCGCTTCGCTATAAAATTCTGTGCGTCTATTAGCGCCATAAAAATAACGCGCCGCTACGAAATTCTATGGAATTTTATAAATTCTGCAACAGCGCGTTAGTAAAATTTACAATCTAAACCAAGCTCGCAAAGTCGGACAAAATAGCAAGGCTATGCGAGCCTTTTAAATTTTACCTGGCGAGAGCACACAGCTATGCTTACTGCAAGCAAATACACACGAGCCGTACCGCTATGCCCGCCTAAAATAAGCTATAAAGATCATCCAGCAAGAAATATTTTTTCTCCGCAGTACCCTTGTAATACGGCTCAATCGTCTCGTCATAGGTCTTTTTCATAAAGCCGTTCTTGCTTAGCTTGACTAGCTCGCCATTTAAGAACTCAAGCAGATCCTTATTGCCCTTAGAAACCGCAATGCCTAAGAAATCCGAAACGCCTAAATTCTTGATATTTACCTCGGTGTCGCTGTCGATGACGGCATAAGCTAAAACTATCAGATTATCCGTCGCATATCCGATGCCCTTACCGTCCTTTAGCATTTTATAGCATTCATTTGCAGTGGCGCAATTTACAATTTCAAAGCCCTCTTTTCTAAAATACGCTTCGCCCGTAGTTCCGGTTTCTGCGATGATCGGCTTGCCGTGCAGATCCGATACGGTCTTGATCCTATCGCCAGCGCGGGTTAGCACGCCGATATTTACTGCAAAATACGGCGTCGTAAAATCGACTAGCTGCTTACGCTCATTTGTGATCGTAAAGGTCGCAAGCACCATATCTACTTTATTTTCTTCCAACGCTTTTAAACGCTCACTAGCCTTTACGGGCACGAATTCCACTTTGCCCGCCTTGCCACCGAATATATCTTTTGATAGCGCCTCGGCTAGGGTCACCTCAAATCCTTGAAATTTGCCGTCTTCAAATTTACTAAAAGGCGGTTGCGCCTCAAATACGCCTACGCGCACACTGCCCGATTGCCTGATCTCTGATAGGGTATTTGCCACTACACTACTTGTAAATAGCAAGAAAATTCCCAAAATTATCTTTTTCATATCGTTCCTTTAATTTGCAATGATTAGCCTAGCCGCGCATTCGCGTCGCTTCGGCAAGCCGTCTTAAGCCGGTCGTATATTATTCGCTCACTTCTCCTTTCGACATTTTTTAAAATTTCTTTACCTTTGAAATTTTGCGGCGCATTTTACGCAAATTTCATTTAAAATACATTTAATCTGCGCCGTGATTTAGATCCCAATCGATCTCTCCCAAGCCGTGCGCGCGCAGATATTCATTGCATCTGCTAAAATGCCTGCAGCCGAAAAACGCCCCTCCTGCAAGCGGACTGGGATGCGCGGCGGTTAAAATGAGATGCCTCTGCGCATCGATCAGCGCAGATTTTGCTTTGGCGAAATTTCCCCACAGCATAAAGACCAAGCTTTGCCGCCTCGCGCTTAAAATTTTAATCACGGCGTCGGTGAAAATTTGCCAGCCGAAGCCGCTGTGCGAGTTCGCGCGGTTCGCACCCACGCTAAGGCTCGCATTAAGTAGCAGCACGCCCTGCTTCGCCCAGTAGCTCAGATCGCCGCTAGCAGGCTCGCTGATACCCAGATCGCTTTTAATCTCTTTGTAGATATTTACGAGGCTAGGCGGGATTCGCACGCCGTGCGGCACCGAAAAGCTAAGCCCCATCGCCTGATGCGCGCCGTGGTAGGGATCCTGCCCCAAAATCACCGCGCGCACCCGCTCAAACGGAGTGAGATTAAAGGCATTAAAGATCAAATTTCCCGGCGGATAGACGATCTCGTGCGCCTTTGCGGCGAGCAGATTTTCCTTGATCTTTGCAAAATACTCGCTTAAAAATTCCTCCCTAAGCGCCTCTTTCCAGCCGCCCTCAATCCTCACGTCGTCTAAGTTTATCTGCATACCGACCCTTTAAATTTTAATAAATTAACGCTCTAATTTTACAATAAATTTTAAAAATAGTATCCCTCGCGCCGCTGCAATCAAAGGCGAATCGCACGCGCCGCCGCAACCGATCCCGCCGATTTATAGGCGCAGCTACACGATCACGATCAAAAGCGCCATAAACAGCAGCATGGCGATCGTCTTTTTATTATCGTTAAGCAGAGTCTGCGGGTAAAAAGCAAACAAAATCGCGTAGGCAAAAAGCGCGATTGCGAACTCCCACGGGTTATTATCTCTGAATTTTAACCTATAAATGATCGCCGCTACGAAAGATATATGCGAAAGCAGCGATAAAATTTGAGCCAGTTTCATGCTGTCTTTGTGATCTCCTATTTTATGTAAAACCCATTATATCGTTATTTTATCTACTTCGATAAACGTCCGTAAGACTAAAGTCCAAT
>CAURMQ010000061.1:0-10444 GCA_963525765.1 uncultured Campylobacter sp. | reverse complement strand
TAAGCCACAAGCTCTTTTCACACTGAAGACCGCGGATGTAGAGGGATTTAGAGAGGGTCATTTGTTATGCCTTGAAAAAGAATTTTCTTCATTTCATCGCCGAGTCTACCGATTATATCCTTATCGTATCCCTTTTGCGATGCGTAAAATATTAGCATTTTTATACTCGAGCTTGGGCTTTCCTTTATCATTTTTAACTTCTCACCAAAATCATAATCGCTTAAACTAGAGTTAAAATCCTTTCTTATTAAGGCCAAATTCCCAAAATCATCTAGTGCTTTGCCATTTTCTTGCAAATTTGTTGCCCACATATGTTCCACCGTGTCTTGGGATTTGATTAGATATTCATCTCTATTAAATTTAGGAAATACTTTTTTTATATCATCCGCGCAAGTATCACAAGCACTTAAACTATTAAAATCTCGCCAAAGTAGGTATTCTAGCCTATAGAACCAATAGTGCGGTACTGCTGTTCCAGTATCTAAAAATTTAGAGTCGATTTTTTCAAGTACTGGCGTTTCCAGACTTTCGCCTTTATAAATTTTTCCTATAACGTCATTTATAGTTTCTACTATTTTACGAGATTCATTCTTTTTTAAAGCGCTCTTTGCCAGCTTGTTATCCAATTGCTCGAGAAATTCAATAACCTTTTGTGTATTTTTATCATTACAAGCATCTAGTGAGTTTTTGTCTAAGAAAGCCAAAAGTGCGGCGATAAATTCAGGCTTATCGTATTCGCTAGTATAGTAAAATAATCTTTGCAAATTTAGCAATATTTTGTTTTTCATCTCGTCATCTCTACAGACGAATTCATCAAATTTTTTACGCATACTTTCTAAAAAAGTAATAAACTCATAGTGCAAATTTGTCTTTTCTCTAAAAACTTTTTCAAATTCCCCCAAAAGTTTATCTTTGTCTATGATAATCTTATTCTTAGGGTCCACCTTATTCTCAGAATCCACATTCAAGCCGTTTTTGGCAACAAACACCTTCAAAACTAGAAGTAAAAATACTGGGAATTTTACTGGGCTTTTTGCATCAGAATTCGTTTCGGTTTGTTTTTCTTCTTTGCCATTAAAATCTGATTCCAAAAGCTCTCTTATTGTTTTTGGTTCGATAGGCAAATCTGCTTGATTTCTTTCTAAAATTTGATCTTTATATTTTTCGTCCATATTTGAGATCATATCCCATTTTCTTACTACGTCTGCATAGTTATCTTTAATATTACTTAAAAATCTAGCCTTTAAAACTTGATGATTTTCAAGCTGAATGCTTTTTGTATTAACTAGTTCAAAATACTCAGTAGCTTTGACATTTTCTGGGATAATAGTCATCGTAAAAATAGCCGAATTTATATTCTTTTCGAAACTATCTTTACACAAAATTTCATTGTTGCTAGCAAAAAGGATGGCATCTAAAATTTGTCTATTTACATATTTGCGTTCATTTACGTTAAAGTTTTTTAGTTTTTCACCATCGCTACTATCTATTTCATAGCTTAGTTCAAACGGTTTTTCTTTTACTCCTAAAGCCATAAAAATAATATAAATAGTAGTAAGTCTTTGCTGCCCATCTATGACGATAAATTTATCATTATTCTCCTTAACTACGATATTGCCGAGATAGTGCCCTTCTTTGCCGTTTATATCGCTTATTAGTTTTTCAATATCCTGCTTTCTCCAAGAATACGCCCTTTGGTAAAAAGGTATTTCAAATTCATAACTCTTTATGCTGTGTATAGTACGATTATTTGCTTTTGCTTCTTCCATCTTCTTCTCCTTCAAAATTTATAATATTAAAAGAATTATCGGCCATGTAGTCCCTGGTGTACTTTGTCTTGTCCTTTATCCTATTATAATGCTTTTCTCGATTTTTGGGCAAAATCTTCGATATTTCTGCATTAGTTTTTAACTCTTTTTCTATTTTTACTTTCAGAGTTTCCAATGTGCTTGAGGTATCAGTAAGCTGTAAAAGCCGTTGAACTATTATCCGCGGACTATCACCAGAAATTCTATCATATCCGCAGGCGACGCCAAATATATTTAAAAACACTAAATTCGCAACCTCGTCTAATGCCTCGATACTAAACTTGTCGGCAATAAATAGCAAAACTACGTGGCAAGCATGATTTAGATAACTACATCCCGTAAAATATTCATGAAAATATATGAAATTACTTTCAATGTATTTTAAAATATCGCAATACTTAAAAACATATTCAAAAAAGCTCGCCCCTCCAAGAATATCATCCGTGAGCGATATATTGCTTTTGTAAATTTTGATTTTCTCATCAAAGTGGTTTTTAAATTCCTCAAAAATAGAATAATTAAACTTATACCACTCTTCATCTGCACCATAATAACCAAAAGTTCTATACGGATTAAAAGCGTCAGTTTTAGTTCGTCTTATATATAGTGCGCTTCTTAATGTGCGGAATATCAAATTTTCTCTCAAAAACCAAGATGTATTAATGCCGTATAAAGAATACTCATTCCATTTTTTAGCGTATTGAAGCATTAGTTGCTTTGATTTTGTCTCATCCATAAACATTAGGTGGTGGTTTTTGAGTAAGTCCGTTTCGCTAAGAGCTCTACCACTGGTATTGTGCGTATCAAAGTATAAAAATGCTTCGTCTAAATTTCCCGTCTTTATATATGTAAATTCGACTCTATTCTTTATGTAACTTATAAATTTTTCTTTGTCTTTGATATTGTCGCACTCCGCTTTCAAGAGATCGAAATTTCTTTTCAAAGCCTTATGCGATAAGAAATTTATTTTATTATCTAAAAAAGGCACTTCATTATCACCCAGGGCTTTTAAAATAAGAGCTAGCGTAGTTATACGTTGCTGCCCATCGACTATATTGTTAATTGATTCTTTGTTTTCATGTGCTTCCTTATGCAAAATTATGTGCCCTAGTAAAATTTCATTAGAGCTTCCATTCTTAAACGATCTTTTAATGCTTGAAAGCAGTCCTAAAGCCAAATCCTCACTCCATACATATGGGCGTTGGTAGTACGGGATTTGATAATTTGCGCTACCTAGTATGTCATCTGCACTTAAAATGTAATTATTCTGCTCATTGTCGTCATTTGTCATAGTATTTCTCCTTAAATCTTTTAAAATTTTACTATAAAAAGCCTAAAATTTTTATCCTTTAAATAAAAATGATACCATTTTAATTCCGCTAGTTGTGTTGCTAAAACCCTATCCTTTTTACTTTCTTTTCATTCTTTAGCGCGACTTCCCGTTCCAATCTCTCATAAAAAATCATCGCTGTTTTTAACCCTTTTAAATTTAGCCTGTCTTCGCACGCTCGCAAAATCTCCTGGCGCCAAAAAGCTTAAACCCGAAATTCTTGCAGCTACGTTTTCGTCAAATTTTATCCTTAATGATGCGCACTCTTTTTTGAACAAATTTAATGCTTGATTTGGCAATAAATATCCGAACTCAAGCTTTAAATCAAATCTTCTAAGACTTGCCTTATCGAGATTATCGATCAAATTCGTCGTAGCGATAAAGATGCCACCAAAGCTCTCCATCTGCACTAGCATTTCATTTACTTGAGTTACCTCCCAGCTTCTAGCAGCTAGGCTTCTATCTTGTAAAAAGCTATCGACTTCATCAAATACTAGCACTGCTTTTTTGCTACCAGCCTCTTTAAAGGCCTCGGCTATATTTTTCTCGGTTCCGCCGACCCACATAGATAAAAGCTCACTTCCTTTTTTGATGATAATAGGCCTTCTTAGGCTTTTAGCGATAAATTTAGCGTATGCGCTCTTTCCGGTTCCTGGAACTCCGTAAAGGCAAATCCTAGCGCTTTTGCTCTCTTTTATGCCCTGCATTAGCTCGTTTAGGTCGCAGCTTGAGTTTACGAAATTTGGATCATAGCTGCTAGGCAGATCATCTTTTAATCTCTCTTTTTTATTATCCTTTTCTAGCGCGCCGTAGCCTTGTGCTTTTAAAGTGTTGCTTATCACGCGCTCAAAAGCCTTATTTTTATCTCTTAGACTTAAGCTCGAAACGACTAAGCTTGCATTGCTAACGATTGCAGGCGCAATAAATTTATTTTTTGCAAGTTTATTGATTAGCTTATTATCTATCAAATTTGCGCTATATTCTTTGATGATCCTCGCTCTTACGTTTTTATTAGGCACTCCAAGCTTTATGGCTAGATTAAAACGTCTAATGACGGCCTCGTCCATGCTATAAATATTATTCGTAATCCAAATAGTAGGTACTTCGTTGGTTTCAAGAGCTCTATTTATAAAGGCTTTGCCGTATTGCCTTTTCTCATCGTTATTTATGTTAAATACATCCTCAGCCTCATCATACATCAGTAAATTTGAACCTGCTTGCAAGATATTTTGCGCGAGGCAATAAGATTTTATTCTTTGGGCTTCATTATCGTATCCGCTTTTGTCTCCATAAGCAACCTCATAAAGCTTTAAACTTAATTCTTTTGCTAAAACCTTGCTAAGCTCGGTCTTACCTGTACCTGCAGGGCCGTATAAAAGTACGTTTACGCCTTTTTGTCTTTTGCGGATAGCATTTTTTAAAAAAGAGATTAAAATTTGCGCATCATCTTTAATATGAGCATAATTCTTAAGAGTCAAATTCGTATTGCTACAAGGTTTTATGGTGCTTGCGAAAATTTCGTCTATGCTTTCGCATTTAACAAATAAAGCGCCTATGAAGTCGTTATTTATCACGTCAATTTTTGATCTTAAATTGCGTCCGTAGATATCTAATTTTATAAGTGAAGTTTTAGCAAAAATTCCATCTTTTTTAAAAGCTCTTTGCACGTCAATAAAGCTTAAATTTAATATCTGTGATATGGCTTTTGCAGCCTGTCTATCGTTTAAATTTTCTGTCAGCTCGCAAGCGTCCGAAACGATTTCGTAATTAAACATAATCGCGACGAACCTCAAAATAGCCTTTTCGGTATCGTTTAAACCTAAATTTGCTTGAAGCAAATTTAAATTATATTCGAGCTCTTTTAACTCGCATGAAATTTTGCTTTTCTCAAGAACGGCAAGCTTATCTTTTAGGATTTTAATATCTTGCTGGGTTGGCTCGTCCGAATTAATCTCTAAAAATTCCAAAAGGTTGCCATATTTGGATTTTAGAAATTCTCTTTGTCCTCCAGCACAAAATATCGCTCTGAGTATCCAAAGACTGGCAAGGTCATATATCTCGCTATCTACGAATAAATTTCTGTTTTTCATTAGTACCTCCTTGTTTATTTTGGAGGTATTTTACTATGTGAAGAGGACGGATTTATGTCCACATTAATGTAAATATATGTTTTGTATGTGAATTTTATATCATTTTTGCAGCGCAAACGAGTTTTTAATACAGCTTGCGTCTTAGATAATTTATTTTTAGCAGAATGTCATAGATAAAAAGCATTTTACTCTGGGACTTTATATTTTACTAATTAAGGATTAAAGAATTTAGGTGGCTCCGGATGCTGGATTCGAACCAGCGACCAAGCGGTTAACAGCCGCCTACTCTACCGCTGAGCTAATCCGGAACGCGTAGAATGGATGGTGCGGATGAAAGGACTTGAACCTTCATGCCGTGAGGCGCCAGATCCTAAGTCTGGTGTGTCTGCCAATTTCACCACATCCGCAAAAAAGAAAGCGCATATTAGCTAAAAAGCTCTTAATATGAGCTTAATATGGTACGCCCAAGAGGGTTCGAACCTCTGACCTACGGCTTAGAAGGCCGTTGCTCTATCCTACTGAGCTATGAGCGCAAATTATCGAATCAGTGGTACGCTCGAAAGGAGTCGAACCTTCAACCTACAGATCCGAAGTCTGTTGCTCTATCCAATTGAGCTACGAGCGCATAAAGTGGGGTGAGTTGTGGGAATCGAACCCACGACCCTCAGGACCACAATCTGATGCTCTAACCTACTGAGCTAAACTCACCACAATGGTCGGAGCGAAAGGATTCGAACCTTCGACCCTCTGGTCCCAAACCAGATGCGCTACCAGCCTGCGCTACGCTCCGAAGATTTTCGTGGATTGAATGAAAAGCGTATTATATATATTTTTTCTTAAATTCCGCTTTTTGCGGCTCTAAATTTAATGAAATTTAGCAAGTCTCATCTGTTTTTCTAAATTTTTCAATAAAATTCGCATCAGCGCCAGCCCCTTCGTGCGGTGCGAAATTTCAAATTTCACCGCAGCGGGCAGCTCCCCGATCGTGCGGTCAAATCCGCGCGGAATAAACATAAAATCGTATCCGAAGCCGTTTTGCCCGCGCTGCTGCGTTATCGCCGTGCCGTGCATGAAGCCGTGCGTGCAAAACTCGCCCAGATCGCATTTTAGCGCGATCGCTGCCGTGTAATGCGCAGGGCTCTCCTCTAGCTCCAGCGCGCGTAGGCTAGCGGCTAATTTCTCGCGATTGCTCGCATCCGTCGCGCCTGAGCCGCTAAAGCGCGCCGAAAATATCCCCGGAGCCCCGCCCAGCGCGTCCACGCAGATACCGCTATCATCGCTTAGCACGAAAAATTCGCTCTGCAAATTTTTACTTTTTAGCGCCTCATACACTGCGCGAACTTTAATAAGCGCGTTTTGTTTGAAGCTCGTGCCGCATTCGTCGATCTCAAAAGGATCCAGCACCTCGCCGAGCGCGCACACGTCGTATCCCGTGAAAAATTCTTTTATCTCTTTTACCTTATTTTTATTGCTCGTCGCAAGTAAAATTTTCATCCGCTCTCCTTAAATTTAAGCCGCCATTTTACCCAAAATCAAAGAATTCGTTACGATTTTTGGCTATAATCGGCACAAATTTCATATTATTTGAGGTCTAAGATTATGCTAAAAAGCGTTCTTCCGCTTAGTTTTATCATCGCTACGAGGTTTTTTGGATTATTTATTTTACTGCCCGTGCTTAGCCTGTATGCATTGAGCTTGAACGGCGCGAACGAAAGCTTAGTGGGGCTACTTTTTGGAATTTATGCGATTATGCAAGTGATTTTGCAAACGCCATTTGGAGTGCTAAGCGATAAGATCGGACGTAAAAAAACCCTTGCGATAGGGCTAGCGCTTTTTATCGTGGGCGCTTGCGTTTGCGCGGCGAGCGAGAGTATTTATACGATGATTTTTGGGCGCTTTTTGCAAGGCTGCGGTGCTGTAGGAGCCGTAGCTACCGCACTAATTAGCGATTTTACGCGAGAGGAAGAGCGCGGTAAGGCGATGGCGGTAATGGGCGCGATGATAGGCGTGAGCTTTGGTGTCGCAATGATTTTAAGTCCGCTTTTAAGCGCCAAATTTGGACTTGCCAGCCTATTTCATCTAAGTTCGGCGCTTACGCTTTTATGTTTAGTACTACTTTTTTTCGTAGTACCTACCGAACCGCATATCCGCTCCCTGCGCCAAAAGGTCCCGCTCGGCTCACTTTTGAGCGATAAAAATTTAATGCTTATGAATTTAACGAATTTTTTTCAAAAGGCTTTCATGACGGCAGCGTTTTTTCTAATTCCAATTTTGCTCGTGCAAAAATTCGGACTTTCCAAAAGTGATTTGACCAAAATTTATGCTCTAGGCGCTATTTTCGGCTTTACCGCGATGGGCGCGAGCGGTGCTTTAGGCGAAAAGCGCGCGCTAGCTAAGCAAATTCTACTTATCGGCATTTGCTTTTTCATCGCTTCGTATTTGATTTTTGCGTTTGCTAGCGGGGCGAGCGCTTTCGTGGTGGGTGTGATGCTCTTTTTCGTGGGATTTAACGCGCATGAGCCCATTATGCAAAGCCTTGCGTCCAAATTTGCCAAAGTCGCTCAAAAAGGCGCCGCGCTTGGGATTTTTAATTCGTTCGGATTTTTTGGCAGTTTTTTGGGCGGGCTATGTGGCGGTGCACTTTTTGGCAAAATCGGCATTGAAGCGCTAGGCATTGGCGTCGCGGTTTTGGGTGTGATCTGGCTTGTGCTACTTTCTAGGCTGAGCGATCCGAAACTTTTTAAGAATTTATACTTTCCTAAAGGCGGCGATTTTTCCACACTACAGGGTGTAAAAGGCATTATTGAAATTTACGAGACCGATAGCGAACTCGTTGTGAAATTTAACTCGAAACTGATAAATGAAGATCAAATTTATAAAATAGTAGGAGGCAAATGATGGAATTTGAAAAATTTGAAAGCGCGATGGAGCGCTTCGCAAACACGGTGCAAAAGTCCTCGCGCATCGAAAAAGTCGCGATCACTCAGGCGCTAGGGCGTATTTTAGCAAGCGACGTCGCGGCGCCTTTTAGCACTCCGCGCCGCCCGACCGCCGCGATGGACGGCTACGCGCTAAAGGGCGCGGATCTGAGCGAGGGGGCGAAATTTAAGATCGTCGGCACGACGCCTGCAGGCAAGATGCCTGGCGCCGCGGCAAAGGCGGGCGAGTGCGTCAAAACCTTCACCGGCGGGCTAATGTGCGAGGGCAGTGACACGCTTTTGCCTATCGAAAACGTGCAGGTGCAAGGCGGCGAGATCGTCGTCGCAAAGCCCGTTTCAGCGGGTTTTGCCGTGCGCGCGGCGGGCGAGAGCTACCGCGAGGGCGAGCTTTTGCTTAGAAGCGGCACGAAGCTCGGCTTTTCGCAGATCGCGCTGCTAGCCGAGCTGGGGCTATTTCACATAAGCGTATTCGTCCGCCCAAAAGTAGCGATCCTTGCCACCGGCAGCGAGATCAAGGATCTGGGCGAGAGGCTCGAAAACGACGCTCAAATTTACAGCTCCAATCACATTGCGCTTGCAAATTTAGTAACGCAACTAGGCTGCGAAGCGATGATAATGCCTCTAGTACGCGATGACGAAAAAGAGCTAGAAGGCGCGATCTTATCGGCTTTACAGAGCGCCGATATACTTCTAACTAGCGGTGGAGTGAGCGTCGGAGACTACGACTTCGTGCAAAGCACGCTACAATCAAAATTTGAGCTCATCGTAAAGGGTGCGGCGATCAAACCGGGCCGCCACGTGCGCGTAGCCAAAACCGGCGAAAAATATATCTTCGCGTTCCCGGGTTTCCCCCTCTCGGCGCTCATTACGTGCATTTTGTTTCTGCGCGTATTTTTGCAAAAATCCTTTGGCGTGCGCGAAAACACGGAATTTAGCGCGATCTTAGATCACGACTACGTAAAAAAGACGCCGTGGCTTGAGTTTATGCCCGCCGTCTTGCAAAACAGAGAGGGGCGACTTTTTGTTAGCCTGCAAAGCAAAAAGCAAGGCTCCAGCGCGATTTTGAACAATTTAGACGACGATAGCGTCCTGCTCGTTGCGCCGCTCGAGGTTAAAGAGCTCAAAAAAGGCGAGCTCGTGCGCGTGATCTCGGTGCCTAAAATTTAGCGCGTAGCGTTTCGGCGGCAGTTGCGGTGGATGGAATTTTAATTGCCGCGAGGGTTAAAATTTTGCCGCTGCGAAGCGCTGAATTTAGTCGCAAAAGCTCTGATTTGGGATTTTGAAAAGTTGAAATTTAGACCCAAATCGCACGCCGCGGTAGGCTCATCATAATTTTTACCGCGCGCCGTATCAGAACAAGCAGGCGCGCCGAAATCTTTGCCGCCGCGCAATTTTAGCCCAAGCTGTTTCACTGGCAAAATTCGGGTATTTACGAGAGATAAGCGAAAATGAAAGATAAATTTTATAGCGCTCCGGCGGGCGTTTTCGGCGAATACAAAGCGGGTGTAAAATGAGCCAAACTCACCCTTTTAAGCCGATTTTCGATCAAAATTCTAAAATTTTAATCCTCGGCTCCTTTCCCTCCGCCCCCTCTCGCAAGCTGGGCTTTTACTACGCAAATCCGCAAAATCGCTTCTGGCGGGTGCTGGCGCAAATTTTAAACGCGCCGCCGCCTACGAGCACGGAGGAAAAGATAAAATTCCTGCTCGCCCGCCGCATCGCCATCTACGACGCTGCGATCTGCTGCGAGATAAAGGGCTCAAGTGACGCCAAAATGACCGCCGTCGTGCCTGCAAATTTAGAGCCGATCTTTAGCGGCGCGCACATCGCGCAAGTTTACACAAACGGCGGCAAGGCGCACGAAATCTGCGAAAAATACCTAAAAACTCAAATTTTAAACACAACGGGCAAAGAACCCGTCAAGCTACCCTCGACTAGCCCTGCGAATGCAAATTTTAGTTTTGAAAGGCTCGTTGGCGAGTGGACGATCGTAGCTGATACATTAAGAGACGGCTAAGTTTATCTATTTTACCTGTCTGTTATCGCAAACGGCAAAATCTAAAATAAATGTACCGCCAAAATTTTAAGAAGCGAGCAAAATTTAAAAAAGATTCTTCGCTTTATTACCGCAAATAGCAACATAAACCGCTAGCTAGGCACGACCGAGTTTTTACGTGCGGTTTTTGTAAGCGAATAAACGACTAGTAGCATGATGAAGCCATACAGCAAGTTTGCGCTTTTTTGCGTTGATTGCATTATTTCGTCGTATTTTAGAGC
>CAURMQ010000060.1:0-10643 GCA_963525765.1 uncultured Campylobacter sp. | reverse complement strand
AGTAGATACCAAGGTGTATAACAAGGATTTGGATATTTTAAGCGGAGTGAAAAATTAGAATTTTGCGCTAAATTTCGTCGTAAATTGTGAGTGAAATTTTAGCAATAAAAAATTCTATTGGCAAAATTCTAATTTAAGCTTAGTTTGAAATTTCATCCCAAGTTTGAGCAAAATCTGCTTTAAAAATTTTTGTGCAAAAGCTAATGTATAGGTAAAGTGCTGCAAAAGCTCAATCTCTCATTTATCGTTGCGTTAAATTTCATTAGAAATTTTACGTGCAGTTTTGATAAATGCCTGCGCTAGATGGTTTAGACGTTTGCCTTTTTTGTAGGCGATTATCAGCGTATTATCGAGCTCGCGCGCGCCTACATCAAAGAGCTTTATCCTACTTGCCTTATCTTCTTTTATCATCTGCGGTATGCTAAAGCACGCTCCTGCGCCGCTTGCGACGATAGCATTGGCGATATCAAAGGTCTCCGTACGACACAGCACCTTCGGCGCGAAGCCCGCAGCGGCAAAAAATGCATCTATCTGCTCGGCGCTTCTTAGGCTTTGATTAGGCAGGATGAATCTTTCCTCTTTTAAGCGCGAAATATCAATTTTGGGAACAGATTCGTTTTTAAACTCAAGCGAGAGCGGATGGGTGGAGCTTAGAGCGACATAGGTTTTTTGCGTTAGAATTTTAACCCCGTCAAGCCCGCTCATATCGATGGGCAGTATCAGCATACCGACATCAAGATCACCTTGAAGTAGTATTTCACGAATGCTAAGCGCAGAAGAAAACTGCGTGATTTGTAGATCCGAATCCTTAAATTTCTTGCAAAACATCGGCAGTAGCGACGGCAGTAGATTATAGCTGTTTTGCGAAAAACCGATGCGAATTTTATCATTTTTTACGCCGCTTATTTCAGAAATATCGCTTTTTAGGTCGTTTATGGCGTCAAAAATGACTTTGGCTTTACTAGCATAAATTTTTCCTGCGCGCGTAAGTGAAATGGGATTACTCGTGCGGTTAAAAAGCTGCGTTCCAAGCTCGCGTTCCAGCGATAAAATGCTCTGCGATAGCGACGGCTGCGGGATTTTAAGTGCCTCGGCAGCCTTAGTAAAGCTGCGGAATTCTGCTATTTTTAATACTAGCTCCATGCGATGCAAATTCATTTAGCCTCTCCAATTGATAATTTAATTCTTATAAAATGATACACTAAATAATATTTGACTTATGTTAAAAATGAAACTAAAATTACGTTTTTAGTTTAGAACTTTAAACTTAAGCTAAGAATTTCTCAAATGGAGAGGAAAATGAGTGAATCAAATTTCAACAGACGCGATTTCTTAAAATCGGCCTGTATCAGCGTCGGCGCGCTTAGCCTTAGCGGCTGCGTGGATACCGACAAGGCTAAAAGCGGAGGCAGCGGCAACGAAGGCGGCCTTCCTAGTGTGGACGTACTCGTTATCGGCTCGGGAGGCGCGGGTTTGCGTGCAGCCGTAGCGGTAAGAAAGAGTAATCCAAATCTCAGCGTAGTCGTTGCTACGAAGATGATGCCTTCGCGCAATGCCACCTGTATGGCGGAAGGCGGTATCAACGGCGTTACGAGTTTCAGTGGCGGCGATTCGTATAAACTCCACGCCTACGACACCGTAAAGGGCGGTGCATATCTCGTAGATCAGGACGCCGCGATTAAATTTTGCGAGCTTGCGGGCCCTACGATTGCCGAGATGGATTATATTGGCACGCTGTTTTCCAGAAACGCTAGCGGCGGCGTGGATGGCAAAGAAAGCGGCGTCCCGGGCGGCGTAGCACAGCGCTTTATGGGCGGCGCGTCTAAAAAACGATGCAACTATTCCGCCGATAAGACGGGTCATATCTTGATGCATGCCTGTTTTGACGATGCGGTCAGCAACGGCGTGAAATTTTTAATCGATCACGAGCTGCTTGAGATCAGCGCACCTGACGGCAGATGCGAGGGCGTCGTGCTTCGAAATATCCAAACCGGCGATTTTTATCCAGTGCTCTGCAAAGCCTTGATAATCGCAACGGGCGGATATACGAGGATGTTTTACAACCGCACATCGGTGCCTTATATAGCTACCGGCGACGGTATCGCGGCTGCACTGCGCGCGGGTCTTGGATTTAGCGATCCGGAGATGGTGCAGTTCCACCCTACAGGTATCAAAAGCGGCGGCGCGCTCATTACCGAAGCTGCGCGCGGCGAGGGCGGATATCTGCTCAATAATAAAGGCGAGCGCTTCATGAAAAACTACCACGAAAAGATGGAGCTTGCGCCGCGCGATGTCGTAGCTCGCGCGATCGAAACCGAGATTCGCGAGGGCAGGGGATACGGCGAGGGGCTCAGCGCATACGTACTGCTTGACGTAAGGCACCTCGGAAAAGATAAAATTTTAAAAGCCCTTCCTAAGATCAGACACACCGCCATTTTGTTTGAGGGTATCGATCTAATCGAGGAGCCGATTCCGATTCGTCCGACCGCACACTACTCGATGGGCGGCATCGAAGTGTCTAAATTCGACGATATGAGCACTAAAATTTCGGGGCTTTACACCGCGGGCGAAGCGTCTTGCATTTCGATCCACGGCGCAAACCGCTTGGGCGGAAATTCTTTAACCGACGCCGTCGTAACGGGCAAGCTCGCAGGACTCGGCGCAGCGGATTATGCCGCGAAGCAGGAGGGCTTCGGCTCTGGTAAAAGAGCGAGCGAGCTCGCGCAAAAATGGCAGGCTAAATTTAAGCAGATCGCAAACGGCTCGGGCAAGGCAGGCGAGATGTATGAGTTGCGCGAAGAGCTAGGCGCGCAGCTTTGGGATAATATGGGTATCTTTAGAACCGGCGAAAAGCTCGATCTGCTTTCGCAAAATTTAGAGGGTATCAGAGCGCGCTACGACGAGCTGCACGTTGCGGATGTAAATCCGGTTATGAATACCGCATTTACCGACTACGTCGAGCTTGGAAATTTAATCCTGCTTGCGCGCTGTGCGTGTTTAGCTGCGCAAAAGAGGCTGGAAAGCCGCGGCGCGCATACCAGAGAGGACTATCCGAAGCGCGACGATAAAAATTTCTTAAAGCACAGTATCGTGACGATGAACGACGCAGGAGAGCTAAGCTTGGGCTACAAAGAGGTCGTCGTTACGGAATTCTCTCTTGACGGAAGGAAACCTCAATGAAATTTATCATAGACCGCTTCGATGGAAGCAAAAATTATAAGCAAGCCTATGAGCTTAGTTTAGAGCAGATCAAAGGAAAGACCCTGCTTGGAGTTTTACAGTTTATAAAGCAAAATTTAGACATCACTTTAAATTTTACCGCAGCGTGCCGTATGGCGATATGCGGAGCCTGTGCCGTGAGGGTAAACGGGCACTCATATCTCGCCTGTGATACCAAGATGGAGGCTCTGCTTGCGGAGTATGAGAACCCGGATAACTTTACGATCTCGCCGCTAAATAATTTCCGAGTGATTTCGGATCTAGTGGTGGATTGGGAGCCAAGTATCGAGAATTTAAGAAAAATCAAACCTACGATCACGCCTAAGAAAGAATTTAGCGCAGAGAAAGGCTGTAAGCAAAGCCCTGAGCAGATGGAACGCGTAAAAAAGCAGTGGGATTGTATCCTTTGCGGCTGCTGCGCTAGCGAATGCAATAAGCTTGGAGCCGATGCGAGCGATTATATGCAACCTTTTGTTTTTACGCATGCTAACCGCGCCGCGTTTGATTCAAGAAGCAAGGACGCTATGCCTCATCTAAAGCCTGCAGTGCTAAACGGACTATGGCTATGCGTACACTGCCAAGAGTGCGCCGATCGCTGCCCTAAAGGCATAAGCGCTCAAAGTGACATCACCGCACTTCGCGCTCTAGCTATGAAAAAAGGACTTACCGCAGGAAGCGGTCCGGGACATGCGGAGGCGTTCCTGCTAGACATCGTAGAGGGAAGCGGAAGATTAAACGAGATCAAGCTTGCTTTAAGAAGCGAAGGGGTATTTGCCAATATGGGCAAGATGGACGTAGCGGCAAATTTGATGATGGCCGGTAAGATGAATCCTCTTCATGCTTTAGGCGGTGAGGAGATCGAGGGACATGCAGGGCTCGTTAAGATGATAGAGGCCGCACGCAAAGCTCAGGCTAGCGGCGAGATAGAATAAGGAGGAGAGGATGAATAACGAATTTGCATTTTTCCCGGGTTGCGTTTTAAGTCAAGCCGCAAAGGAATCTAAAATTTCACTTGAAGCGATCGCTCCGATACTGGGTATTAAACTTCACGAGATAAAAGGCTGGAGCTGCTGTGGGGCTAGTCAAGCTCAATGCGTAGATCCTATGGCGAGCTTAGTGGCTAATGCCAGAAACATCGCGCTAGCCGAGGGTATGAATATGCCTCTGCTAACTACCTGCTCCACCTGTATGCTAACTCTAACTAAAGCAAAGCTAACTTTGGATAAGGGTGCTAAAAGCTATATCAATACCTTTTTAAAAGAGGGCGGTATGCAGTATCAGGGAAGCACCGAGATAACGAGCTTGCTTTGGGTGCTATATCAAAGCTTAGACACATTAAAAGCTAAAGTCGTTAGGCCGCTAACAAATTTAAAAGTAGCGCTATTTTACGGCTGCCACTCATTAAGACCGGAGCGCGAGCTTAAGAAAGAAAGCTCGACCAATCCGAAAAGCTTTGAAGCGGTAGTTAGCGTACTTGGCGCTCAGATAGTGCCTTTTGAAAAGCGCCTTGATTGCTGCGGCTTTCACGCTAGCTATCCTGCGGTAAAATCGGTATCTAAAATGTCAAGCGAGATCGTAAATGACGCTGCCGAGCACGGAGCCGACGTCGTAGTTACTCCTTGTCCGCTATGCCAGATGCAGCTTGATATCTATCAGGAGCGATACCAAGAAGCGATGAACTCCAAGGCAAGAAAGCCGATCATCCACCTATCTCAGCTGGTAGGTCTTGCTCTTGGGCTAAGCAACGAGCAGCTTGGACTAAATATCAATATCCAAGATGCAACGAGATTGGTAAGCTAGTTTTTGAGAAATTTTTAGAATTTTCTAAAATTTAACGGATGATTTTGCAAAAATATTTCGCCGCGGCGCACACATAGTGCGCCTGCTAGTATCGCACAAAATCATCCAACCTACGTCTGCTTTATCTTGAACTGCTTTTCGCCACTATAAAATTCTTGGATAAAATTTCATTGCTTCGTAAATTTAACGTTTCATAAAATTTAATGCTTTCTCTGCCGTAATTTAATGTTTCGCCCGCTACGCTAAATTTTGATTCACCTTTTATTTTTAAATTTAAAACCTGCTAGATGATGAATAAATATAAAATTTTAATTAAATCTAACGAAATTTAAGGTGCATGAATTCTAAATTTTGATAGAATGCCATTTAAAAATATCCTAAATTTCAGGAGGACATTATGGTTGATTTAGCTCAAATTTCGGCTAGACTTGATGCCGTTGAGCGTTTGCCACGAATAAAAGCAGAGGAAAGCATACAAGAAAGGCTTAAGAGCAAAGGTTTTTCGCGTCGCGATTTTATGAAATGGAGCGGAGCGATGACCGCGATGCTCGGGCTTCCGGCCGCATTTGCGCCTAGCGTGGCGCGAGCTGCGGAGCTTGCTGATCGCTTGCCGGTGATCTGGCTTCATATGGCGGAGTGCACGGGCTGTAGCGAGAGCTTACTTCGCACCGATACGCCTACGATCGACAGCCTCATATTCGATTACATCAGCCTAGAATACCACGAGACGATAATGGCTGCCGCAGGCTGGCAAGCGGAGGAAAATTTAGAGGGCGCGATCGAAAAATACAAGGGGCGCTATATCTTGATGGTAGAGGGCGGAATTCCAAGCGGCGAGAATGAATTTTTCCTAACCGTGGGTCCTGAGGGCAAGAGCGGAGCTCAGCACTGCAAAGACGCTGGCGAGGGCGCTGCGGCGATATTTGCGATCGGCACCTGTTCAAGCTTCGGCGGTATCCAAGCCGCAGCTCCGAATCCAACCGGCGCCGTAGGTTTGGACAAAATCATAAGCAAACCCGTCATCAACATCCCGGGCTGTCCGCCTAGCGAAAAAAATATCGTCGGCAACGTGCTAAATTTCATCCTTTTCGGCACGCTTCCAAGCCTTGACGTTTACAATAGACCGAAATGGGCTTATGGGCTGCGCATCCACGATCTGTGCGAGCGCCGCGGACATTTCGACGCGGGCGAGTTTGTAGAAAGCTTCGGCGATGCGGGCGCAAAGGACGGATATTGCCTTTATAAAGTAGGCTGCAAGGGCCCTTATACATTTAATAACTGCTCGCGCGAGCGCTTCAACTCCCACACTAGCTGGCCGGTACAGGCGGGTCACGGCTGTATAGGCTGCTCAGAGCCTGATTTCTGGGATCATATGGGGCCTTTTGAGGAGCCTTTGGCGGATCGCCTTTACGAAAGTGTTTTCGGCGGGCTCGGCGCTGATGCTACCGCTGATAAGATAGGTGTCGGAATTTTAGCGATCACGGGTGTTGCGGTAGCGGCACACGCGGCGATTGCGTCATTTAAGAAAGATAAAGGGGAATAATCATGTCGCAAAGAATCGTAATCGATCCGATAACCAGAATAGAGGGACATTTAAGAATAGAGGTCGTAGTGGATGATGAAAACGTCGTCCGCGAGGCTTATAGTAGCTCGACGCTATGGCGCGGGCTTGAGACCATAGTAAAAAATAGAGATCCTCGCGACGCGGGATTTTTTATGCAAAGAATTTGCGGCGTCTGCACCTTCTCGCATTACAAAGCGGGCATCGTCGCGGTAGAAAACGCCCTCGGCATCACTCCGCCGCTAAATGCCTTGCTAACGCGCACGCTGATGGCTAACGCGCTATTTTTGCACGATCACCCGGTGCATTTTTATCAACTCCACGGACTTGATTTCGTAGATGTAGTAAGCGCTCTTAGCGCCGATCCTAAAAAGGCGAGTGAGGAGGCGTTTAAATACTGCGATACCCCTTATGCGTGCGGTGCGGATAAACTAAAAGAGGTGCAAGATCGCGTGGGCGCTTTCGTTAAGAAAGGCGCTTTGGGGCCTTTCGCTAATGCCTACTTCGGCCACCCAACATATAAGTTTAGCCCGGAGCAAAATTTGATCGCTCTTTCGCACTATCTTGAGTGTTTGCGCATTCAGCGCACGGCGGCTCAGATGATGGCGATATTCGGTGCGAAACAGCCTCATCCGCAAAGCCTCACCGTAGGCGGCGTAACCTGCGTGATGGATATCCTAAGCCCTGCAAGACTGGGCGAATATATGTCTAAATTTAAAGAGGTCGCAGACTTCGTAAATCGCGCCTACTATCCTGATCTCGTAATGGCTGCGAAGGCTTACGGCAACGAGCCTAGCGTGCTAAACGATATCGGCGTGGCAAATTTATGGACTCATCAAGAATTTCAGCTTTCAAAGAACGAATGGCTATTTCAAAGCGGCATGATCCTTGACGGCGATATTAGCAAGGTTTTAGAGCTTGATGAGAGCAAGATCACCGAGGAGGCAACGCATGCGTGGTACAAAAACGATGCGGCGCTTCATCCTTACGACGGCGAGCAAGAGCCGAATTATACGGGCCTTAAGGATGGACAGAGCATTGACGCGCACGGCAAAGAAGCGCATACGAAGGTGCTCGATACCCAGGGCAAATACACCTGGATCAAGGCTCCGCGATACGACGGCAAACCGCTTCAGGTAGGGCCTCTTGCCAATATCGTAGTAAATTACGCCAAGAAAAATGAGCGCGTAGTAAAGGTCGTGGATCAATTCCTAAAAGACGCCGGCTTGCCGCTTGAGGCGGTATTTTCGACGCTTGGACGAACGGCATGCCGTATGATCGAGGCTAAAGTCGTAGCCGACAACGGACTGATTGCGCTAGAAAATTTAATTGCAAATATCAAAAGCGGCGATACGCAGACCTGCGCAAAATATGTAATCGATAACTCCAAAGAGTACAAAGGTCGCTATATCGGTCATGTGCCGCGCGGCGCACTTAGCCACTGGTGCAGGATCGAAAAGGGCGTCATCAAAAACTGGCAGGCGGTCGTGCCGTCTACTTGGAATGCCACGCCAAAGGATAAAGACGGCGCTATGGGCGCTTACGAATCCTGCTTGATCGGGCTGAAACTCGCCGATCTTTCCAAGCCGCTAGAGATCATCCGCCGCATCCACTCTTTCGATCCTTGCATCGCTTGCGCCGTGCACGTAATGGACGCCAAAGGAGCGGAACTTGGCTGCTATAGGGTAGATCCCAGCAAAGGATAAACGATGAAAAAAAGATTTGCGGAATACGAGTTCTCCATCGGTCTTAGGCTCACGCACTGGCTGCGCGCGCTTTGCATTACGATTTTGGTGATCACCGGATATTACATCGCCTTTGTTTTCACCGCGCCCGAGGTAAGCCCAGAGCCGGTACTTTTCATGCAGGCTAAATTTAGATTCGTGCATCTGATCTTCGGCTTTGCGATGATCGGCGCAGCAATCTTTAAAACTTATCTTTTCTTCTTCGACAAAAAGAGCAGAAAAGAGCTTTTAAGCATCAAGGATTTTTTTAGCCCGCGCGTCTGGATCGCCCAGATCAAATACTATATCTTTTTGGGCGAGCACCCGCATCTTCGCGGCGTTTATAACCCATTGCAGTTTATATCATATCTGGGCTTTTATCTAGTGCTGTTCGTAATCTGTCTAACGGGAATGATTCTATACGTTCACGTCTATCACGAGGGGTTGGGCGGCGCGCTATACGGGCTCTTACGCCCGCTGGAAGCTGCGATGGGCGGTCTAAGCGAAGTGCGAATGATACATCATCTTTGCATGAATATCATCATAATCTTCGTGCCGATCCACGTCTATATGGCGGTCTTTAACGCCGTCAAGGGCAGGGACGGCGCGATGGATGCGATCGTAAGCGGCTATAAATTTAAAAAGGAAGAGCACGCTTGAGAGTGCTGGTACTGGGTATCGGCAACGTCATCTACGCGGACGAGGGCATAGGCGTGCACTTCGTCCGCGCGCTCGCGCAGAACTATAAATTTTATCCTAAAGCTACCGCGCGAAATTCTATGGCGGGCGATAATTTCGCGGCGCGGAATTTTATGCAAAATTCTACCTCACAAAATTCTATAGAATGCGACTCCTCGCAAAATTCTGCAGGTGAGAATTCTATCTCCGAGCAAAATTTCGCAGCAGCAAATTTAGACCGAAATTCTACTTCAGAACATTCTACAAAGCAGAATTCCGCTTTAAATTCTACTTCACAGAATTCCGTCATAAATTCCGCTGCACAAAGCTCTATCAATGCGGACCCCGTTGCCGAAAATTCCGCCGCGCCGGGCCGGAGCGCGGATCAGGTCCGATTTATCGACGGCGGGACGCTGGCTAGCTTTTTGATGCCTACAATGGCAGAATTTGATGAAATTTTGCTCGTCGATTGCATAGACGCGGACGGCGCAAAGGGCGGCGAGGTGTATTTTTTCGACTACGACGCGATGCCTAAGCAGATCAGTTGGAGCGGTTCGGCGCATGAGGTCGAAATGCTTCAAACCCTGCAGATGATGGATCTTTGCAGCGATCTGCCTCACGTTAAAATTCTAGCTGTCGTGCCGCGGCGCATCGAGGAGGCGAGCTTTAAGCTAAGCTCCGTGATTTTAGAGTCCTCAAAAACCATGGAAAAAACGGCGCTTAAGTACCTATCGGATCTTGGTTTCGCGCATGAAAAAATCGCTGATCTCAGCGCCCAAGATATCGCGGATCGATTTGCAAAAAGGGGGCGAGATGATAGTAGCATATGAGTTTAAATACCTTAATGAAAACGCGCTGATAGCGCACTTTTTGCTGTTTTATGCCCGCAAAAGCGCACTTGAGTTTTGCCTGAAAAAAGAGGCGAGCTTAATAAGCCTTTTCGTGCGCGGCGGCGAGGATGAAATTTTAAAATTTAGCGACGAGGCGATGCCTCTGATTCCAAACTCTATATTTTTGGCAAAATCCTCCGTGCGCGTGGTGGACGAGGACGGTGTCGAAGCAAAAACGCTGAAATTTAACGGCACGTTTGAAGATACCTCCTCGGGCGATTTAAGCAAATTTTTAGAGGATGAAATTTCAAACGCAGCCAGTCAGGCTAAATTTAATAATTTTACCCCGCGAGTGATGAAAGAATACCTCGCTCACGCCGAGCCGTCTCAAAACGAATTCGAAATAATAAGCGGCGCTAGCGTGCTTTATGAGGGGAAATTTGAAGCGGTAAACAGGGAGAATTTTGCCCGCTTGCTGGAGTTTTGCCGCATAAACTTATTTCATGCTCAGCAGGTGCAGATTAAGCGCGGCGGCGCAACTTTCACGCTCAAGGCGGATGTGGATTTTAGCGCCGATTTTCTGATAGCCGCGGGAGTGGGGGCGCTGGATGGGATTTTTGCGAGCGACGAAAAGTGCAAAATCGCGCTCGCAGCCTTCGAAAAGCCGCTAATAAGCCTAAAAACCAATGCGATCTTTAGAAAAAACCACGAGGGCGCGCCTAAATTTTTTGACGTAAAGCTTGCGGGCGACATATTCGTGTTTGCGCTGGGGCGGGCTTTGGCAAGCGACGGGATCTATTTTTTAAGCGCAAAATGCGAAAGCGCGGCGCA
>CAURMQ010000059.1:0-10842 GCA_963525765.1 uncultured Campylobacter sp. | reverse complement strand
AAAATTTGTTACGAATATTACCAAGACCAAAGGAAGGAGGCGAAACATTTTAATGTTTATGGGATTTACGATAGTGGCAAATGCAAGCGCTATTAACAAGCCTACCATAGTAGGAATTATAGAGTATTTCATATAGTATAGTCATAATAAGTATGATCTTTTATTACTATCGGCTCTTTGTCGTAATCTCTAGCCTTGGAATTCTGCGGTAAGACGCCGCTGTCATCGGATATAAAATTTTGCTGCTCTGCATTATCTTTGGCGATAGAATTTTGATCTATTTTACTTTCTAAATTTAAAACGATAAGAGTGAAATTGGGGGATTTAGAATTCGAAACTTTAGAATTTACGTCGTCTAAATTTGAAGCATCGGAATTTAAAGATTTAGAATTTGTATCGTTTAAATCTGAGGCGTGAAAATTTGAAGCATTTAAATTTAATCTATCGGATTTTGAATTATCAAAATTTTCGGCTTCGAAATTTTGAGCGTCAAAATTTTCTCCGTCAAACTCCTTGTCGCAGCTTCGCTTTGCATTACCGTGCCGCTCATTCAACAGCCTTTTTAATTCCTCAAGCCTGCTTTGATCCATTTGCCGCCTTTAAATTTGATGGACGCACCATTTTATACCCTCGCTACTTAAAGCTCAGTAAATTTTACCGCACACTTGATGCATGCCTGCCGCGCTCTCTATGCACCCATTGCCCGATATGTGCCGCTCGCTTGATATGCGTCCACTACTTGATATATGCTCGCCGCTCGCTTGCCACTTACCTACCGCTACCGGCCATGCACCTGTCGCTCGATGTACTGCCGCGCGCCATGCGCCCATCGCACGCTGTTTAAGTAAAATTTAGCCGCCATATCTTTGCAGCGATTTTTTATATGTTTTTGCCGCAGCGCAGCCCGCGCTCAGATACGCTTCAAACTCCTCGCTAGTAAGCCTGCGCGGCTCATTTGCAAGCCTTGCCGCAGCCGCTGTACCCGTCGCACAGCTAGCGCTTGTACCGAAATTCGCTTCATTTACGATCTCGCCTCGTCGGATTCGGTTGCTAAAGCCAGCTGCATGCGCTATTTGCGGCGCACGCCGTAGCGAAAAGTTTAAATTTCGCGTTTGTAGATTTAAAATTTTACCCATGCATTTGCGCGGACCCGTGATAAAATCGCCGTTTTTTACAAGCGTGGCGACGACAGGGCTGAGCGGACCGCTGCCCGTGGAGCCGCTCAAGTCGCCCTCCGAGCCAGATAAGCGGCTCGCCGTACCAGGTAATCCGCCCGCCAAAAGCTCTGCACCACCTAGGATGCGCAGGCTTCGCACCAAAATCCCGCCGCCGCTTTGCGGGACGCTGCGAAACGAAATGTCAAAGCCGAAATTGTGAAAAAATATCTCGCCCGCCCGCGATATGCGCTTGTAGGTGTTGCGATCCGCGCCCGTGAAATACGCCTCGATCTCCGCGAAGGCGAATTCCGCGCCGCTTACGCAAAGCACATAGTTTTGCAACAGATCGCGCATGAAATTTTCGATCTTCGTCTGCGCTCGCTCGGCGTCGAACTGAGCCTGCGGCGGATGGGCACCTAGCCCTGCTTGCGATGGACGGACGTTAAATTTTAAGTGTGCTTGCTCTGTATCAAGACGCGCTTTCTCAGCATCAAACAGCGGCTCGGCATTAAATTTTAAAATTTCAGTTTGCTGCGCGCCGCTAAAATATGGCTGTTCGCCGCCAAATTCCGCGCCGCCTTGTGATTTTAAGGGCTTGTCGTCGCTCCCATCTCTAGTGCTTCCTGCAAGTTTGGGATTTTTTGAAGCAAGCTTTGAGCCCACAGAAATCCCAAACTCCGCCGCGTCAATTTTTGAGAAAAATTTTTCTAAATTTTCATCGCCCAGCATTTTGCTCTTCCGTAGAATTTCCTTCGCGCTTTATCAAGCTCGCATCGCTGTTTGCAGTGTCAGATTTGCCGTTGTTTGCCTCGGCGCGCGTTAAATTTCTCTCGCCGCTCGTTGCGTTCGTATCGCCGCTCGTCGTATTTGCTTCGCCGTCTTTTGACTTGGGCGTTTTAAAATCCCAAATCTCGCAGCGATTTCCGCCAAAGCCTTGGAAATAATATCTCTCGCGCTCGCTCAAATTTTCTACCCCCTTTTCGCATGTGCGCTTGATATATGCCTGGCTCGGATACATTAGTCGATTTACCGCATGGTCATCGCCGGCGTCCGCGCGCTCTATTAGTCTGGCTATGCAAGCGTCATCCTCTTCGCCCTTATTGTTTAAAAAAGATTCCCAAATGTTGCAATACGCGCCATTGTTTCTTATATATAGGGCGCACAGAATAATAACTCCTACAATTAGCAAAAAAATTTGACTTTTACTAGCTTTCAATTTCGCTTTATCGCCCGACATTTGACCCTCCCGTAGAATTTATATCGCGTTTGATCGCGCCTGTTTCATTGCGGACTGTATTCGCACCTTCGCGCGTTAAATTTCCCTCGCCGTCCGTTGCGTTCGTATCGCCGCTCGTCGTATTTGCTTCGCCGCCCTTTGATTTGGGCGTTTTAAAGCTCCAAGCGCTACAACGATCTTTACTATAACGCTCGAAATAAAATCTTTCTCGCTCACCCAAGCTTTCCACTCCCTTTTCGCACACTCGCTTGATATATTCCATAGTTGGGTATCTTAGTCTATTTTCCGCAAAGCCGCTTCCGTCGTCCGCTCGTTTTATCAGCTTAGCGATGCAGGCATCATCTTCTTCGCCCTGTTTATCAGAAAAGAATTCCTCCATATTGCACAATACATACCGCTGCTTCTTATAACTCCATAAATAATAAAAAATCCCACAATTAGCATAATAAAAATTTTACTTTTACTAGTTTTCAATTTCGCTTTATTGCCCAGCATTTAATCCTCCCGTAGAATTTATATCGCGTTTGATTACGCCTGTTTCATCGCGGATTATATTCGCACCCTCGCGCGTTAAATTTCCGTCGTCCGTTGCGTTCGTATCGCCGCTCGTCGTAGTTGCTTCGCTGCCTTGTGATTTGGGCGTTTCAAAGCCCCAAGCTTCGCAGCGATTTTGGATGTAGAGCTCAAAATAATATCTTTCGCGCTCGCCCAAGCTCTCCACTTCCTTTTTACATGTGCGCTTGATATACGCCTCGTGCGGGTATCTTAGTCGATTTGCCGCATATATATTACCCGCGTCCGCTCGCTTTATCAGCTTGGCGATGCAAGCATCATCCTCTTCGTCGTGCCTGCCTGAAAAAAATTCTCTCGCGCTACAATACCCGCCGCTACCGCTTACAAATGCGGCATAAATAATAATAAGCGCCAAAATTAGCACAAAAACATGACTTTTACCGATTTTCAAGTTCGCCCCCTTCGCGGTTAAATTTTGATTTTTTCCGCAGATTTACGATCTGCGGGCGGATCGTAAACTCGCTCACGTTGGACTTCGTGCGCAGAATTTGCAGCGTGAAATTTGCGATCTCCCCCGCATCCACGAAGCTAGCCTCATCATCCGCGGGCTCGAAGCTCAAATCCTCGTAAAACGGCGTTTTGGTGACGTCAGGGTTGATGCAGCTTACTCTGATCTGCTTGCGCGCCTCCTCGAAAAGACAGAGCAGAAACGCCCGCAGCCCCGCCTTGCTCGCGCTATAAACCGCGCTAAAGCGGCTCGCTCGCAGCGCCTCGATCGAGCTAATGCCGATGATATGGGCGCAGTTGCGCTTTAAATTCGGCAAAAGCGCGCGCGCGATGATGATGTTTGCGGTAAGATTTACGTTTAAAATTTTTAAAATTTCGCTCTCGCTCATCGCCTCAAGCGGCGCAAATTTCGCCGTACCAGCGCACAAAATCAGCGCGTCAATCTCACACGCCGCAGTCAGTGCGCGGCACTCTTTTGCCAGCGCGTCCAGATCCTCAAAGCGCGAGCTTAGCGTTAAAATTTCATAGCCGTTTTGTCGCAAAAGCTCCGCAACCGCGCTGCCGATGCCGCCGCTTGCGCCCGTGATCAATGCTTTCATCTTTTCTCCTTTAAATTTTTATGCCGCTTCGGCGCATTAAGCTTAGCGCGCTATGCAAATTTCGCTGCGCTAAATTTTCTTTGTTCATTGTGTCCGACGCTAAATTTGCGCAGCCTAAACATTTCGAGCCGCGACTTCGCTGGGTAAAATTTTAAATTTAGCCCGCGGACGTTTTGCTGCGCGAGCGCTTTGTAAAATTTTATCGCCGCTCGCTGTGCCGCCCCGCACGATTTATAAAATTTAATTTTATAAAGCCGGGTGTGGCGCTAAATTTTAACCGCTCGCTCGCCGCAAATTTCGCGCCGTATCCTCGGCGTCACACATGAGCGAGCTGCGGTCGGTCCGCGACAAACAGCGCGTCTAGCGCCGCCGTATCTTTGCAAAATACGCCGCTTTCATCGCCTCCTCAAATGCGTCGTTGCTTTCGTACTCGTGTCCCAAAACCTCGCGCCACAGGCTCGCATCCTCCATGCAGAGGTAGAAAAACACCCGCTCGCGCCACGGCAAAAGCGCGTCTGCGGCAAATTTAAAAAGCTCGCGTTTGATCTGCAGCGGATAGGACAGCTTGCCGTTCGCGTCCGCAAGGGGCATCTGCAGAATTTTGCTCCGCAGCCCGCGAGAGCGCAGCTTTTTTACGACGGGCTTGATGAAGGTAAGCGTGCCGAGCGAGACCATCGCGACGCCGCTTGGATCGAAGCTGCGTAGCAGCCGCTCAAAAAGCGCACCGTAATCGCTTTGCCATCCCTCGTACCAAACCATCGGGTGGAGGTGAAAGCCCACCAAAATGCCGCGCGCCGCGAGCGCTTCGGCTGCCGCCAGCCGCGCACCCAGGCTCGCGCTTAGATGCTCCTCGTTCGCTATGATCGCGGGCGTATTTAGCGAAAAAGTGACGATGAGGTTGCGCGGGATCTCGCGCTGCAGGAAAAACCGGATATTATTCGACTTGCTTTTAAGCTCCAAAATCACGTTTTGATGCCGCGCCGCGAAGTCACATAGCGCGCTTAAAATGCCGAAGCGATCGCCCCACATGAGCGAGTCGGAGCTCTGACCCGTGCCGATGTGGTAGCTGCGCGCGGGATCAAGCCGCAGTCGCGCTAAATTCGCCGCGAAATTTTCGTCAAAGCCGATTTTTCCGTGCTTGTAAAAGGAGCCGATCGCGCAATAGGAGCAGTCAAAGCCGCACGAATTGACTGCATCGAGCGTCAGCAGATTGCAGCAGCGCGTGTTTTCGCTCGCCACCGGACAGCGGCCCAAAGCGATACGGTCTGCGCGAAAGGAGGAAATTTCAAATTTTTTCGGCGCGTAATCGCTTTTGAAGCTTGCATACGAGTGCGGGCGCGACTTAAGCTCAAGCCAGGCCTCGCGCACGAAATTAAAAATTTGCTCGCCGCTTGGGACTTTCCCTGCTTTATTAAATTTAGCTTTATTAAAATTTAGCCCGCACCGCTCGCTCGCAAGCAGCTCATAAATTGGCGCCTCGTCCCACGCCTCAAAATCGCTCGCAAACTCCGCTAGCTGCTTTCGTTGCTGAAATGAAAAGTGAAATTTCTCAAATAGCGCGCCCAAAAACGCGCTTGATCGCTCGCTCAGATTCACGCCAAACTGCGCTCCTAGCTCCTTTTTTGCCTCCGTCATCTTGCTCCGCTTCGTTAAAATTTTGCAAATTATACTTAAATTTCGCGCGCCGTCACTGAAAATCGTTGAAATTTCAGATCGCGCCGCAGAATAGTCGCTCGAAATAAAAGGCGTAAGCTAGCGTAATAGCGACGTTTAGGATCAAAATTCCGCCGAGTATGAGCTTTTGCGGGATTTTTTTGACGCCCGTTCGGTAGTAATACGGCAGGGCGCAGAAAAACGCCGGCAGCACGAGCAGAACGATACCCAGCGGTATGCCGGTGCCGCCGGTGCCTATCTCCGCACTGCGCACAAACTGCGCCATGGCGGGGAATTTATGAACGGCGAATATAGCCGCTGCAAAGAGTAGCTGCACGCAGATGCAGTAAAATAGGTAGCACACGCCTATTAGAGCGTCTTTTAGCCATAGCCCGATACAGAAAAATACTAGCAAAAGAGCTAAACAGACCAACAAGGGTGGATCCGCGAACATATCCGCCACGGCATACGCGCAAACCGCGATGCATGCGCACGCCAAGAGGGCAAAATACAGATAAGAGCCTTTTATTTTCATCGTTTCTCCTGCGCCTCCGCAATACCTTTGAATTCCGCGACATATTCGGCATATGAAGCCGAAATTTATCTCTCGGCTCGGTTTTTTGCGCACGCATCCATAGTTAAATTTTGTCCTTTATCGCGGCGCGGATTTGCGGCAGGCGCGCCTTTACTAGCTCATAGACGAAGCTTTTGCAAAGCCGCTCGCCGTCCAAATGATCGCTTACGATCTTCATCATCGCCCACAGCACACCCGCGCGCTCGCAAGCGTTCACAAAAAACACGCTCTCCATATCGTAAAGCGTAACGCTGCGATTTGCGCACCCGCGGGTAGCGTCTTTTGCCGTGCACGGCGTATTTTGTGTTGCTCGTGCTGCGATATTCGTCGCGACGCTGTGCCTACCTACCGCGATTTGTGAGGGTTTTACGCTCGTTAAATTTTGCGCCGCAGCCTGCGTTAAGCTTTGCGCTGCGGCCCGCACCGCGTCGTGCGTGAAATTTTTTGTATCTGCTGCGCTGTTCGCCCCTTGCGTTAGGGCTTGTGCGTTTATCTCGCCGCACGCCTCGATCGCTGCGACATTTGCCCCGCAGGTCTGCTCCGCCGCGTTTAAAATTTTAGGCTCGCTCACGCAGATTAAATTTGCCTGCAGCTTGCCGTCCAAACTCGCGCCGCAAAATTTCCGCTCGCAAACGTTTTGAAATTTCGGAGTCTGCGCGCTGTATTCCCCAACCTGCGAGCTGCAAAGCTCCGATCCGTCCTCGCCGCAAAATTCCCGCGCTGCCGTGCCGTCAAAGTAAAACGCCTCGCCGATTTGCACACCTTTATTTGCACAGCCGCAGACGCCTATGTTTAGCGCAAAGTCCACGCGCCGCGAAAGTAAAATTTCACCAAAGCGCTCTGAATTCTGCGCGGAGTTAAAATTTAAAATTTCAAAATTTTCAGCCGCATTTCGCGCGAAGCCAGTTTCTACATCGCCGCCGCAGAGTGCGCCCGCGTCCGAACGGTGCTCAAATTTTGCGTCCGCGCCGCGCCGATCCCTGCGAAGCTCGCGCCCGAATTCTGCGTCTGTATCGGCACGGCAAATAAATTCCGCGCCGGGTTCGCTCTTAAATCCTATTTCTATGCCGCCTGCAGCACCCACTTTAAATTTAGCCCCAAACCTCACGCCGCAGATGTATAGAAGCATCTGCTCGCCTGCGAACAGATCGCCATTGCGCGTAAGTTTAAAACTCTCGATTATCGCTTGGGCTTCGCAGCGCAAAGCCGTGCAGATTAGTATCATCGCCGCCCCTTCCAAAAGCGCAATTTTAACAATTTGAGCTATAATATAAGATTAATTTGGCACAAAAGGGCGAAAATGAATGATCTTATCACCATCACGGGCGCACGCGAGCACAATCTGAAAAATATAAATTTACAAATTCCAAAGGACAAACTCGTCGTTTTTACAGGTCTCAGCGGCAGCGGCAAGAGTACGCTGGCGTTTGATACGCTATATGCCGAGGGGCAGCGCAGATACGTCGAGAGCCTAAGCAGCTACGCGAGGCAGTTTTTAGACCGCGTAGGCAAGCCCGACGTCGATAAGATCGACGGTCTGACGCCTGCGATCGCGATCGATCAAAAAACGACGTCGAAAAACCCGCGCTCGACGGTGGGCACGATTACCGAAATTTACGACTATCTGAGGCTGCTTTATGCGCGCGTAGGTGTACAGCACTGCCACAAATGCGGCAAGCCGATCTCAAAGATGAGCTCCAGCGACATCATCGCCGAGATTATGAAACTGCCGCGTGGCGCTAAAGTGATCTTAGGCGCGCCTTTGGTGCGCGAGAAAAAGGGTAGCTTCGCCGATATGTTGCAAAGCTTGCGCGAGCAGGGCTACGTACGCGCTCAGATCGACGGCGTACTGGTGCGGCTGGACGAGGAGATCGAGCTAAGCAAGACGAAAAAGCACTCGATCAAGGTCATCATCGACCGCACGACCATCGACGAGGAAAATTCCATCCGTATCGCAAGCGACGTCGAAAAGGCGCTCAAGCTCAGCTTCGGCGAGCTTGAGGTGGAGATCGCAAACGCCGCCGAGCTGGGGCTCGCGCAGAGCCTGATCCACTACAGCGAGCATATGGCGTGCTTTGATTGTAAAATTTCATTCAAGCCGCTCGAGCCGCTCGCGTTTAGCTTCAACTCTCCAAAGGGCGCGTGCGAGAGCTGCGACGGGTTGGGGATAAAATTTAGCCTCGATCTGGGCAAGATCATCAACGAAAACGCCTCGATCGAGGGCGGCGCGATCAAGGTGATGTCGGGCTTTAACAAGAGCTATTATTATAAATTTCTGCTCGGATTTTGCGAAGCAAACAGCATAAACGTCAAAATCCCGTATGCAAGCTTAAGCGAGGAGCAAAAAAAGCTGATCCTCTACGGCAGCGTCAAAGAGATCGATTTTTACTGGAAAAAACATAAGCTCGTGCGAAAATTTGAGGGTGCGATCAAATACGCCTACGATCTGCTCAAAAACGAAAGCGATCTGGACGATTATATGAGTGAAAAAATTTGCCCCGACTGCGGCGGGCTGCGCCTGCGCCCCGAAAGCCTAGCCGTAAAGGTCGCAGATAAGGGCATCGGCGACGTGATAAATATGAGTATCTCAGACTGCGTGGAATTTTTCAGCGACGAGAAGCGGTTTTCAAATTTAAGCGAAAAGGACGCACAGATCGCAGCGCCGATCCTAAAAGAGATCAATGAGAGGCTGTTTTTCTTAAAGGACGTGGGGCTGGGATACCTCACGCTTGGGCGCGATGCGCGCACCATTAGCGGCGGCGAAGCGCAGCGTATCCGTATCGCAAGTCAGATCGGCTCTGGTCTTAGCGGCGTGATGTATGTGCTTGATGAGCCTAGCATCGGGCTTCACGAGCGCGATACGCAAAAACTCATCAAGACGCTGCGAAGCTTGCAAGAAAAGGGAAATTCCGTAATCGTCGTTGAGCACGATAAAAAGACGATCGAGGCGGCGGACTTCGTCGTAGATATCGGCCCCGGAGCGGGCAATCTAGGCGGCGAGGTCGTATTCGCAGGAGATGTGGCGCATCTACTTAAAAGCAATACGCAAACCGCGCTGTATCTGAACAACCAAAAGGAGATAAACTACCAAAAGCACCGCAAGCAGGAGCTTTGGCTCAGTATCAAAAACGTAAATATCAATAACATCCACGGCCTTTGCGCAAAATTTCCGCTGCGAAATTTAGTCGGCATTACGGGCGTTAGCGGTAGCGGCAAGAGCTCGCTGGTGCTGCAAACCATACTGCCGACGGCGCTTGAGGAGCTAAATCGCGCCAGAAAAGTGCACGCGGTAAAGGGCGCTAAAATTTCGGGGCTTGATAGCCTGGATAAAGTGATCTATCTGGATCAAACCCCGATCGGACGCACCCCGCGCAGCAATCCGGCGACCTACACGGGGGTGATGGATGAGATCCGCGCGCTTTTTGCCGCGACGAAAGAAGCGCAGCTGCGCGGATACAAGATCGGCCGCTTCAGCTTCAACGTCAAGGGCGGGCGCTGCGAAAAATGCGCGGGCGAGGGCGAGATCACGATCGAGATGCACTTCCTGCCCGATATCAGCGTCGTTTGCGACGTTTGCCACGGCACTAGATACAACGCGCAGACGCTTGAAATTTTATACAAAAACAAAAGCATAGCCGACGTTTTGGCGATGAGTATCGACGAGGCGCTCGAGTTTTTCAAAGCCGTGCCTAAAATTTATCAAAAGCTAAAGACGCTCGCGGACGTCGGGCTCGGCTACGTTTCGCTAGGCCAACCCGCCACGACGCTTAGCGGCGGTGAGGCACAGCGCGTCAAGCTCGCCAAAGAGCTAAGCCGCACCGACACGGGCAACACGCTGTATATCCTGGACGAACCAACCACGGGACTTCATTTTGCAGACGTAGATCGCTTGGTGGCGGTGCTGCACCATTTGGTTGATCTGGGAAATTCCGTCTTTGTGATCGAGCACAATCTGGACGTCATCAAAAATTGCGATTACATCATCGATATGGGGCCGGAAGGCGGCGAGGGCGGCGGACAGATCGTCGCTTGCGGCACCCCCGAAAAGCTCGCGAAAGATTTCAAAAAGACCGGTAGCTACACGGGGGAATTTTTGGCGCAGGAGCTAGCGGCGATGAATAGCACGAGGAAAAACAAGCGAGGTTAAAACGCCTTATCGGGGGCAAGAATGGATCAAAGCAGGCTTGAGGAATTAAAAAGGCTACTACAAAAGCGGCATCAAGAGCCAAGGCGGGGCTTGGAACAAAATTCTAACGGCGAAAATTTTGAAGTTTCGAATTATGAATTCCTGAATTTTGAATCCCCGAATTCCGAAGTCTCAAATTTCGAAGCCTCGAATTTTGAAATCCTGAATTCTGAACCTCCGAATTTGGAATCTTTGAATTCCAAAGCTCCGAATTCTGCTAATGATGCTTTAAATTTAGAGGCCAAAGCGGAGCAGAATTCTGCCTGTGAAAACAACGCAGAGCAGCAAAATTTTATCTCGGATGATAGCGACGCCTTACCGCAGAATTCCAAAGCCAGGGATTACGACAAAGAGCCGATAATAATAAAAGATCATACTTATTACGAATTTATGATTTATCAATTTCCGGCGCTACT
>CAURMQ010000058.1:0-10989 GCA_963525765.1 uncultured Campylobacter sp. | reverse complement strand
TCACGCTATCTAAATTTAGAGCTTCGTCAAATACCGCAAAATCAGCGTCAAAGCCTACTTTTATCTCGCCTTTACCGCTTAAATTTAGATATTTTGCGACGTTTTTACCCATCATACTTAGAGCTTGCGGGATGGTTAGGATTTTATTTTTCACGCAGGCTTGCAAGACCTCTAAATTCGTATCACACGAGGCGCAGCCGTAGCCGACCAGTGCGCTGTTTTCGTCAAATCTAGGCACGCTGCCGTTGCCATCCGAGCTCATCGTTAGGCGCTCTAATTTTAGCCCGTTATCAAGCCCGTATGCGATAGCTTCGTGAAGCGGGGCGAATTTACTTCCGCCGCTCGTGATATCGATGTAGCCACCCATTTTTTGAAATTTGATCGCCTCGTCAAAGAGCTCCTTCGTTCGCGCGCAATGCGTCGGCGAGAAGTAATTAACCGGGAACGAATAATCCTTGATCACGCTAAAAATCAGGTCAAATTTATCCGCGAGCCCGCCCATGTGCATGTGCAGCACGCCGCCTTTTTTCGAGATCATGCCGCCGATGCGGATCTGCGTCAGGATCTTGATGAGCTCCTGAGAGGTCGGGTAGCTGCCGCGGTTGTCGCTCATCGCGATCTTACAGCCGATGACCTTGTCGATGAGCACCAGATCGCGCGTGACGGAGCCCGTAAATGTAACGCTAGGCAGCGCGTAAGAGCCAGTATGGATGAATGTCGAGATGCCCTCGTATTCGAGCGCTTTGGCCTTTGAGTAGAGATTCTCTAAGCTCCTCGTGCACCCGTCCGTACCCAGCGTGCCTACGACCGTCGTCGTACCGTAGCGGATGATCCCGGATAGCGTTATTTCGGGCGTGCGAGAGTGGTAGCCCGCCTCGCCACCGCCGCCCGTGATGTGCACATGCTGATCGATGAGTCCTGGCGCTAAAATTTTGCCCTCTAGGTCATAAACCTCAAGACCCTCGACTCGAAAATCAAGCCCCTTAGAAACAGCTAAAATTTTACCGCCTCCGAGCAAAACGTCGCTCCTACCGACGTGCTCTGGCGCGTATAGATAGGCATTTTTAAGTAACAGCATATCTTCTCCTTTGCTTTAGATTTTTGATTGTAAATTTTACGTTTTTTGGCTTTCTTGGCTGCGATATCACGCCACAATCTCGCCTATTTTTCGCCGCTTTGCTTTACAGCGCCTCTACGTTAAATTTTATAGAGTTTCATAAAATTCAGGTAACCTCGCGGAGAAATTTTATATCCTAATTTTTGCTTTTCATCGGCATAGTTTATTCATCACAAAGCCGCAGAAGCGCCCCGTGACGCCGTCTCTGCGGTATGAAAAATGCCGCTCGCTCTCAAAAGTGCAGCGCGGATCGAATTTAACGTTTCGCACCCCCGCAGCTGCGAGCTCATCGCGCAGCGCGGCGTTTAGATCGAAATGCCCCTGCGTTTTGTAGCGCTCAAACTCGCCCAGATCAAGCTCGCCAAGTTCGTAGTTTCGCGCCTTGATATTCGCGCCTACAAACACCTTCAGCTCCGCAGCGACACAGCCGAAGCGCTCGCTCATCAAATTTATCGCATTGGTGCAGATCCGCTGGCTCACGCCCGCGCGCCCCGCATGCACAGCGGCAACCACGCCGCGCTGCTCATCAGCGATCAGCACTGGCGAGCAGTCCGCTACCAGCACGCACAGCGCCACGCCGCGCAGATCGGTCACGAGCCCATCGCAAGGCGGGATTTCATCGATAGCTGCGCGTAAAATTTCAACTTTGTTTGAGTGGATCTGACGCATAAATTTTAAATTTCGCGGCGCGATACCGAGTGCGGCAGCTAAAATTTCACGATTTTGCGCGACGTTTTGCGGATCATCGCCCACGTGATCTCCTAAATTTAAGCTCGCGTAAGCTCCGCTGCTTACGCCGCCTTCGCGCGTGCTAAAGCCCGCCAGCACGCCGCGTCCGTCTAATACAAACTCAAGATTTTCTATACAAATTTCGATTTTAGCCATCATGCGCCGCTTAATACAGGCTCAAAATTTTATCTACCGCATCCCACGAAAGCCCCTCTTTTTCGCCCTCAGCGTTCATATCGCGTGCCGCGACAGTATCGCAACCGACGATCTGTCCGCCGGCAAAGCGTAGCTGCGCCGCGACGTATCGCGCGAGCAGATCGGTCTCGATATTTACGCGGCGCCCAATTTTGTAGGATCCAAAGAGTGTATCTTTGAGCGTCAGCGGAATGATCGTAAGGCGAATAGCGCAGCTTTGCGCTTTACTCTTTAAATTTGCGCCCAAGGAGTTCGGATCGCGAACGGAATTCGATCCGCTATAATTTAGCCCGCGCAAGCTTGCACCGTTAAAATTTGCGCCGTGCAGCTCTTTATGAGTAAAATTTCCGCCGTCAAGACCTTGGCTGTTAAAATTTCGCCCGTGCGTGCCGCCGCCTTCAAGCACTTCGTTGATCGTTAAGCTCACGCCGTCGATCGCTACCGAGCCTTTCGGCGCTAGCAGCGGCGCTATATGCAGCGGCGCTCGGATGAAAAAATCGACGCCGCTTGCAAGCTTTGAAATTTTATAAATTTCACCCACGGCATCGATATGCCCTTGGATCAAATGCCCGTCTATGCGATCCCCAATCCGCATCGCTGGCTCGATATGCACAGGTCCGTGCAGGTTTTGTGCGGCGATGACGCGCGCCGTTTCGCTCGAAAGCTGCACCGCAAATCCGTCCGCAAAAAGCCGCGTCACGCTCAGGCACGCGCCGTTTACCGCGACGCTATCGCCGAGCGCGGGGCGGTATCTCGCGCGCAGTCGCAGCAAATCGCCGCTAAAGCTCGCGACCTGCGCGATCTCTCTGATCAGTCCGTTAAACATTATGAGCCTTTGGAATTTTTACGTGATATTAGCGTAGAATTTTGAAATTTTAAATTAAGCGAAGCTCGGCGAGCGCGAAGCCCGCCGAATGAAGTTTGAAATTATTTTTTAGAAACGATGAAATCGGCTAGCGCTTCGATCGATTCGTCGTTAAGTGAAGCTGCTTGACCCTTCATAACGCCCATCATTCCAAATTTTCCCTTGCCCTCGCCCAAACTGCCGTCTTTGTAACCTTTTAGGCTAGCGATGATATCTTCCTTGCTTAGGGTGTTTAGCGCAGGTACTTTGCCGCCAAGATAAGGCTTCTCGGCGTTAGCTCCATGACAGGCCACGCATTTTTTATATAAAGTAGCGCCGTCAGCGGCGAATACACTCGAACTAAACGCCGCCAACGCAGCACATGCAATAAGAACTTTTTTCATTCCTATCCTTTCTTTTTAAATTGTGAGTGCAGTATAATCAAAATTTAGTAAATTTCGGTTAAATTTTTGCAATTTGCGCCAAAGAGGCAAAATTCTATCTACTGCAAACTTTAGCATAGGGGCCTGAAGCGGAATTTACGCTGTAAAATTTTAAGCAAATTTTACCTTCCCGCTGAAATTTCAATCGTAGAATTTCGTGGCAAAATCCTAAGGCAAAATTTCATCTATATGCCAAATTCCATCGCGAAATTCTGCGTAGAATTTTAAAATTTCGCCGCTTTACTTTATGCGCGAAATTTCGCCTCTTTGCATCTTATAAATTTTATCTGCGGCGCCGAAGTATTTATCATCGTGCGAGATCGCAAAGATCGTGTATCCGCGCGATTTCAGCTCTGGCAAAATCCGCTCGTAAAACTCCGCGCGAAACTGCGGATCGAGATCGGCCGCAAACTCATCGAGCATCAAAAATTTTCGCCCGTCCATCAGCACGCTTACGAGAGCCAAACGCTTGCGCTGCCCGCTAGATAGGCTCGTGGTGCTAAATTTAGCCCCCTTTAGCTCAACCTTATCCTTCAGGTGCGTGAGCGCCAGCCACTCGCGCGCGGTCTCCGCATCGCCAGTAGCGTAGTCGAAGAGATAAAAATCGCTGAAAACGGCGCTTATGTTGTTGCTGTAGGCGCGCAGATCAGAGGGTTTAAGAGCCGCGCCGTCGGCTAAAATTTCGCCCGCTTGCGGCGTGTAAAGGCCGGCTAAAATCATAAAAAGCGTCGATTTTCCGCTGCCGTTTTCGCCGATTAAAAACACCGTCTCGCCCGCATTTAGCTGCAAGCCTACCCCTTTGATGCCGAATTTCCCGCCGGGATACGAAAAGCCCACGTCTTTAAGCTCCAAGCTGCGCCATGGCTGCATTTGCGCAAGCTCGAAGCCCTGCACGAACGGGTCTAAATTTAACTCTTTGATCTTTGCGTAGGCGATCTTTGCGCGCAGAACGCTAGGAAGCGAGAATATGAGCATCATCAAAGGCGCGCGCAAAAAAAGCACCGTAAGCGCGATCGTTACGGCGTTTGCAAGCTCCGCTTTTCCGCCGCTTAGCCCAAAATAAAGCACAAATCCCACCGCGCCTAGCATCATCACGTTCATAAAATTGCTCGCAAACGCGCCGTAAACCTCGGCTCGCAGCGAGCTTTGGCGTAAATTTTGCGCGTTGGGCAAAAAGTCGTTTTCATATAGGCTCTTTGCTTTGGCTAGGCTTAGCGACAGCTCCTTGTGCCCCTCGATCGCCGCGGCGTAGTTTTTATACAAAACGTCCTCGTTTTGGCGGTACAGATCGTAATTTTGCATGACTTTTTTCATCAAAAAGCGGTTGAATACCATCAGCGCGCCGATCCAAACGAATAAAAACGCAAACATCATAGGCGCGATGTATAGCACATAGATGCCGCAAAATAGCACAATCATCGCGCCTTGAATGAGCTCGGAGATGCGCATAAAGCCCTCGGTCAGGCGCGAAATATCGCTAGAAAGGGATGCAAGCAGGTTCGCCTTCGACGCAGCCTCGATGCGCTCGAACTTCGTATCGATGATCTGCTTGATGATCTTGGTGCGCAGATCGAATACGAAGTCGTTTTCCATCTTGCAAAGCATGATGCGGCTTAGCACCGAAAGCAGCAAAAATAGCGCCAAGAGCACGAAAAATAGCGCGATGATCCTGCCGCCTCTTTCGGCGCCGTCAAGTAGATATTTATTGATAAAGCTTAAAATCAAGATCCCCGAGCCGCTGTAGATCGCGTTTAGCGCGAGCATCGCGAGGATTTGCTTGGTATATTTTTTCATCTTTCGCCCCAATGAAATTTGAGCGTAATTGTGGCAAAATTCGCTTGAAAAAACGGTTAAATTTTAAATCCGTTCTCATTTCTCGAATAAAATTTTACCCGGACTGCGTGAAATTCCGCCGTAAATTTATCCTCTTTTGGCGCACCAGGAGCGATAAGCTCTATCTGTGTTCACGTCCATGACAGAAATTAGCAGATAGGATTAAATTTGACGGATTGCAAAATTTTGAGTCAAATTTAAAGGCCTAAAGCGAGAGCGCAAAATTTCAATTATATTTTTAAATTTTATAAACTTTACCGGCTCTGCTAAAATCTAAATTTAACTCTAGGCATCGCCCTTTTTGTTGCGCTCGGTGATAAATTTAGCTAATAAATTTATCTCCAATTTGCTTACTTCAAATAACGCTGTGATTTTCTTTTCGGCTAGGTCTAAATTTTTGTTGCAAACGACTTTGAAATATCTGCTCAGCTCTGCGTAATCATTTGGATCGCTGATCATAAAATTACAAAACAAGCCGTTTTTGCCCTGTAAAAATATCATATCAAAAACACTATCAACGCCCTTGCCAAAATGAAAAATGATCTGAGGCAAAAGCACCATGCAGATCGTCGCTAAAATTATAAAAACAGATGTCGCTACGGGCAGAACTACAAACATCGCCGCCATGATAACGACAAGAAATATTATGCCTGATTTACCGCCGACGCTATCTAGCCCGTAATGTATCGGAAGCGCGTAGGATACTGTTTTGTGAAGCTTTCGTATTTGACGCGGCGCAATTTCCGCAAAAATGTTACCGTCAATTATCTTGACGATTTTATCATTATAAAAATAGACATAAGCGTTTCTATAGAAATTCATATCGAATTTTCTCCTGCCTATGACGAGCAAAAAGCATAATGAAATTTTAAATATATCGGAGTTGCCGCCAAAAAATACGTTTCTTAAAATTCCAAAAGCCATTAACGCAAGCATCAAAATAATCGAAATTTTTATGACTTGATTAGTTTCGTCTTTGATGACTAGCGGCTCTTTGTCGTAGTCTCTTGCAAATTTTCTCAGGCTTAAATTTAACTCATCTTGCATGCTCATTCCTATTTTGTTCGCGTAGTCAAATTCTACTACGGCTTTCTCACGCCAGACGCGCAGCTTATTTCAAGCCAAAATTTTGCTTGATGTAAATGTGCAAAATATCGATCGCGGCGGGCGTTACGCCACTGATCTCGCTCGCGGCAAACAGCGTCGGCGGCGCAAAGCGGCTTAGCTTCTGCACGATCTCGTTGCTAAGCCCTCCGATCTTGCTAAAATCGATCTGCGGCGGGATCGCGACGCCAAGCAACCCCTTCATCCTCTCGACCTCGGCGCGCTGCATCGCGATGTAGAAATGATACTTGCACTGCGTTAAAATTTCATCCAAAACCTCATCGCTAAAGCCCTCAAAATGCGGCACCAGAGCAAGCAGACCCGCCTTTGAAAAGCCGCTTTGAGAGGCGATTTTTTGCAAGCTACAGCTTTGTGAAATGGGCTCCGCTCCGATACTTTGCAGCAGGCTAAGCGTCTGTTTCGAAGGGGTAATCTGCGTTTTTAGCAAAAATTCCATTCCGCTCTGCACATCGAGCTTAAATTTGCTCGCCCGCTCGTAACTCGCCTCGTCTAAAAGCCCGATCTCGCGGCCGTATTCGCTTAGGCGCAGCACGGCGTTGCCCTCGCGCAGCAGCAGGCGAAATTCCGCGCGCGAAGTAAACATTCGGTAGGGCTCGTTCGTGCCCTTGGTAACCAGATCGTCGATCAAAACGCCGATATATGCCTCATCTCTGCGTAAAATCAAAGGCTGCCGCCCGCGCAAATCAAGCACGGCGTTGATGCCCGCCATCAGCCCCTGTGCCGCGGCCTCCTCGTATCCGGTGGTACCGTTGATCTGGCCTGCCAAAAACAGCCCGCGGATCTTTTTAGTCTCGAGGCTGTGTTTAAGCTCAGTAGGATCGATAAAATCATACTCGATCGCATAGCCCGGGCGGACGATTTTAGCATTTTCAAAGCCTTTGATCGTGCGCAAAAACGCAATCTGCACGTCGTAAGGAAGGCTCGTAGAAAGCCCGTTTACGTAATACTCCGTGGCCTCGCGCGTCTGCGGCTCGACGAAAACGTGGTGGCGGTCGCGATTTGGAAATTCATAAATTTTTGTCTCGATGCTCGGGCAGTAGCGCGGGCCGGTGCTTGAAATTTGCCCCGTAAACATCGGCGCGCGGGCGAAATTTTCGCGGATGATCTCATGCGTGCGCTCGTTCGTATAAGCGATGAAGCAAGCAAGCTGCTTCGGCGCAAAATTTTTGCTGCGAAAGCTGAAAGGGCGCGGATCGGCGTCGCCGTCTTGGCGCTCAAGCACGCTAAAATCGATCGTCTTAGCATCGATCCTCGGGCAGGTGCCCGTCTTTAGCCGCCCCATTTGCAAACCCAGGCTTCGCAGCGATTCGGCTAGCTCGACGCTCGCCAGCTCGCCCACGCGCCCCGCTTGTAGCTTGTTCTCGCCTACGTGAATTAGTCCGTTTAAAAAGGTGCCTGCGGTGATTATCAGATGCTCGGTCTCATAAACGTTGCCAAGATGGGTCTTAATCCCGCAAATGCACGGCTCGCCGCCTTGCTCGCAGGTTAAAATTTCACTCGCGATCTCCTGGCTTACATCCAGCCCCTGCGTGTTTAGCAGCAAATTTCGCATGTAGATGCGGTATTCATCCATATCGATCTGAGCGCGCGAACCGCGCACGGCTGGGCCTTTGCTCTCGTTTAAAATTCTAAATTGCAGTCCGCACGCATCCGCCGCAAGCCCCATCTGACCGCCCAGCGCGTCGATCTCCTTTACCAGATGCCCCTTAGCAAGGCCGCCGATTGCAGGGTTACAGCTCGCAGCACCGATCTGCTCGGCCAAGATCGTAATTAGCAGCGTCTTTGCGCCCATTTTTGCGGCGGCTAAGCTCGCCTCAATGCCCGCATGCCCGCCTCCCACAACGATAACGTCGTATTTCATTTTTTGCCTTTAAATTTGAAGTCGCAATTTTAGCTAAAATAAAATTTCAAAACGATAAATCGCGCGCAGATGTCGCGGAAAAGCCGTCCGCAAAAATCGCGGCGCAAAATCGGCGAGCAAGGGCGTAAAATTCCGCGTAAATTTTTAGCGAAAAATTCCTGCATCAAAATTTCACGCGCGAGCTTTGCTTTAAATTTAGCGTTGTATAATTACGCATTTTTTTTCAAAAAGGCTAAGTATTGATAGACAAATTTTATGTTTCTGAGCTGAAAGATCGCGTGATAGGCGGCTGCGAGATTACAAGGGAGCAGGCGTTAGAGCTGGCGCAATGCGAGGATTTAGGCGCGCTTTTTGCAGCGGCGGATGAGATCAGGCGCGCTTTTTGCGGCGATAAATTTAATCTCTGCACGATCATAAACGTAAAATCGGGGCGCTGTAGCGAGGACTGCAAATACTGCGCGCAGTCGGCGCATTTTGACACGGGCTGCGAGACTTACGGAATTTTGAGCGAGCAACAGGTGCTAAGCGCCGCGCTTGCGAACGAGGCCGAGCAGACGCACCGCTTCTCGCTCGTCGCCAGCGGGCGCGGAATTTCTGAAAAAAGCCCCGATCTGAAGGCATACTGCACGATCTACGAGCGGCTGCGAAGCCAGACGCGGCTGCATCTGTGCGCCTCGCTGGGGATCGCCTCAAAGTCCGCGCTGGCGCTGCTTAAAGCAAGCGGCGTGCAGACCTATCATCACAATCTCGAGACTTCGCGCAAATTTTATCCGCAGATCTGCACAACGCACAGCTACGACGATCGCATCCAAACTATCGAGAATTGCCACGCTGTAGGGCTTGACGTATGTAGCGGCGGGATTTTTGGGCTGGGCGAGGGCATGGAGGATCGCATCGATATGGCGCTGCAGCTGCGAGAGCTGGGCGTTAGCTCCGTGCCGATCAATATCCTGACCCCGATTAAAGGCACTCCGCTGCAAAACGCTGCGCCGCTGGCGCACGATGAAATTTTAAAATCGATCGCGATCTACCGCTTCATCTTGCCGCGCGTGTATCTGCGCTTCGCAGGCGGCAGGCGAAATCTGGGCGAGCACGTGCGCACGGCGCTTGGATGCGGCATCAACTCGGCGCTTACGGGCAATTTCCTAACCACCACCGGCGATAGCATCGCAAGCGATAAGGCGCTTGTGGCGCAGTGCGGGTTCGACCTCGCAAAGGGCGCAGACTAGCGGCGGTCGGGAATTAAAGATAAAATTTAAGAGGCGGCTATGAAGTTAAAATTTTCCCTTGCCCTTATTTTGGTCGTCTTGCTTGGAGGTTGCTCGCTGCTCTCGCAGGGCGACGAAGAGGCTCCATTCTTGGCGGACGCGAGCAGATGCGATGTCGCAAACCCGCTAAATAAGGAGCAGCCAAACCGCTGCGCGAAGCGGCAAAAGATTGACGCCGAAGTCGCGCGTGCGGCGCAAAAGCAAGCAGCGTCGCAAGATACGCTTAATTCATTCAGAGTGGACAGCGCGCAAGCTCAGCAAAGAGCGCAGCAGCAGTACATCGCCACGCAGTAAAGCCTAATGCGGCAGCAAGCACAGCAGCAGCTGGGGCAGATGCAGCAGCGACAAAATATGCGAAATTTACAAAACGAGCAGAACTGGAATAGACTGCGTAATCTGGAAAATATAAGTAGCGGCGGAATTTAGCCGCGAGCGCTAGTTAAATTTATAAAGCGTGCAAAATTTAGATGCAAGAGCTTTAGAGGCTGCGGCCAAATTTTGAAATTTAAATTTAGCCAAAAATTTAAAGGAATTTTCGGGCTAAATTTCGCCAAGAAATCTATGCAGCGAATTTAATTTATCTGCTTTATCTACGCCGCGCTGGATCACAAAGCGGACGATGCGGTAAATTTTAATCAAGGCGAAGCCCGGTCGTATCGATCTGCATTCGCCGCCAAATTTTAAAATTTATTTCGCCGGCACCTCAAATCCTACCCCTATCTGCGGCCACGTCTTTTTGCCGTGAAGCCCCTGGATCACCTTGTCCGCGGCGAATTTATCGAAAGCTTCTTTGACGTCAAAGTCGCTTTGCAGATCGATCTGCCCCATCGCGACGAGCTTGCCGCCTTTGATCTCGTATTTGAGCGCGACCTCTTTTGAGGCGCCGTTGAAATTTATCGATACATTCGCAATGCCGCTAGTATCGTCGCCCGTGACGGACAGGATCTTGCCGCTGACCTTTTGCGTCGAAAGTAGCGCGAAAAATTTACTCTTTACGTTGTTGTCGCGCACGACGTTTTTGCCCGTATCGATCGAGCTCAGATCAAACTCCACGCTCGCATCCTGCAGGATTTCCGCCACGCTGCCGCTAGTCTTTGCGAAGCTAAATTTCGCGTCTTTAAACGTGGCTGGCGCGCCGCTTTCCGGCACCCTGATCTTACTAGCCATCTTATATGAGATAAAATCGATTCTAGCGGCGTCTGCGTCGATTTGCAAGGCGCTGCACGGAGCCCACATAAATAGCGCAACGGCGCAAAGCGATAAAGATAACTTTTTCATTGCGATCCTTTACGATGGAATGAACCAAATTATCAAATATTCCGCCTTAAAATTCTATTAAATAAGATATTGGCTAAAAAATACTTTGAAATTTTAAAATTTAGAAAAACAGATGATTCTTAAAAGGCGGCATATGATTAAAATACGATGATTGTGAAGTTTGAAAATGGTGACCCACAGGAGATTTGAACTCCTGTTACCGGCGTGAGAGGCCAGCGTCCTAACCACTAGACGAGTGGGCCGCGAAATTGAAAATGGGATAATAGCGAAGTGTATATAAATTTTGGATTAAATTA
>CAURMQ010000057.1:0-10994 GCA_963525765.1 uncultured Campylobacter sp. | reverse complement strand
ACTCCGCGCCCTGCATCGTAAGAGGATATGATTTTAGCATTTGCGGCTCCTTAAAATTTGAAGCGATTATAGCTTAAATTTGGGCGCGAATTTTAAAATTTTGTATGCACGTTAAAATTTTACGGCGCGCGGCATGGAATTTCAAATTTTGCGGAGCCGCGGAATTTGAAATTTGAAATTTCGCCTCTTCACGTAGCCTACACGCAAGCTCGCTATCATACCGCTACAAAATTTACAAAGGAGCCGTATGAGGGAGATTGTAAAAAAATTTGTCGCAGGCGACGCGGATATTATATTCGCCAGACTTTCCGTTATCATCGTGCTTGCCGTGATGGGCAACTACAAGTGGTTTGAGTTCGAGGTGGAGGCTTTAAAGCCGCTCTTTTCGCAGACGTGGCTTTCGTTTTTGCCCTCAGCGCTCGGGGACGCCGGCGCGAGCTATTTTTTGGGCGTGGTGGAGACCGTGGGCTATCTCTCGCTCATCGCGGGCTTTTTCAAGCCGAAGACGGGCATCGTGGGCGATCTCATCGTGATCGTCATGGCGCTGAGCACGCTCAGCCTACTGCCGCAGCTGGGCAAGATCGACGGCTTTATCTTTAAAGACCTTTTCTTGCTAGGCCTTGGCTTGGTGCTGCTAAAATACGACCTGGCGCGCCTTTGCCACGGAGAAAAAAGCTGCGATTGAGCCGTCAAAATATACTAGCGTCGGTTCCGACGCAACACTAAATGATCGCGCACGGCGAGCTTGAGGCGTTTTGATTTAAAGCCTGCTTTGCCGGCGGGTGTGTGCTTGAGCTTGCTCGCATAGTACCCTTTAAAATACGGCCGCGCGCTAAAATTTTATGATGCGCGGTTGAAATTTATCGAGCTACGATAATTAAATTTTGCCAACGCTCAAACTCAAAATTATAAAATTTAAATCAACCTATTAGATTGTGCCACAAATTAAACCACGTTAAATTTGGCAACGGAAGCTTAATTTTAAGCTCAAAGCATTAGATTTAGATCCAACCAAATTCGCATTTGATTAAGCGAAACGAAAAGCGCAAAGTTATATCATTTCTTAGAAATTCTGCAATTTTTTCGAAAGGGCGAGATATGAAGCACTTTTCACTCTCAAAGGCCGTTTTTATGGCGGCGAGTCTGGCCCTGCTCGGACTAACGGCTGCGAATGCGCAGGAGAAATTTAGCCCGGTTATCGTCATTCACGGCGGCACCAGCGGGCTTGATCTAACCAAGGAGGAATTTAAAATCCGCGAAGAGCCGATGAAAAAAGCGCTTTTAGCGGGTCAAGCCGTGCTTGAACGGGGCGGCAGCGCGATGGATGCCGTAACGGCGGCGATAATGGTGCTTGAGGACGATCCGAATTTCAACGCGGGCAAGGCGCGGTATTTACCGCCGACGGATTTAACGAGCTTGATGCCTCGATCATGGACGGCTCGACCAAAAAAGCGGGCGCGGTCGCGCTAGATAAAAACGGTAACCTAGCCGCGGCGACCAGTACAGGCGGCATGATCAACAAAATTACCGGCCGCATCGGCGCGTATCAAAAGGGTAGCGACAAAGAGCTAGACCTTGCTATCTCGAAAAAAGAATTTATAGATAACTTCCCAAAACAAGACGCCGAAGAGGGATTTAGCTTCGAGCAGACGCAAGAGCTGCTGGGCGGGATAAATTAGCCTCAAATTTACAAAAAGGGCAAAAATGAAAAAAATTTTAGTGGTACTTCTCTTAGGCTTGCTCGGTCTTGAAGCTAAGATAATCGGGCAGGGTGAACTAGCGGACTACGGGCTGGTTTTTGCGGATGGCAATGCCGTGGATAAAGACGGCAACATAAAAGCTGTAGGTAAAAATTTTATGGTCACGGGAACCTTTTCTGACGGTCTTTGCGTGGTTTTTATAGGCGGACAGGCCTTTTTTATGGACGAAAACGGCAGATTTGCCTTACGTTTGGCGCCCGGTATGGACTTTAAAACTAGTTTTACCGAGGGGTTAGCGGGCATCGTCAAAAACGGTAAATTCGGCCTCATAGATAAAACAGGTAAGGTCGTAGTAGAACCCAAATTTGACGATATGGGTATAGCCTTTAAAGATGGCGCGATACTCGTGGGCGAGATGAAATGCGGCAGGATGAAATACGGTTACGTGGATAAAAGCGGCAGAACAATCATTCCTCTGCGCTACGACGAGGCAAGGTCGTTTTCCGATGGACTAGCCTCGGTGCGCATCGGCGATAAATGGAGCGTGATAGACAAAAGTGACGCTATCGTTTCAAAGCTAAATTTCAACTACCCATTAAAGTTTACAGAAGGCTTAGCATCCGTCAAATTTAACGGACTTTATGGCTTTGTGGACAAGGACGCAAGCGTCGTTATAGAGCCTAAATTTGAATTAGCGTCGCTCTTTAGCGAAGGACTAGCGGCTGTAAAATCGGGCGGCAAATGGGGTTTTATAGACAAAAGCGGAAATTTCGCGATAGAACCGCGTTTTGACGAAGTAAATAAATTTAAAGAAGAACGTGCCGTAGTGAGGGTCGGCGAGCTGTGGGGTATCATAGATAAAAGCGGTAAATTTATCCTTGAGCCACAAAAATTCGACTATATATTTGATGAGTTTTACGGCGGAATGTTAAATTTCAGGGTAAATAGAAAAAGCGGTTGCCTAGACATAGACGGCAAGGTCGCCATAGAACCGATATTTGACGACATATCTGTTTTTGAGGGCGACGTGACGGCCGCCAGAATAGACTACAAAAACGTGTTTATCGACAAAAAGGGTCGAATTTTGCCTATTTCTTACTACTTTGAGATAGAAGATTGAGGTAAATTTGCGACGGTTTTGGCAAACGCTTTGCTTTTTTTTAAACTAACGAGCTACATTCAGTCGCTAAATTTCTCGCCTTTATGTCACATAAAGCCCAATAGACCTATTTTGCCAAAAAAATAACGTAAATTTAATTTTTACAATACGAGTTAAATTTAAAAATTTACATACTAAATTTTATCGCAGGCAATAAAACTTCGGTTGTCTTAATTTACTTTCATTCGTATTTAACTTTTGCCTAAAATTTTGCACACGATAGAAAAATATACGAATTTCAGGTAGAATATCGCCACATAAAATCAAGGCGGTAAAATGAGAAAATTTATAGTCGTTCGCGGACACGCGGGCTCGGGTAAAACGACTTTCGCAAAAGAGAAAATTAAAGAATTTAAAAACGAATATCCGCAGGCGCAAATTTATCATCTGGAAAACGATATGTTTTTAACTGATGAGGCGGGGGTTTATACTTGGTCGCCGAAGCTTTTGGAAGACGCGAAGCGCAAGGTCGCCCGCGAGATAAAGCAGGCGTATAAATTTGCCCTGGAAAACAAAGATAAAGACGTTCTTATTGTGCTTAGCAACGTGAGCGCGCGCACCAAAGAGCTGCTAGGCCTAAAAGAGCAAGCCGCCCAAAATGGATTTATTTTCGAGTGCTTTAGAATGCAAAATTTCTTCGCCTCCGAGCACGGCGTCGATGAAGACACGGTGATGGCGATGTTTATCAAGGTCGCAAACAACAAAATAGAGGGCGAAATTTTGATCCCGCCCGTCAATCCTATGAGCGAAAGCGTAGCGCAAAAGATCAAAGACGCGGCAGCTCTAAACAGGCGCGATCTGCCCTTTGATGCGGCGCAAAACACCTACGTAACGAAAAAATATATCGCCGCCACGCAGGATAAAAGGCTCTGGAGTGCGCGTCAAAGCGAGCTTTACCCAGAGCTTCGCACCTACAAATACTCAAAACGCGTCTTTTTCAAAGCCGATTGGGATAAGGCGTTGCTTGAGATGCGCGGGCTCATAATGGACGATGATCTAAATATCATCGTGCGTCCGTTTAAAAAGGTCTATAACTACTCGGAATTTACTTCGCGCAAAAGCCTTTATCCTATCGATATCACGGACGATACGCCCGTGCTTGCCGTGCGAAAGGTAAACGGCTTTTTGGGGTGTTGCACCTACGTAGATACCCACGAAAGCGGCGCGAGCTTTAACCGCCGCGTCATCTACTCCACGACGGGATCGACCGATAGTAGATTTGCACAGATGACGCGCGAACACTGCTGTAAATTTGAAGAGATTTTCAAACGCTATCCGAATAAAACTTTTTTATTTGAGATCACCGACGAAAGCGACCCGCACATCGTAGAAGAGGAGCTAGGCGAGACCTTTATCGGACTTATCGACGCTAAAACCGGCGCGCAAGAGAGCGAATTTGAGCTGGATAAAATCGCCGCAAGCACTGCCGGAGCGCTAAAAAGACCTTTTTATAAAGAGGGCGAGCAGTATCTAAAAACGAGCTTTGCGGAGCTTAAAAATATAGTCAAAGAGGCGAAATTCGAGGGCTTTATGGTGTATATCCCAAGCCAGAATGACTTTTGCTTTAAGATGAAAACGCCTTATTATCTCGTGAATAAATTTTTCGCTCGCAGTAAAAACGAGGCGCTTTCCGGCAAACTCGATAAAACCAAGCTTGATGAGGAATTTCACCCCTTGATCGATCATATCAAAGAAAACGAGCGAGAATTCAAATCCCTTGACGAGCAGGGCAAGCTAGGCTTTATAAAAGAATTTTTAGAAAAAGTTTAACGATTATTGTGCGAATATTTGACGCCGCATAAATTTACGTAAGCGGCGATTAAAATTTAAAGGAAAATGATGATATTTTTTACCTCCGATTTGCATTTTTATCACGCCAATATCATGAAATACTGCCCTAAATTTAGGGATTTTAACGACGTAAACGAGATGAATGAAAAGCTAATAGAGCTCTGGAATGCCGTAGTGGGGCCGGAAGATACGGTTTATGATCTGGGCGATTTTGCATTTTGTAATAAATTAAAGAATCTAAAAAGCGTCGCGCGTAGGCTAAACGGCTTGCATGTGCTGATTTTAGGCAACCACGATACGCTCATTAGCCAAAACAAAGAAGCGCTGCTACGCGAGCTAAAAGAGGACGGAAATCCCATCTTTAGCGATATCCTGCACTACAAGGAGCTAAATTTTGACGGCGGCGCGGGTGCGATAAAGGACGGCAAAGCGGGTATGAGCATCTGTATGTTTCACTATCCCGTAGAGGAGCATAACCACGCCTCGAAAGGCTCTTTTATGCTTCACGGACACTTGCACGACCGCGCTTCCAGCCTAGAGGGGCGCATACTAAACGTAGGCTTTGACTCGCACGGCAAAATTTTAAGCCTAGATGAGATCGTGCAAATTTTAGGGCAAAAGGAGATTGCGGCAAGATATTCATAATCCAGGCTAACACGGACAGCCGCAGCATTGATTTAAGCGTAGCTTGCCGCAATATCTTGCAAAAGCACCCGCATAATACAGGGATAGACAAAGCTTTTGGCGGTATCTTTATCGACAAGTACGGACACACGGGCTTTGCGTGGACGAAAGACAAGCTCGGCATGTATCACGGCGAAGCAAGACTTGGAGCCAAGCCGATCGTTTATTGGCCACTTGGCGAGAAATGATCGATTTTAGCAGATAGCGCGGAGACAGAGAAGTACTCGGTGAGAAACGATCAAATTTGCCCCGCCTATTTTGACTCGGGCGGGGTCAAATTTAGTTAAATTTAATGACTTATTCAAAAATCCCAGAATTTGATTTATATGAAAGACGGAGTCAAATTTAAAAACGGCAAAACCTAACTTCGCCGTTCAAATTTTGCCCTTTTGCCTACGCACAAATTTTAAAATTTGCCGCCCGTTTTAAAAAGGATCGGCGTGCGTTCTAAAGGGCGGCTATGCGCTTAAAATAGCTTCGCTGCCCGTTTTAATAAAGCTTCGCTTCGCCAGAGTAAAGCTTATCTAAATTTAAAATTTATCCGTGCGTAGTCTATGCCAACTTGCCGAGTGGCAACAATGGGAAGCAGGATAGCTTCCGTTCGGGTATCAAAACCCAAAGCGACGCCGCCTTTTGCGCTAATTATGTACGGCGTGTATGAGATGACAGAGCAAGCAGGCTCGATCGACGCACCGCGAAATTTTTACGGAATTTTGCCGATTGTCGCGCACAGTCTTATCTAAACTGCCGTTAAATTCTATCCATAGCCGCCGCGATCTTGCCCGTGTCCAAATAAAATTTCACGAAATTCCGTAGAATTTTCGCTGTGTATTTTGCAAACCGACGGGCGAAATTTTGTGGACGCGACCGAATTGCATGCGTGAATTTTGCCATTAATTATAATCTGGCGCAAATTTCGTGGATGGAATCGCTGGCTAAATTTAAACCTACGCGGTTAAGCCTAGCAAGCCCGCCCGCTAAAATTTCGTTCGCGCGGAATTTTATTTGTGAAAAGTTAAAATTCCAGCCGAAACTCCGTCTCTCCAGGCTCGCTTCTGCACGAAATTTTAAGCCCGAGCTCATCGCAGTATTTTTTGGCGATAAAAAGTCCGATGCCAAAGCCGCCGTTACGTTCGTCAAAGCGGGTGTAAAGCTCGAAAATATGCGGCAGATTTTGCCGTGCGATGCCCGCGCCGCTGTTTTTTATGCAAAGCGAATGCTCGCGCAGGCTCACCTCGACGCAGCCGAGCTCATCACAATATTTTATCGCATTGCCAAGCAGATTGTCGATGATCTTTCGCAGCTTAAACTCATCCGCGCAAAAGGCTACCGGGCGCAGATCGGCGCTTAAGCTTATGCACTTTTGCTCCGCAGAGACGCCGAAATACTCTATGCGGCTTTGCAGCAGCTCGCCTAAATTTACCTCTCGCCCGCTGCCGCTTTTGTTTAAGCTTAGCGCGGTTAGATCCTCAAATAGCGCGTTTATCGTATTTGCGCCCGCCTTGATATTGCCCAGATATTTTTTCGCATCGGTATCGAAAAGCTCGATACTCATCAAAATTACGCTAAGCGGAGTCTTTATCTCGTGCGTCGTGTCGCGGATGAAGCCGTTTAAAAACTCGATCTTTTCGTAAAGCGGGCGCAGCGAAAGGCGGATGATAAAATACGCGATCAGCAAAATAAGCGCCAAAACAAGCGCGCTCGCGGCTAAAATTTTAAGCTTCAGCGCCGCTAGCTTGCCCTCAAGCGCCTCCGTTTTGATCGCCACGTAATACTCCGTGCCGTCCTTGCCGGTGAGATTAAACTGCTCGATCCTGCCAGACCCCTCCATATACACGCGCGGCGCGCCGTCCTTCGGCTCAAAATCCCGCGCGATCTCATCGCTGCTATTCAGATCCGCCGCGTATGCCTGCATGGCGTCGAAATCGCTCTCTTTTAGGCGTCCGCCGCGAGCGAGCTTAGCCTCTAAGCCGTGTTTAAAATCCCTGATCGCAAAGGCATCGCGATCCGCGATAAAAAACTTCTCCCGCTCGTAAAATATGCTGCTTACCAGCGCCAAAAACAGGACGCTGGTAAGCGTGTAGAGTAAAAAAATCGGTAGAATTTGACGCATTTTGGACACGGCGCGCTCCTAAAGATATTTGTAGCCGAGTTTGGAAGCGTTTATGATGCGATCCTTGCCCAAAATTTTTCGCAGCTCCGCGATATAAACGCGCAGGCTAAGCTCGCTCGGACTCTCGTCGTAGTCCCACAGTGCGGCGAAAATTTCATCTTTACTAAGGAGCTTATCGCGGTTTTTCAGAAGCAGAGCAAGAAGCCGCGCCTGCTTTTGCGGCATCGGCACGAGCCTGTCTGCATGATATAGCGCGCGCTGAGCCATATCGAAGCTAAAGCTTCCGCCGATATTTTCGCGCAGGGCGGCGTTGTGGACGAAGGTACGCTTTAGTAGATTATCCGCGCGCAGGGCCAGCTCTTTTAGCTCGAAGGGCTTTTTGAGGTAGTCGTCGCAACCGCTTCCAAAGCCGCTTTCGACGTCTTGCAGAGTATTTAGCGACGTCGTGAAAATGCACGGTGCGCCGCGCCCCGCCTCGCGCAGCTCGCGAAGCAGCGCAAAGCCGTTGCCGCCGATGATTTTGACGTCAAAGATCCACAGATCAAAGCTCTTTTCGTACGCTAAAGAGAGCGCCTCGTCGTAGCTTTTGCTGCCGCTTACCTCGTGCCCCGCGCCGCGCATATAGGTGCACATCATGTCTAGCAGCATCCCCTCGTCCTCGACGATCAAAACTCTTGCCATAGTTCATTTCCTTGCGTAGAATTTTTGAAATTATACCCTGTGAAATTCCGCGTAAAATTTAATTGCGAAATTTCACGGCAAATTTTATCGCAGCGAAACAGCGCGTCTTAGCTTAAAAGTATGCTTACTAAATTTAGGCTTGTAAGATTGCTCGCCCGGTATATTATTCGCGCGGCGCGGCGCAAGAAACTAAAATTTTACGATATAAAATTTATGCGCCGCGGAATTTTAAAATTTACAGGCAAAGTACGGGAGTTTTAAAATTCTGCCGCTACGAAATTTTAAAATTTCACGTCGTAAAATTTCGCCGCGCGGAATTTCAAAACCTCGCCTGCGCCGATAAAATTTTGCGAAATTTCATCGGCGCTACGCCGCATAAATTTCAAGCTAAAATTCTAAAATTCTCGCACCGTGTTTCGATAAAACAAAATTCCGCGCAAATATCGCGCGGAACTAAATAGCTTGCGCACGGACGGCTATTGCTGCGTCATAGGGCACACAGCTTCGTCAGCGTTTTGATTGCACGGCATCGCGTCCCTTGTCGGCATTGCCGGACCCGCGCCGTCGCCCATCCCTTTATGCGGCATATGGCCGCACTCTCCTGGAGCAGCCTGCGATCTGTGCGGACCAAACCCGCGAGCGGGCCTTTTAAATTTGCCGAAATTGCCGCGATCTTTAAGCTCGATATCGAGCCTATCCGCCTGCTCGACGCTTAGCTTGCCCGCCTGAGCGTTATAGTTTTTTCTAAACTCGTCTAGGAATTTCTCGCGATCCTCGACGCTCATAGCGTCGAGCTTCTTTTTAAACTCCGTCTTAAATCCGCGCTTGAGATCCCTTGCCTGCGCTCTTAGCTCGCCTGCGCGCTTGTCGATCTCAAACGCCGCTTCGCTTAAGCTCTTGGCGTCGGCGCCCGCGACTGCGGCATTGATCTGCTCGGGAGTGCTATTTTGAAAATCTGCGGCAAACAGCACGCCCGCGACTAAAACGCTTGCTAAAACAATCTTTTTCATTCTCTCTCCTTTGTGAAAGTTGGCGTGATTGTAGGAAAAAGTCGTGAAGAAAAAGTTAAGTAAAGCCGCGCCGCCAAAATAGCTAGGCGTCGTAAATTTAAAGCTTTGATTTAAATTTAGAAAATTTTACGCCTCTGCGACAAAAACAAAGCGGAAGCGCAATGCGCACAAACAAGGCTAAATTTTAAAATTTTAAGCGGAAGGTAAGAGGTGTGCAGCGCGTAAATTTAACATAAATTTCGCGCTGAATAGATTGTATTAAAAGCCCGCCATGCATAAATTTAACGGCAGAGCGGGCGTATCTCGGCGCTACGGACGGCGAAATTTCATCGCGTAAATTTAAACCGCAGGGCTGCTAAATTTAGAGATTGCGGATGATTAAATTTCATCCGCAACGAAGCTTATTTTATAACGCCGCAAACCATTCTAGCGCCGCCGCCGCCAAGCGGTTTCGGATGATCGCTGTGGTTATCGTCGCCTACGTGAACCATCAGCGAGTGGCCCTTTAGCTCATCTAGGCTCTTGATCTTCGGAGCTAGCACCGGATAGACTGCATTGCCCTCGGCATCCACGAAAAGTGCAGGCAGATCGCCTCTGTGGCCGCTATCGTCCCAAGCAAACGAGTGCTTTTTGGTATCGCTTGGATCCCAGTGGCCGCCCGCTTTCATGCCTAGACCCTTCTCGGTCGCGCCGCAGTCGGCGTTTTGATGCACGTGAAAGCCGTGTACGCCGCTAGTAAGACCCTTTAAATTTGGGAAAAATGCCACGCCGTAGTTTGTCTCGACCGCTACGACCTCACCGACGGTTACGTTGCCCTTCTCACCCAGCTGCTCCATAGCGATGACAAGATGCTTGCCGGTCTTAGGGTCAAAATTTTGCATATCGCCGTGCTCGTGAGCGATCAAAGCGCTTGCGACTAAAATTGATGAAATTAGAAATTTCTTCATGATAAATCCTTTAAAATGAAATGCGTTTGCAATTCTATCAAAAAAATACTTAAAAATAATTTTTTTCAATTAGACAAATTTCGCTTTTTATCCAAAAGATTTATCGCGTAAAATAAAATCAAGCTGAAAATCACGAGTAAAAGGCTTAAAATCAGCGCCCGTTCGTTTTCTCCGTCATACACGGCGCCCATGATCGCAAGGCTTAGAGTGTCTGTTTTGCCCACGATGTTTCCGCCCAGCATCAGCGTGATACCCACTTCGCCGAGCCCGCGCGAGAGCGCTAAAATGAGCGCAGAACCGAGTGTTTTAAGCGAGCCTGGAAGGATAACGAGGAGAAAAATTTGAGCCCTGTTTTTGCCTAAAATTTGCGCGGCTTCGATTAGGCTTTTCGGAAAGAGCTCAAAGCTCGCACACACCGGCTTTACAAACAGCGGCAGCCCCACCAAAAATGCGGCGATTACCAATGAAGAAAAGTTAAAAACGATGTCTAAATTCAATGCAGAGCCGATAAATCCGCTCTTTCCGAAGATGTAAAGAAGCAAAAATCCCGTCGCGATCGGCGGGAAGATGAGCGGAAAAATCACTAAAATTTCGACGATCTTTTTAAATTTGGCTTTGCTGAAAGCCAAAAAATACGCAATTGCTAGCCCTATTGAAATCAGCAGCAAAAAACTGCAAAATAGGGCTTTGACGCTTAGTATCAGAGGATGCGCGATCCAAGCTATGTCGCTCATTTAAGGCCGAATTTTGAAAAAATCTCTTTTGAGCGATCCGATTGAAATTCCTTCATCACCTTTTCGCAAAGCGCCTGCTCGCTGCACGCGCTAAGCCTTGCGATACCGATAAATGCGGGACTGTAGAGGCTCTCGTCGATGTAGATGATCGAGCCGAACTCATCTTTTTTGGCGA
>CAURMQ010000056.1:0-11073 GCA_963525765.1 uncultured Campylobacter sp. | reverse complement strand
AAGCTGTTTGTAAAAAATCCAAATCTTAGTTTGCTACTTTTTACGGTAGAAAATTTATCGCCCGGCGCTTTTTACGGCGGCTTTTTGGCATGCCTCGCGGCGGGGTATTTTTGGGGCGAGCGTGCCGCCGGCTAGAGCGCGGTGTTTGCATTTGCGTTCGCGCCCGTTTGCCTAATCGTTTTCGTGATCTCATATATGTTTAATGAAAAGAAAGCTTAAGCCTATACGCCTTTCATACCCGCTAAATTTTATCTCTCGCGCGGCACGGGTTTGGGCGCGGATTTAACGCGTACGAGCTGGGTGCTATTTAAAATTTAGCTTATCCCGCTTGCTTTAAAATTTTAAAATTCTATCGTCGCAAAAGCTCCGGCGCGGGCTCTAAATTTTATCTTCTACGCGGCGCGGACTTGAGCACGGATTTAGCTCGCACAAGCCGAGTATGAAATTTCGCCGCGGACAAAATTTTGCGAACGGATAAAATTCTCGCTAGCCGCCGCGCTTTAACATTTATGTAAAACGCATTTATGCCACTGCGGCGTTTGCGAAATTCCAAAAAATCGCGCGGAACTTGCCTTTACAAACGGCGATTGCACCGCAGGCTTATCTGCGCGAGCTCGGAGCTTTGCAGCTAACGAAGAGGTCTTATTTTTGCCGCTCTTTAAATCAAATCCGAGCTTTAGCATAGAAAAACGCGAGCGGCGAACTCAAATGCAAAAAAACCGAGCTAGCGGGCGCAGGTGCGTTTGTCCGAAGCCTAGCCCTTTAGCTTCATCATTTTTTCTAAAATTTCATACACGAGATCAAACTTCGTAAAGCCGTCTCTATCCAAAAAATGCCCACCCTTTTGCACCTCGTAAAACTTAGCATCGATCTGTTCCGCTAACTCGCGGCTGAAACTAAACGGCACGATATAATCATCCTTTGCGGCAACCACCGCGCGCTGTTTTGCGGCGGCTTTTATGCGCTCAAAATCAAAGCCTTTTCCCATAAACTCGTCTAAAATTTTAAATTGCGGATCGCTAAGCGGCTTTGCAAGTCCCGAGACCAGCACGACGCCCTCTACTGCGCCGCTTGCGGCGCTACTTTGCAAAAAATTTAAGATCGTAGGGCAGCCGAGGCTGTGTCCGACCAGATAAACTTCGCCTTCAAATTTCACGCTTTCGCGCAGAGTTTTCAGCCACTCATCAAGCTTTGGATGCGCAGGCGTAGGCATCGTTAAAATTTCCGCCCTCGCGCCTGATTTTTCGATCTCGCCTTTGAGCCAGGCAAACCAATGGCTTTTAGGCGAAGCATCGTAGCCGTGCACGATATAGACGCACTTTTGCATATTTTTCTCCTTCGAATTTAAGCTCGCCCCAAACGAGGCGGTACCGACGCAAAGTAGCGAAGCTGCGCACGCCAAGCTAAATTTCATCGCATTTCGTCTTTTGCTATTCATCTATAGCTCCTCTCATTTCTAAAGCGGATATTTTACATCGTTTTTTAAAAAAGACCTCTTAAAACGTTCGCGTAGATCTATAAAAATCCGCTGCAAAGCCGCTTGCGCGCAGAATTTTAAAATTTCAATCCGCGCCCTAACCCTTGCAAATCGTGATTTTATCGGCAAATTTACCCAAAAAATGATACCCCGAGCCCGCCTGCGCGATGATATCGAGCACCGCGTCCGCATCCCGCACGAGCGTGCCGCCCGCAAAGTCCACGCCGCGCTCAAACAGCGCCTGCGGCAGTAGCGGCGTGGTAGGCCCCACGAGCACGAGCTTGGCGCCGCTTTTTTTCAGGCGCAAAAGCCCATCCAGCGTATCATTGATGAGCGTCGTAGCCGTGATTATCACGTTATCGGCGTGCGGCACGACGCTTGCGGCCTCGCTTGCAGGCAGGTAAAACGGCAGCTCGGCCTGCTTGAGCGTGCTTTTATCAAGCTCTAAAATTTTAAAATCCGCGCCATTTTTCATCAGCGTCTTGATGTAGGGCACCAGCGCGCCCACGACGACGCTAAAGCTGCCGCGCTCGATCCGCAGCTGCCCAAAGGGATCGGCGCCGAATTTCACGTCGTAATCCGCGCGGATTTTATCGAAACACGCCCTTCCAAGCGCATTTAGCGCGGCGAGCGCGAGCGTCTTTTTAAGCAGCGCGGCGGAGCCCAGATCGCGCAGCAGATAGCGCACGCTCTTGCCCGCGATATTGCCCGAATCGGGCATCACGCTTGCTTGCGAGGGGCAGCAAACGGCGCCCGATAGGGACTTTAGCGGCGTATAGCTAAGCCCGCACGCGCCTCCGCTCAGCTTCACGCCGCTAAAAAATAGCCCTACGACCGCGCGCTCGATCTTAAGATCCAGCGCCTGGGCGCCTAAAATTTCTTTCGCGCACTCCAGCGTCTGATCTAAAATTTCGCTCATTTTCGCTCCTTTAATATGGAATTTAGCGCCATTATAGCTTAAAATTTCGGCGCCCGTATTGATATAAATTTATTGATCGCGCGAGCGGCGACGCCCAAGCAGACGCGAGCTAAATTTAACGCAAGCGGCTAGCGCGAGATAAAATTTTACGTAGCGAGCGCGTATCGTTACGGCTTGGAATTTTAAAAAGCGCGGCGCGGCTTTAAAATTTGAAGCATACGGACAAACATGAAATTTTAAGCGAGCGGGTAAATTTAAAATTTTAATGAGCGAGTGCGGTCTGGAATTTTAACGCGGACGAAGTGGCTGATACAAGCAAGCGGTGCGGGTGGGTCAAATTTAACGAGCAAGCCGATGCGAGCAGGCAATGCGAGCTAAATTCCATAAGAGCGGACGAGTGAGAGTTTGGACATAGACGGGTAAATTTAACAATAGTAAGCCGATACAGGCTGAATTTTAGGTTAGCTTAATGAGCGAATGCGGGCTAAATTTCAATGAATACGAATGGGCGCGAGCTCTGGCAAATACGAGCAAATTTAATAATTGCGAGCGAACGTAAACTCGGACGCGAACCAAATTTAACGAAAGCAGCAGCGGGCAAAATTTAATAAAAGGCGCGGGTAAAATTCAAGCCGCACGCGAATAAAATTCAAACGACGAGCCGTATCCATGACAAGTCGCGCCCGCTGCGGAGTTAAATTTTATTTCTACCTGCCGCACGGCTAAATTTTATTTCCGATCCATCACAGGACTAAATTTCATTTTCCGATATGCCGCGAGGCTAAATTTTATTTTCCGAAAGCAGGATGTTTATGAGCGGATTTAGCAGCGTTTCGCCGCGCGCGGCGCACAGCACGATCTCGTCGTAGTAGTAGTCGCTCCTGCCGTAGTTATGAAACTCATACGCCCCAAAGCCATATCCCATCGGCGTGATCTCGACGCGCGAGTACCAAGCGTCCTTGGCGATGATGTATTTCTCGGTGTCTTGCGAATAAACCCACACCACGATCTCATCTTTGTTTTTTTGCCGCATAAGCCACATAAAGACGTTTGCGATGTCGTTGAAAAAATATGTATCGCCGTTTGGCATAACGGCCTGGGCGGTGTTGTACAGATCGTTTATCACCGTGCCGCTCTCGTGGCATAGGTATTTGCCGAATTCAATCTGCAGCGGCTGCTTATCCGTGTTGCCGTGGCGCACGGAAATTTTGGATTCGGCTATATCCATAGACGATATCAGTAGCCCCATCACGCAGGTGAGCAAAACCGCGGCAAAAATTTTCTTAATCATAGCAGCGCGCCCCGCACGAAGTAGTATTTGACGACGTAGGCGCTGCAGATAAGCGCGTTTAGAATGAGCCAGAACGAGGAGTATTTAAGCAGGTGGGTATAGGCGCGCTTAGTGATAAGCTCCGTTAAAAACGGCACGATGCCGAAAAATATACCCAAAAACAACGAGCCCCAAATCGCGTAGCCGACGAAGTAGTAATCCTTCAAAAGCATGCAGTACGGGCATTTATGGTTGGGCTGCTCGTAAACGTAAAGCCCGAAAAAATAGGTGATCGCGTAGTATGCGACGAACAAAAAGAGCAAATTCAGAGCAAAGCTCGCCATCGACTGTTTTAAGAAATTTAAGATCAATATGGCGCCTAATATCGCGTAGAAAAAGGTCGCCAAAAGCGCCTGCGTATAGCCGAACGGAAGCTTCGGCGCGCGAAATACGACCGAGCAGCAAAACACAGGCACGCGTAGCGGGATATTGATAAAAAATAGAATTTCTAAAATAAACTCCGCCAAAACGCCCGCAAAAAGGATGGTAAAAATCAGGTATTTGCGCTTAAGATATGGGAATTTGCCCGCTTTAAGATCGAGGCTGTTTAAAATAAGCCAGAGCCCAAAGCCAAAGATCAGTAAAATTTTTAAAAGCAGCAGGATATTGCCGTAGCGGTTCGAGCCCACGACGCCTGCGGAGCACATCGCGCCGGGCACGACCGAAGAGAGCTCGTTTAAGCAGAGCGCGAAAAATATAAACAAAATGATCTTGCACGCTATCGTGAAGAACAAAATGGTGTTGATGAGATAGTTTCTTTTCTCCAGGGCGTATTGTAAATTTGAGGTGGCGCTAAAGTCCCAGTAGCGCATAATCCGCACGATGTGAAACTGCGAGATCGCCATCAGCGTTATTACGATCAGCTCTACGGCCAAAAACGCGATCACGCTACCCGATAAAAATACGCTCATGCTGAAATTTCTCCGTCTTTTAAAAACACGTATCGATCCACAAAGCTTAGCTCATCGAAGAGTATATCGTGCGTCGCGATCAAAACGGTCTTTTTAAGCTCTTTGAGCTTTGAGAGCATTTCGATAAAGCCGAGCGAGTTTTGTTTGTCCAAATTTGCCGTCGGCTCGTCGGCCAAGATAATCTGCGGCCTCATCACGAGCGCCCTTGCGATAGCGCAGCGCTGTTTCTCGCCGCCGCTAAGGCTAGAGACGATCTGATCTTTTTTATGCGCGATATTAGCAATCTGCATCGCTTCATCTATGCGCGCGTCAAGCTCATCCCCGCTCAGCCGCTCGAGGCTAAGCGGCGCAAGGACGTTTTTATAGACGCTAAGCGCCTCAAGCAGGTTGAAAGATTGAAAGATAAAGCCGATTTTTTTATGGCGATACGCGGAGCTTTCGATATCGGCGAGCTTGGAAACGTTTGCGCCGTCCACTAAAACCTCACCGCTACTCGGCTTAGAAAGCGCGCCTATGATGGATAGAAGCGTGCTTTTGCCGCTGCCGCTGACCCCTTTTAAGATTACGATCTGCCCCTCTTCGACGCTTAGGCTTATGTTTTTCAAAGCGCGAAATTCATTCGCCCTGCCCTCATTGTAAATTTTAAAAAGCTGCTTGATCTCTATCTTGCTCATTTGACCGCCTCACTCATATCGCCGATAGCGATGCGCCAGGATGGGATGATGACGAAGGCTAAAAACGGGATCACGCTAAAGACGAAGATCAAAAAGAGCATATTGAAATTTATCGCAGGCGTGAAGGTGATGAAATTTCGCAGCTCACCGCCTAAGAATATATCGCGCAGAAGCGGCGCATCCAGGATAAAAACATAAGCATACGCGCCCGCGACGCCGAGCAGATAAGCGCTTAGCGAGACGATGAAATTTTGGATAAATTTCATCGCGATGATGTCTTTTATACAAAAGCCGATGCTGCGCAAGATCGCGATCTCCTTTTTCTTCTCGCCGTATGCGAGCGAAATTTGATTTTTCAGCAAGATGAAAAATGAGATCATCGCCACGGCGTAAAGCACCATAAAGATCCCGCCCTTGTAATAATACAGATGCCTCACTTCAGCTACCGCGTCCTCCGCGCTAAGAGCTTCCGTATTGGGGTATAAATTTACGATCTTAAGCGCTACTTCGCTTACTTCGTTGGGGTTGGGCACGCTTACGTAGAGCTTGGTGTATTCGCCCTCTTTGAGGCTTAGCACCTCGCGCGCGGTATCGGGGTTGAGATAGATCACGTCGTTTGAGACGATGCTGCTTTCGTGCGGCGAAATTTTATTGATCTTAATCGCAATTAGGCGCTGTTCGGTTAAGAAGTGAAACTCGTCCTCGTAGTACCACTCGCCCATCGCCGCCTTTACCCCCTCGCCTACGACCATTTCGTTTTCGCTCAGGCTTTCGTCGCCTACGATATGAAACCAAACGCGCTTTTGAGCGAAGTAATACATCCCGTCCACGGCGCCCTGCACTTCGCTGACGCCCGCGATCTTAGAGATGTCGTAGATATAGCCGTCGTGCATCAGGTCGCGTTTGCCCGCGCGTAGAGCCTCTACGACGATGTCAGGTCTGAGCTTGATGACCTTTTCAAGATCGTTTTGAATGGAGCCCGAGATAAAAAGTACCGAGCTTAAAATAAAAACGATAAATGCAAAGATTGCGAAGCTAAAGGAGTGATCGGCTCTGTCTTTTCGCAGCAGAGTCACGGAGTAGTCGATAAAATTTTTATTTATCATAGACGAACTCCGCGTAGGCTTTGCTCTTAAAGCTGCTTGAGAGCCGCACATCCTTTATCTCGCGCGCTAGCTTTTGCAGGCACTGCTCGCCCTTTGCGCGATCAAAGCTTACATAATGCACCGCAATGAGCGCGTAAAGGGCGGCAAAAAAGATCATTAAAGCGCAAATAAGCCTCATAGCCCTTCTATTACGCTCTCTTGAATTTCATCAAATTTAAGTACGTTCTTACCGCCGTGATCTTTAGCGAAGGTCTTAGCCGCGCTCTCGCTATCAAACGCAATGAGCTCGTCGCCCATCGGCCCTAAGACGTTGGAGCCGAGCACGAAAAAGGCACTTTTAGCATCGATCTTATGAAGCTTGTAGTAGTCGGTTACGTAAATTTTATCAAAGCCCTTACCCTTTTGGAAGTAGTATTTCATCATATCTTTCACGCCGTCAAAATACAAGTTCTCGCCGCCTTGAACCTCTATCATCGCCGCCCAGTTAGGGTTTTTGCCCACTAGCATGCCGCAGACCGGGCATTTAGCGCCCTCAGGCACGACGATCTTTTCAGGTTTTTTCACTTTTGCGTTTTTGTCGCTGCTGCCTAAATTTGCCGGCGCGTCCCATAGATACAGCGCTGCGGCTTGTAGGTGCTTGTCGTATTCAGGAGCCTTGCTAGCGCCCTTTGCATCGCAAGTCTTTTTGAGATGAGCCTTAAGCTCGGAGATGGCTTTGAAGCTTTTGGCGTCCGTTTTAGCGCAGTTTGTTTCGTAAAATTCCTTACCGTGCGCGTAAACGCCGCCCTCGCGCTTGGCTTTAATCATCTTATTATCGCCCTCGAAATCCTGCCCCGCAATCTCGTAGGCTTTGGCGAAGCTCATTATCTCGCCGCCGTTTTCGGCTTGAAATTCCTTCGCGTCGGCTTCGGTTGAAAAGGCATATTTGCTGTTGCGAGTCATCGTGCCTTTGACCTTGCTGCCCACGACGTAAAAGGCTTTATTTACGTCGATCAAATTTAGATTTTTTGTATCGACGACCTGCGCATCGCTTGGAATTTTTCCCTTCGTTAGCTCGTACAAGCAGTGCAGAGAAGCTACTTGCTTGCCGTTCCAAACGTGATTAGTTTTATAGAATTTAACCAAATTCATTCCGCAAACGGCGCAGTATTCTTTGCCCTCGCCGCTTCCTACAAGCGTAGCCTTGCTTGGATCCACGCTTTGAAACATAGGCTTTGCCGGTTTATTGGCCCCGTCCATCGAGGCGCCGCAAACGAGCGCAACAAGCGCGGCCGAAGCTAAAAACGAACGTAAAATCATACTATCTCCTTAAAAATTTTAATATTTCAAATTTACTTACTAATCGAATTTAAAAATTCCAAATTCTCGCATCCCATCTTGATGCCGCCGTCGCAGCTTTTTTTGAAAAACTCTTTTGCTTTGGCGTTATCGGACTTCACTCCTTTTCCTTCGGCATACATTATGGCTAAGTTATTGCAGCCGTCGAAGTGACCGAGGTTGCACGCCTTTTCATACTGCTGCTTTGCCTGCTTATAATCCTGGTCTACCCCCTGTCCGAAGGCGTATAGATAACCTAGATTGTTGCAGCCGATGCCGATGTCGCCGCCGCAAGCCTTTTCGTAAAAAATTTTAGCCTTTGCGAAGCTTTGCTGCACGCCTTCGCCCTTCAGATACAGATAGCCCAGGTTGTTGCAGCCCATCATATCGCCGTAGGTGCAGGCCTTCTCATAAAGGCTCGCCGCCTTGGCGACGTCCTTTGCAAGCCCGGCGCCGTTTGCGTATAAAAGCCCAAGCGAGGTGCAGCCTTCGTTATCTTTGCAGGCTTTTTCGTAATAAGCCGCGGCTTTGGTAAAATTTTGATCCGCGCCGTTGCCGCTTTCGTAGATATAGCCTAGATTGTTGCACGCAAGCGCAAATTTAGCGCTGCACGCTTTTTCATAGAGGCTGATAGCTTTTTCGAAATTTTTCTCTACGTTGCCGGTGCCCTCAAAATACAAAACGGCTAGATTATAGCATCCCGAAGCTTTATTTTCCAAACCGCACGCTCGCTCGTAAATTTCTGCGAGTTTTTTATGATCGCCGCTTTGCTGTGCCTGAATGCCCTCGCTGATAAAGCCCGCGTTTGCCGTGGCAGCCAAGGCTAACGCTATTAGAATTTTTTTCAAATTTACTCCTTTATATAGTTTTTACGTCCCTGCCTCTGAAAGCAAGAGCGATTATTAAAATTATCGCCGCTATTATACAATAAAACGGCGCGGGTATCTGCGGCGCATCGCCTGCGGCATAAGAGTGCATGCCGGTGAGGTAGAAATTTACGCCGAAATAGGTCATTATGATCGAGCTATACGCGAGCGTCGAGCTCACGCAATAAACATAGATCGAGCCGAGCTTCGGGATAAATTTCAGATGTAGCACGATCGCATAGACAATGATCGAGACATACGACCAAGTCTCTTTGCTATCCCAGCCCCAGTATCGCCCCCAACTCTCATTCGCCCATACGCCGCCGAAGAAATTTCCGAGCGTCAGCATCGAAAGCCCCACGATGAGGCTGATCTCGTTGATCGCCGTTATATATCTGATCTGTGCGTTGAGCCGCTCGCGATTGGCGCCGTTTTTAAGCGCCATCAAAATAAGAGCCAAAAGCCCAAGCAAGCAGCTAAGCCCTAAAAATCCATAGCTAGCCGTGATAACCGAGACGTGGATGCTAAGCCAATAGGACTTTAGCACCGGCACGAGGTTGGTAATCTGCGGATTTACGAAGCTCATATGCGCTACCAGCATCACGATGCTAGCTAGCAAGCAGCTCGCGCTTAGCGTAAGCAGGGACTTTCTAAAAAATATGATCCCCGCAAGCGCCGCCGACCAGCCGATGTAGATCATCGACTCATAGCTATCGCTCCACGGCGCGTGAGCCGCTACGTACCATCGCAGCGCAAGCGCGAGGGTATGCGCCGCAAAGCTTGCGGCAAAGGCTGCGAATAAAATTTTTTGCGCGAGCACAAAGCGCTTGCCGCAAAGCGCGCCCAAAAGCGCCAATATTAGAGCTACGCCGCCTAGGACCATATAGCAATAAACGAGCTTTTTAAAAACCGAAGCTTTGTTGTAAAACACCTCGGCTTTAACGCGGTTTTCGCTTGGAAGAATAGCCGCAGAGGTGGCTCTTTGGTAGTTTTTCAGCTCCGCAAGTGCTGCATCCGCTTTAGTCCAATCATTATCCGAAATTCCGTCTTGCAGGCCGTTTAGATAGTCGTTTAGCACGCCTTTGATCTGAGGAGCGATACTATAATCCGTAAAGGCGTCGTTCGGTGAGAGCCACGCGTTTTGCAGGTCGTTCGGCACGGGGATAAATTTAAAAAACACCCCTCTAAAGGTCAGATACGCGATATTGAGCCGCTCGTCGAATTTAATCAGCTCGTTATCGAGCACGCTGCGGCGCGAGGCGCTTTTTTCATTCGCCTCGTCCAGGGCGGGGGCGAGCTTGTAGTTGCCGTTTTCATCAAAGACCGAATTAAAGCTCGCATATCGCTCCTGCGGCGCTAAGCCTAGCATCTTTTTAATTTCGTCGTTTTTAATCTTGATGATCTTTTGATCGCGCCAAAACGCGGGATTTAGACTCATTCCTAGGATCATCTGCTCGGCGCTTAAGCCGTAAAGCCCCTCCGTACCCGAAATTTTATTTACAATCTCGCTTGCTTCCGTGCTAAGCGGCTTGATCCTGCCCATATAATCTTGCACCAAAAGCTCTGCAAACGCGCCGTTTGCGTGAACGCGCGAGTTGGCTTTAAGGTTTGCTAGATAGTTTTCATCCGCGGCGTGAAGCTCAATGCTGAAAAAAAGCGGCGCTATTAGAAATAGCGCGGCGGGCGCGTTGTTTTTAATAAATTTAGCAAGCTTTTTAAACCTGCTACCGGCGGTAAAAAGATTTCCGATAAATCCGACGCAAAACAAGAAATAGCCGAAATAAGTGGGGATTTTACCCGGATCGCGGTTAAGCTCTAGCACCGTGCCCAGCTCATCCGTGTCGTAGGATGATTGAAAGAGCTTAAAGCCATCAAAGCTTAGCGGATGGTTCATATAAATTTCATGCTCTCCCGCGCTCTTACCCTCTTTTAAAATTTCAACGTCGCTTGCGTAAGAAGACGGGCTTTGCGAGCCGGGGTAGCGCTCGAGCTTAAATTTCAAAAGCTTTACCGCAAACGGAAGCTCTATCAGTTTCGAGCCCCAGCTTAGCATTATCTCCTCGCCGTCAAAGTTTAAAATTTTAGGTTCGCCCAGCCAGCCAGCGCCGCCGCGCAGCTGCGCTTCTTGCTCGCTTCCGCCCTCAAAGCCCGCTTTTACCGCAAGCGTGCCCTGCTCGCCTTTGGGCGCGGGTTTATAGGAGCTAAATTTGACGGTGAAGTTTTTAGAATTTATACTTTGCGTGAAGCTAAAATCGTTATCGCCGATTTGGCTTAAATTTAGCGGGTGCTCAAACAGCGCGTCTTGCGTGCGGATTTGTAGATAAGGTTTTACGCTTACCATCTCGCTTTCGCTCTCGCCCGCTCTTACGTGCAGCACGCCTTCGGTGCCGAAATAGCGCGTCAGCGCCGCGCCGATAAAGATCACGATAAATGCCGCGTGCAGAACGAAGGAGCCGAAGCGGCGCCACATTTT
>CAURMQ010000055.1:0-11098 GCA_963525765.1 uncultured Campylobacter sp. | reverse complement strand
GGGCTGATCTCGCTGATGCTTGCTTTCATATCGCTGATGCGCAGTTTAAAGGGCGTTGCTAGGCTCTCGTCGGTAAAGCTTAAGCTTCCGCCGCTAAGCGAGATATTTTTTACGCTCCACGCAAAGCCTGCCTTGCTTTTTGCGGGTCTGCCAGGTGCCGCTTCGGCGGGCTTTGCGGCCTGTTTTGCCTGCGCGGCGGGTTTTATCAACGAGAGCAAATTTAAACGCCTGTCTTTATTTAGCGAGATATTTGCTGCGGGCGAGCCAAGAGCGATCTTGTTTAGCGTGAGAGAGTTTGGGCTTAGCGCTATTTGCGCGACATTCAGCGATGCAAGGGAGAAAATTTTATCCCTGCCCGAGCTTAGCGCCAAGCCCTTGCCCGATAGCTTTGCTTCAAGCGAGAAAGTGTTTGAAAGCTTCAGCTGCCCTTGCGTAGCAAGCTCGCCCGCGATGGAGCCCGTGATAAATTCCGCCGCATATCTGTTAAAGACGCCCAAGTTCGGCGCCTTTAGGCTAAAGCTCACGCCTACGTTAAGCGGCGCGATGCTGGCCTTGCCGTCCGCGCTAGCCGTGATTTCGCCCGTGATAAGGCTTGCTTTGATACCGAAAGGCTCGGCGAAATTCGAGCTTAGCCCGCTTAGCGTGGCGCTGAAATCCTTGATCTCGTGCACGTTGTTTTTAACGATAAAGCTCTCGCTGATCTTAGCCTTTGCGCCCGTTACGGAGGCCTCTCCGATCTTAAATTTTAAAGCGGGGCTTTTGGAGGGCTTTTTAGAATCTAAATTTGCACCGCTTGCCGTAGAGTTTACATCCGCTGGGTTTGTATCGCCCGCGCTCGCCGTTTTTTTAAAGCTCGCGTGATTTTTAGAGATTGCGTTTAAGATCGCCAGATCGTTTATGCTTTTGGCACCGTTAACGCCCACTTCCGAGTTGAAAAACGGCTCGTTTAGTAAAATTTTATCCACGCCCAGATCGAGATCCGCGATGTTAAATTTCACCCCTTGCACGCCGAAGCTTTCAAATCCGCTAAAAATTCCGTTTTTGTTTGCGATTTTGGAGTTTGAAATTTTAGCAAATTTTAGACTTGCGCCGTTTTGCACGCCCTCTTTGTCGTAGCTAAACGCGCCCAGTTCGGTTGCGGCGACCGAAATTTTATCGCTGCGCGCTAGAGTAATCTGCGTATCAGCGATATTAAAGGCGCCAAAGCCCGTATGAAGGGTTGTATCGTTACCTTCGGCGTTAAATTTCAAGAAGTTTTCCGTGATTTTAGTGTCGTTTGAAACGACCGAAATTAGCGGGTTTGCAAAGCTTGAGCGGTTTAGATCTACGCTTTTTACGGCTGAGTTTAGCCGCAAGTTCGCCCCTGTTTTATTAAAATCCAGCGCAAAATTCGCGACCTGCGCCCCCTCAAAGCCCGTGGAAATTTTAGTTTCGTTCATATCGTATTTTGCGTCCGAAAGCAGCACCTGCGGGATCGCTACTGCGCCTGAAATTTCATCCGAAACGTCCGTATTTAGGCTGAAACTCGGGATTTTTAGCGAGCCTAGAGAAATTAAGCTTTGATCTTGCAAAATTTCTAAGCTCTCAAGCTCGAGCTTTGAGTTTTCAAGCGTAAATTTTATATTTTCATCGAGGCTCAATCGGTAATTTAGAGTAGCGGAAAGGGAGCCGTTTTTAAACCGCACGCCGCTAGGATCGAGGTATGATAGCCAAAACGGATCGATTTTCAGCCGCGAGATATCTACCTTGCCGTGCAGACGAAGAGGCGCCAGGTCGATGGCTCCATCGAAGCTTAGCGCGTCGTATGTACGCGAAACGGCGCTTAAATCGTGCTCGCCGATCGTTTCGTCCTTTAAATTTAGTCCGTTGATCTCATAATTTAGCTCGGTCGAGATGAGCGAAAAGGGCCTTTTTAGGGAGTTATCGACGTAGCCCAGAGAGCCGCGCTCAATCTTAAAATTATTCAGCGTGACATTGAAGCTGGAGTTTTCATCCTTGCTTTCGCTCTTTTGCTCCGAAAGTAACGGCTCGAAATTAAAGGTGCCGTTTTGCTCGCGCTCGACGTGGAATTTAGGCGATTTTAGGTGCAAAATTTCTACCGCGAGAGTCTTTTTAAAAAGCTTTGAAAAACCGATTTTTAAATTTATCTCATCGGCGCTAAACAGCGGCTTAAAGGTGCTAAGCTCCGGCTTTGTGACGTTTAGCTCGTAGGTAAAGGGGTTAAATTTAGCGTCCTGCACGCTAAAGTTTGCTCTGCCCTCTAAAATTTTAGGCAGCGCCTTTTCGATAAAAAGTGGCACGCCGAAAAAGCCCGCAAGCACGTAAAACAGCGCAAATCCACTTACGCCGAAAGCAAACTTACGCCAGTGTTTTATAAAAAAATTTTTCATTTTTCCGCTCATTAATTTTGATAGCGTAAAATTATATCCAAAAATTTCGTGCAAAGGGTTAAAATTTGCTGGTCCACATCTGCTGCTCGGTCGATTGCGATTATTTTTTGCGCCGCTTAAAAGAGCTCACGCAAGAGCCGCTAATAGGCTATTTTTACGATCCAAACATCCATCCCTACGGCGAATACGTTCTTAGAATGCAGGACTCAAAGCGGGTTTGCGAGAATTTGGAGATTAAATTTATTCCGGGCGAGTATGATTTGCAGGGCTGGCTAGACGGTGCGCGCGGGCTTGAAAACGAGCCCGAAAAGGGCGCGCGCTGCGAGTTTTGCTTTGATTTTCGCATGCAAAAAACGGCCGAGCTCGCGCTAAGTCTAGGCGAGCGCAAAATCACTACGACTCTTTTGATGAGCCCCAAAAAATCGCACTCTCAGCTCTGTGCCTCGCTGCAGCGCATTTGCGAGCGCTACGGGCTGGAGTTTATCGCGCCCGATTTTCGCAAAAACGGCGGCACGAACGAGCAGTTTGCGCTTGCGAAAAAAGACGCGCTCTATCATCAAAACTACTGCGGCTGTATCTATGCGCTTGCGGCACAGCGGAATGATCAGCGAAAGACCGAGCGGAGTTTGGACGGAATTTTGGCGGCAGATTTGAGGCGAAATTCCGCCCCCGATGCTGAAATTTACGAGCTAATGTCGTCTATCGATCGGCAAATTTTGCCCGCTTCGGTAGAGGAGAAATTGAAATTTTACAAAAAGCTTTGCTCGCTCGAAAAAAATGGGGTGAAATTTAGCGTGCTGCGCGATCGGTTTTTAAACTACCGCCTGCTGCGCGCATGGATTAAATTTGACGGCGAGGTCGCGCCTTCGTTTGTGCTATTTGGCTCGCATTTTACGCGTGAAAACGTGAAGCTTAGCGTGGAGCGGGGGTGCGAAATTTTTTGCAGCGATAAGGGGGAGATTAAAATTTTAAGTCTGGCGAAATTTAACGAAATTTCAAGATCAAATTTCAAAAGTGTATCTGAGATGCTAAAAAATCCGCCGAGTCTTGCGCGTCAAAATAAAACTCGCGCCGCCTTGTGCGCTGCGGGCTCGCTCTCGCCGATCATCGTCACGGACGAGATAAGAGCCGCCAAAGTTCAAATTTACGGGCTCTCGCGCATATTTTTAGACGTTAGGGAAATTTTAGTAAGAATTTGATAAAATTGCAAGATTTTTAAATAAAGGCAGATAATGATAGACATAAACGAAATTCTCTCCATCCTACCTCATCGTTTTCCGTTTTTGTTGATAGATCGCGTCGAAGAGCTCAGTATAGGCGAAAGTATCAAGGCCTATAAAAACGTAACCTACAACGAGCAGATCTTTCAGGGCCACTTCCCAGGCCACCCGATCTATCCGGGCGTAATGATCATCGAGGGCTTGGCGCAGGCGGGCGGCGTGCTGGCGTTTAAGAGCATGGAGAAAGACGGCGCCAATTTAAGCGATAAGGTCGTGTATTTTATGAGTATCGACAACGCTAAATTTAGAAGTCCCGTCCGCCCCGGCGACAAGCTTGAATATCGCATCAGCGTAATCAAACATCGCGGACGCATCTGGGTGCTAAAGGGCGAAGCCTACATCAACGACGGCGCCACGCTGGCCGCGCAGGCTGAACTTCAAGCGATGATAATGGATAAATGATGGCTAAAGTTCACCACACGGCGATCATCGAGGACGGCGCGCAGATCGGAGCCGAGGTTGTGATCGAGCCGTATGCTTTCATAAGCGCGCAGGCGAAAATCGGCGACGGCTGCACGATCAAGCAGGGGGCGCGCATCATCGGCGATACGCAAATCGGCGAGAACTCTAAAATTTTTTCATACGCGATCGTGGGCGAAATTCCGCAGGATATGAGCTTTGAGGATGGCGAGCGCACGGGGTTAGTCATCGGCAAAAACGCTACGATTCACGAGTTTTGCACGATTAGCTCGGGCTCGCATAAGGGCGACGGATTTACGCGCATCGGCGATAATCTCTTTATGATGGCGTATTGTCACATCGCGCACGATTGCGTGCTGGGCAGCAACATAATCCTAGCTAACAACGCCACGCTCGCAGGCCACGTCGTAATGGGCGATTATGCCGTTATAGGCGGGCTTACGCCAGTGCATCAGTTCGTCCAAATCGGCGAGAGCTGCATGATCGCAGGGGCTAGCGCGCTTAGTCAGGACGTGGTACCGTTTTGTCTAGCCGAGGGCAACCGCGCCTATATCCGCGGGCTAAATTTAACGGGCATCCGCCGCCGCTTCGATAAAGAGACGGTCGAGACGATAAATCGGGCGTATAAATTTTTATTCAACCAAGGCGGGGGTTTAAAGGAGCAGGCGCAAATTTTATTAAACGAAACGAGCGATCAAAACGTGCGCAAGATGTGCGAGTTTATAATCAACACAAAACGCGGAATTCCGCTAGATAAAGGTAAAATTTAATGGCAAATAAGTGCAGTTTTTGCGGTGAGACGGGCGCGGACGGACGTCGTATCTATCCTAACGACGACGGTACGGCGGCTATCTGTAGCTATTGTATCGATATGGCATACGCCGCTATCCACGGCAGCGAGGGTCAAAATGAGGCGGTACAAAATCAAAATAAAGAGATCGATTTCGAGGCCATCAAGCCAAAGGCGCTGATGGAGGTTCTAAACCGCTACGTCATCGGCCAGGAGCGCGCTAAGAAAATTTTTAGCGTCGGCGTTTACAACCACTATAAAAGAATTTTCAGGCAGACCGACGCGAAGGGCGACGATACCGAAATTTCAAAATCAAATATCTTGCTTATCGGGCCTACCGGCAGCGGCAAGACGCTTATGGCGCAGACCTTGGCGAAATTTTTAGACGTTCCGATCGCCATTAGCGACGCTACGAGCCTAACGGAAGCGGGCTACGTCGGTGAGGACGTAGAAAATATCCTCACCCGCCTTTTACAGGCCGCGGACGGCGACGTAGAGAAGGCACAGCGCGGTATCGTATTCGTAGACGAGATCGATAAGATCGCACGAATGAGCGAAAACCGCAGCATCACGCGCGACGTAAGCGGCGAAGGGGTACAGCAAGCGCTTCTTAAGATCATCGAAGGGAGCGTCGTAAATATTCCTCCAAAGGGCGGCCGCAAGCATCCAAATCAGGATTTCATCCAAATCGATACGACCAATATTTTGTTCGTCTGCGGCGGTGCGTTCGACGGGCTAAACGAGATCATCAACCGCCGCATCGGGCAGAACGTGCTCGGGTTTAACCAAACCAAGCGCAGCAAGAAAGAGAGCTTAAATTTGCTAAATATGGTCGAGGCCGACGATCTCGTACATTACGGTATAATCCCCGAGCTCATCGGGCGCTTGCACGTAGTGGCTACGCTAAACGAGATTGACGGAAAGGCGATGGTTAGAATTTTAACCGAGCCGAAAAACGCGATCTTAAAGCAATATCAAAAGCTCTTTGCGATAGACGGCGCAAATTTAAAATTTGACGACGACGCGCTAAGGGAGGTCGCGAGCCTTGCGATCAAGCGCAAAACCGGTGCGCGCGGACTTCGCAGCATAATCGAGGAGATCATGATCGATATTATGTTTGATCTGCCTGAGCTTAAAGGCTATGATGTCATCATCTCCAAAGAGGTCGTAGACGGCGTTTCTAAGCCGATACTTGTAAAACAAAATTTAACTGCATAAAGGGGATAAATGTTACTTGATTCGATTCTAGGATTATTTTCTAGGGATATGGGTATTGATCTAGGCACGGCAAACACGCTTGTGCTGCTAAAAGATAAAGGCATCATCATCAACGAGCCGAGCGTCGTCGCGGTACAAAACGAACGCTACGGCAAGCAAAGAATCATCGCCGTGGGCGCCGAAGCCAAAGAGATGCTCGGACGAACTCCGGGCGACATCGAAGCGGTGCGCCCGATGAAGGACGGCGTTATCGCGGATTTTGATATGACGGAGAAGATGATTAGGTATTTCATCGAAAAGACCCACAAGCGCCGCTTTTTCGTAAGCCCGCGCATCATCATCTCGGTTCCTTACGGGCTAACTCAGGTCGAGCGTAAAGCCGTGCGTGAAAGCGCGATGATAGCGGGCGCACGTGAAGTTTATCTAATCGAAGAGCCGATGGCTGCGGCGATAGGTGCGGGTCTTCCGGTAAATGAAGCGCGCGGTTCGTTAGTTGTAGATATCGGCGGCGGTACCACCGAGATCGGCGTTATCTCTTTAGGCGGTATCATCAGTGCCAAATCGGTCCGCGTCGCGGGCGATAAGATCGACGCGAGCATCGTTAACTACGTCAAAGAAAAATATAGCCTGCTTATTTCGGAGCGCGCGGCTGAGGAGATCAAGATCAAGATCGGCACGGCGGTGCAGCAGCAAAAAGACCTTACCTACACGGTCAAAGGAAAAGACCAGATCAGCGGGCTTTTAAGCTCGGTCGATCTTACTAGCGAGGACGTTAGAGAGGCGATCAAAGATTCGATAAGAGAGATTGCGGACGCGTTGAAATTCGTGCTAGAAAGCATACAACCCGAAGTCGCCGCCGATATCGTCGAAAACGGCGTCGTGCTAACGGGCGGCGGCGCGCTCATTCGCGGATTGGATAAGTATCTAAGCGACACCGTAAAGCTTCCGGTTTTCGTCGCGGACGAGCCACTGCTGTGCGTCGCAAACGGTACCGGCAAAGCCCTAGAAGAGATCAAATCGCTAAAACAAGCGGCAAATGACTAATCTCAAACTCCTCCTCGTCGCGGTTTTGCTGGTAGCCGTTTCGCTTACGTTCGGCTCGTATATCCATGGCAAATTTATCGGATTTGCAGGAGGAATTTTAGAGGTTTATTACGGCGTGAGTGATCGGGTAAAAAGCGCTGTGAACGAGCATTTTAACCAGGCAGAGACGATCAAAGCTCTACGAGAAGAAAATGCCGAGCTAAAAAAATCGGCGATGCTGCTTAGTACGTTCGCAGGCGAGCTGAATAAAATTTTGATCGACAAAAACAGCTCCGTTTACGAGCCCAAAGTCCAGCTCGTAAAGGCGCTGAGCTATGCAAATCTAAACGACTACAACAAATTCTTCGTAAATTTTGAAAATTTTAACCCAAACAAAATTTACGGCCTCATCAGCGAGGGCAAGACCGCAGGAATTTTAGTAAATAAAGACGGGCGCCCGCTTGCGATCTTACAGCGCGACGAAAAGAGCAATTTCTCCGTTTTCATAGGAAATACCCAAATTCCTGGCGTCGCAGGCGGCGAAAATAACGAGCTCGTAGTCAGATACATCCCGCAATGGCTCGATCCCAAGGTAGGCGATGAGGTGCTTACCAGCGGCAAGGACGGGATTTTTTTTGCCGGCGTGCCGGTAGGAAAGGTTAAAGAAATTCAAAACGGGAAGCTATACAAAAGCGCCGTCGTAGAGCCCTACGTGAGCTCCGAGATGCCGGCGTTTTTGTATGTCGTTACAAAGGAAAATTGATGCCCAAAAGAGATGATATTAAGACGATTTTACTGATCGGCAGCGGTCCGATCGTAATCGGGCAGGCGTGCGAGTTCGATTACAGCGGCACGCAGGCGGCTAAGACGCTAAAAAGCCTCGGATACCGCGTAGTACTAATAAACTCAAACCCCGCTACTATTATGACTGATCCCGATTTTGCGGATGCTACTTATATCGAGCCGATCACCAAAGAGAGCATTTTGCGTATCATAAAGCGCGAGGGCGTCGATGCGATCCTGCCTACGATGGGCGGACAGGTCGCGCTAAACGTCGCGATGGAGGCTTACGAAAGCGGCGAGCTAGCGGGGGTGAAATTTCTAGGCGCTAAGCCTGAAGCGATCAAAAAGGGCGAGGATAGGGTAAAATTTAAAGAAGCGATGATTAAGATCGGAATGGATCTGCCCAAATCCAAATACGCTTACAACATCGAAGAGGCGATGGCTGCGGCGAATGAGATCGGCTTTCCGCTCATTATCCGCGCCAGCTACACCCTGGGCGGCGCAGGTAGCGGCGTGGCGTACAATATCGACGAGTTTAAAGAGGTCGCGCAAAATGGGCTAGATGTAAGCCCGATAAATGAAATTTTGATCGAAGAGAGCCTGCTTGGATGGAAAGAGTTCGAAATGGAGGTGATCCGCGATCATAAGGATAACTGCATCATCGTCTGCTCGATCGAAAATTTCGACCCGATGGGGGTACATACGGGCGATAGCATCACGGTTGCGCCCGCTCTTACGCTTACCGATAAAGAATACCAGGCGATGCGCGACGCGAGTTTTAAAATTTTGCGCGAGATCGGCGTGGATACGGGCGGCAGTAACGTGCAGTTTGCGGTAAATCCGCAAACGGGGCGGATGATCGTCATCGAGATGAACCCGCGCGTAAGCCGCAGTTCGGCGCTTGCGTCCAAAGCCACGGGCTACCCGATCGCCAAGGTCGCTACGATGCTGGCCGTGGGCTTTAGCCTGGATGAGATCAAAAACGACATCACCGGCACGCCTGCGAGCTTCGAGCCCGTGATCGATTATATCGTGACTAAAATTCCGCGCTTTGCATTTGAGAAATTCCCCGGTGCAAACCCCTATCTCGGCACTGCGATGAAAAGCATCGGCGAGGTGATGGCGATCGGGCGCAGCTTTAAAGAGAGTATTCAAAAGGCGCTGTGCTCGCTGGAGAAGGGCTACTTCGGCTTTGTAGAATTAAGCTTAAGCGAAAAGGATCTCATCTTCGGGCTTCGCAATGCACAGCAAGATAGAATTTTATATATCGCTCAGGGCTTTAGAGCGGGTATGAGCGTGGATCAAATTTACGAGCTTAGCAAGATCGATCGCTGGTTTTTGAGCCAGATCGAGCAGATTGTTAAATTTGAAGAGCGTATCGATATGGAGATCATCAACGACGCGGCGCTTCTGAGGCAGGCCAAGAGCTGGGGCTTTAGCGATAAGATGATCGCAAATTTGATCAACAAAAAAGATAGTCTGGGTCTTACGCAAAACGACATCCATTTTGCCTGCGCCAGGCAGGGCATCGGTCTTGAATACAACGAAGTAGATACCTGCGCGGGCGAGTTTGCGGCGCTTACTCCGTATCTGTACTCCAGCACCAACATAACGCCCGCCATTGCAAGCCGTAAAATTTCAAAAGATAATAAAAAAGTCCTCATCATCGGCGGTGGTCCGAACCGCATCGGGCAGGGCATCGAGTTTGACTACTGCTGCGTGCACGCCAGCTATGCTCTGCGCGATATGGGCATCACCACGATAATGTATAACTGCAACCCAGAAACCGTCAGCACCGACTACGACACGAGCGATATTTTATACTTCGAGCCGATCGATTTTGAGCACGTTAGAGCGGTCATCGAGGCCGAGAGCCCGGACGGCGTGATCGTGCATTTTGGCGGCCAAACTCCGCTAAAGCTCGCCAAACGCCTAAGCACCGTAGGAGCAAAGATCATCGGCACGAGCGCGCGTACGATAGACGTAGCGGAGGATCGCAAGAAATTTAGCGAGTTCATCGCAAGCATCGGCGTCAAGCAGCCGAAAAACGATACTGCCGTAAGCGAAGCCGAAGCGATAGAAAAGGCCGCTGCGATCGGCTACCCCGTGCTCGTGCGCCCTAGTTACGTACTCGGCGGTCGCGCGATGCGGCGCGTGCACAGCGAAGCCGAGCTTAGGCAATATATGAGCGAGGCGGTGCGCGTGAGCAACCACTCGCCCGTGCTGATAGATAAATTTTTGCTTGACGCGACCGAGCTTGATGTCGATGCGATCTGCGACGGACGCGACGTGTATATCGGCGCGATAATGGAGCATATCGAAGAGGCGGGCATTCACAGCGGCGATAGTGCGAGTATTCTGCCGCCGCTTAGCCTAAGTGCGGAGATGATCGATCTGGTAAGTCGCCAAACCAAAGAGATCGCGCTAAATCTCGGCGTCGTAGGGCTTATGAATATTCAATTCGCGATTTTTGAAAACGAGCTTTACATCATCGAGGTAAATCCGCGCGCGAGCCGCACCGTGCCGTTTGTAAGCAAGGCGACGGGAATTCCGATGGCGAAGGTCGCTACCCGCGTAATGTGGCAAGGGGGTCTGCGCGAGGCTTTGAAATTTTACGACGAGTTCGGCGTGCTAATCGAAGAGAAAGGAATTTTAAAACCGCGTATTAAAAACCATATCTGCGTCAAAGAGAGCGTCTTTCCTTTCAACAAGCTTGCAGGTGCGGATCTGATCCTGGGGCCTGAGATGAAAAGCACCGGCGAGGTGATGGGTATCGGCGAAAATTTCGCCAAAAGCTTTGCTAAATCGCAAATCGGCGCTAGCAATGCACTTCCAAGCGGCGGCAAGGTATTTTTGTCGCTCGCAGATCACGACAAGTTGCGAGCCGTGGAGCTTGCACGCGCACTTACGGGTGCGGGCTTCGGTATCGCGGCTACGAGCGGCACTCACAAGCTACTGGGCGAAAACGGCGTGGAGTGCGAGTTTGTCTATAAAATTAGCGAGGGTCGCCCAAATATCGAGGACAAACTCAAAAACGGCGAAATTTCGCTCGTCATCAACACCAGCGACAGTAAATCAAACTCCACCGACGCTGCGAAGATCCGCCAGAGCGTGCTGCGCTTTAGGCTGCCGTATTTTACGACGATGAAGGCGGCGATCGCCGCTACGCGCTCGATCTGCTCGATAAAGGACGA
>CAURMQ010000054.1:0-11356 GCA_963525765.1 uncultured Campylobacter sp. | reverse complement strand
TTTAAATTTAGCGGAGTTACTTCAGCTCGCCCCAGCGCTTGGCGATGTTTAGACTAGTCTTAAGCGGCACGTTCAGGCTCGCTGCGCTTTGCATTATCTCCTGCGCGCGCTCGCCGAAGCTCTGCGCCAAATCGTCCCGCACCTCGAAGATCAGCTCGTCGTGGATCTGCAAAATCAGCCGCGCTTCGTCGTTTAGCAGCGGCGAAATCTCAACCATCGCCTTTTTGATGATGTCGGCGGCGGAGCCTTGAAATTTCGTATTTACCGCCTCGCGTTCGTAGCTCGCATAGACCATGTTGTTGCGCGCGTTTGCGAAGTCGAAGTAACGCCTGCGCCCAAAAAGCGTGCTTACGTAGCCGTCTGCTTTCGCATCCGATTTTATGCTCTGCAAAAATTCCTTGATCGTGCAAAACGCCGCGAAATAGCGCTCGATATAGCCCTTTGCCTCGGCGCGCGCGATGCCTAAACTGTCGCTTAGCTTGCCCGCGCCCATGCCGTAGATAAGGCCGAAATTTATGCTCTTTGCGATCGTGCGGTGCGCAGGCTGTGCGTCGCCGAAAATACTGATCGCCGTGCGCGCGTGAATGTCCTCATCCGCTCTAAACGCCGCCAAAAGCGCAGGATCGCGCGAAAAATGCGCGAGCAGGCGCAGCTCGATCTGCGAGTAATCAAGCGAGATCAGCGAGTAGCCCCCCTCTGCTAGGAAGCAGTCCCGCACGTCCTTCGCAAACGTGCCGCGCGCGGGGATATTTTGAAGGTTCGGATTTTTGCTCGCTAGCCGCCCGGTGGCCGTGCCGGTCTGCAAAAAATTCGATCTGACGCGGTTTTGCGCATCGGCTAGAGCAAGCTGTAGCAGCGGCTCGCAGTAGGTGCTTTGCAGCTTAAACAGCTCGCGGTAGTCTAAAATTTTACCCACCGCGGGATGCAGCGCCGTAAGATCCTTTAGCACGCTTTCATCGGTGCTATAGCCCGTCTTCGTGCGCTTTGCCGCCGGAAGCCCAAGCCGCTCGAAAAGCACGGCGCCGAGCTGAGCGGGAGAGTTGATGTTAAACTGCTCGCCGCAAAGCTCATAAATTTCATCCGTGAGCGCTCGCAGGGACTTTTCGTTGCGCGCGATTAGGCGCTTTATCATCTCTACGTCGATCTTGATGCCGCATCTTTGCATCTGCCAAAGCACCCGCACGAACGGGAACTCAAGATCCTGTGCAAGCTTAAAAAGCGCGGGTTCGAGCAGCTCCTTTAGCTTAAAATACAGCCTCAGCGTCACCCACGCATCCTCGCTCGCATAGATCGTAGCGGCGTCCAGCTCCACGGAGGCGAAGGTCTCGCCCTTTTTGACGACGTCGCCGAAATGCACCGTCTCATACCCAAGATACCGCGGCGAGATAGAGTCCATCCCCACGGCGTTTGTGGGATCGAGTAGCCACGCTAGCACCATCGTATCGGCAAAGCGCGCAGGCGGTTCGATATTAAAATTATTTTTCACGATCTCAAAATCGTATTTTAAATTTTGCCCCACGACATATCCGCGAAACAGAGAGCCGATCGCGACCTTTGCCGCGTCCGAAGAAATTTGAGCCGGAGCGCCCAAATAGCTATGCGCGAGCGGGACGTAGTAGGCGCGCTCCTCATTAAACGCAAACGAAAAGCCCACGATCCTGGCGCTTTTGCTGTCGATGCTAGTGGTTTCCGTATCGAAGCTCACCAAGGTCTCGGCGCTGACGCCCTCGCACAGCCTCGCAAGCTCCGCGGCATCGGTAATGCAAATAGGCTCAAAGGGCGTTTTAAAAGCGCTCTCGCAGCTTTGTCCGCCGCAAGCGGAGCCGCTAGGGATAGAATTTTGCCCGTCTAGCCCCCCTATTGTAGCGCCCAAGATAGAGCCGCCGCGAGACGGCTCTGCGCCGAAGCCTTTGCCGCCCGCGCCCAAAACGGAACTTTTTGCGCCCATGCCTTTGCCCTCGCTCCAAAGATCAAGTCCGTTCTGCTCTTGCAGGTTTAACGCTGAAAGAAGCCTATTTAGCGCGTAGTCTTTTAAAATTTCGCGGATTTTAAAAAGCGGATTTTGCTGCGGAAATTTCGCATCATCCAAAGGCGGGATTTCCAGCTCGTCGTAAAGAGTAGCCAGGCGCTTGCTTATGTAGGCGCTCTGCTTACCTTCTATCAGATACTCGCGCTGTTTGTTTTGCGGCAGGCGGTCTAAATTTGAATAGATCCCATCGAGCGAGCCCCATTCGTCCAAAAGCTTCTTCGCCCCCTTGTCGCCGATGCCCCGCACGCCCGGGATATTATCGGCGCTGTCGCCGCAGATCGCCAAAAAATCCACGATCTGCTCGGGATAGACGCCGTAGCGCTGCAAGCACTCCTCTCTGCCGTAAAGCATCTTTTTGCCGTGGCTGTAAATTTTAACGTTTTCGCCGATGAGCTGATACAGGTCCTTGTCGGATGTAACGATGTTGATTTTATGCGTGGTGCCGTGCTTTTTAACGACGCTTGCGATGAGATCGTCCGCCTCGTAGCCCTCGCGTCCGAGCGAGTAAAGCCCCATCTTTTCGATCATCTCGATGCAGACCGGCAGTTGCTGCAAAAGCGCGGGCGGCGGGGCTTGGCGGTTAGTTTTATAGTTCGGATCGATATCCGAGCGGAAGGTCTTGCCCTTGCTATCCAGAGCGAAAATTATATAATCGCTCTTAAATTCCTTCGAAAGATTTGCGATGAAGCTCGCAAATCCGCTCACCATGCCGCTGGGTTTGCCGTCTTTGGTTTTAAGCCCGCTCATAGCGTAATAGAGTCTGAAAAAAAAGCCAAACGTATCGATGATCGTGATGGTCTGCATAATGGTCCTCGGATTTAGAATTTTAACGCGTAGTGTATTAAAATTCGGCTAAATTTACAAATTCGAAATAGGACTTGACCTGCCTCATTTCAAAATTTTAAAATTTGCTATATAATCGCGCGAAATTTTAAAAAAAGGATCAGGTATGGATTTTTTCACAGACTGGCAGGAGTTCGACGCAGCGGGCGCTACGGTGAAATTTTATAAAAAATCGCAAGGCGGCGTAGAATACATCGGCTTTGATTCGCGCAAATGCGTCCCACCCGAGCCGATGGTAAATGCCCTCGTGGCGCTAAATTTCGTAAAAGACGAAACCAAAAAGGTCGTCATGCTCAATCATAAATTTCCGATGGGGCTGATCCCAAAAATCGAGTCTAAATTTGACATTGCCCGCGAGGATCTGGACGGCGACGCGGTCAAGCTCACCATCAGCCTAAAACCCGGCGCGGTCAATGAGGGCTTCGATACCGACGCGAAGTGCCACGGCTAAAGGGCTTTAAAATTTAGATGAATATCACGACCTTTTCGCCGCCGTTTCGCATCGTAGGCGGCTATTTCATCTGCGGCTTTATCTTTTTGCTGCTAAGCGCGGCGAGCTTTTTAAGGGCCGATTTCGGCGCGATTCAGGCGCCGCAGACGGCGAGCTTTTTTCACGTATTTTTGCTGGGTTTCGTAATCAGCATAATCATCGGAGCGCTCTATCAGCTCACCTCCGTCATTATCCAAAAGGAATTTTTCACCGTCAAATTTGCGTTTTTAAATCTCTTTGCTTACGCTGCGGGCGTGGCTCTGCTAAGCGCGGGATTGCTGCTTTCAAGCATCCCTTTGATGCACGCAGGCGGCGCCGTTTTGCTGCTTAGCCTATTTTATTTTACGATCTGCTACGCGCTAAGCTTCATCGGCACGCCCAAATGGAGCTTCCCCGCCGTTGCGCTTGCGATCTCGGCTGCGTTTTTGGCGGTGGGGATCAGCCTTGGCTTCGCGCTCGTGCTAGCGCTTAGCGGCGTGGAGATTTTCGGAGTATATTTTTCAGAAATTTTATCCTATCACATATACTTCGTGCTGGGCTTTGTGTTTTTCGTCATCGTAGGCGCTGCATGCGTGCTGCTGCCGATGTTTAGCCTGGCGCACGATCTAAGCTTCGCGCTAGCAAAAGCTTCACTGGCGCTGTATCTGCTTGCGGGGCCGTTTTTGCTAAAAGATTTTGGAATTTTCATCGCATTTGCCGCGCTTGCGAGCTTTGCGGCCCAGGCAATCTATATCCTAGCCAGGCGGGTGCGAAAAGCGATCGATTATTGGAATTTAAACATCTACATCTCGCTGGCCGCCTTGGGATTTAGCGGCGCATTTTGGCTCGCAGGTCGCGCGGATGTGGCGGCGTTTTGGCTGCTATACGGCTTTTTATTCGCCTTCATCGTCGCGCATCTTTATAAAATCGCGCCCTTTCTCATCTGGTATCACTACGTCTCGCCTTTCGTCGGCAAGCGCAAAATCCCTATGCTAGAGGATATGATAATCAAAAAGATCGCCTACGCAGCCTGCGTGCCGAACGTCTTAGCGCTTGCGTGCGCGAGCTTCGGAGCGCTAACGCCCGCGGTGATCTTGCAAGCGGGAAGTATAATTTTGGTGCTAATCAACACCGTAAATATCTTTAACTACATAAAATTCGGAGAGGAAAAATGAAAGTAACGAAAGAGCAAATTTACGACGCGCTTCGCGCCGTTGTCGATCCCGAGGTAGGCTTTGACGTCGTGTCGCTGGGACTTATTTACGACGTAGCGGTGGACGAGGCAAACAACGCCAAGGTCACGATGACGCTATCGACTCAGTCGTGCCCACTGCATGAGATGATGGTGGAGTGGGTGCGCGCGGGTGCCGAGAGCGTGGAGGGCGTCGGCGAGGTACAGATCGATCTCGTATTTGAGCCGATGTGGAATATCGATATGGCGGAAGATCACGTCAAAGAAGCGCTCGGTAGATTTTAAACAGCTTTGCCGCACCCCGCAGTTTAAGCTTTGAAATTCTAAAATTAGACTTAAAATTTATACCTAGGGGCTGCTATGAAAAAATTTACCGACGGCAAGAAAGAAATTCTACTTCAAACGCAAGGGCTTAGTTTGATTTCAAAGACGTTACAAAACGGCAAAGAAAGGCTGAGCTCTAAAGAATTCGCAAACCACGATGCTCTGCAAAAAGCTTTCGTAAAAAAGCAAGTTGATGCCCTAAAAAAGGGCTTCATCTACGAAAACAAAAAAGCGAAATTCGGCGAGGCAATAGCGCATGCCTATATCGGCGGCGGATACAGCGGGGCGCTTGGATTTGCCGAGTTTGAGGATAAATTTTACGTCTATAAATGTAATTTTGACGAGCACGGCTGCGATTATTTAATCGTGTTGGACGGCGAGCTAAGAACTCTTGCGCAAATTAAGCTACCAAAAATTTTAGCATGGAAAATGACCGCCACCGAAAAAGCTTTGGTGCTTGATTTGGACCACGAATTCTTTCTTTTTGATGGAGAGAAATTCAGCAGGCTTTTTGAAGCCTGGGGTATCACAGGAGGAGGCTTTAGCTCTGCTCTAAGCGGCAACGGCGAAATTCTAGCCTGCGGCACGGATGGAATTTTAGCTTTTGGAAGCGACAAGAAGCTAAATTTTAAAACAGATTTTTCGGCAAAGGCCATAGGCTTCGGCAATAAAATTTGCGTAGCCTGTGGGGATGAAGGCGGCAAAAATATCGCTAGGCTCTACCGCCTAAAAGACTTCGCCGAGCTTTGCCGTATCGAATGCGACGTAGGCTATATCCACTCCCTAAACGTGGGGCTTATCAAAAATGACGCGATTTTGGTCGTAAATAACGGCTTTGATGAGCTGTATTTTTGGAACGTAGCAAGCAAAAAGCGTCTAATCGCACCAAAAAGCTTGCCAAGAAGCGCAATGAGGTTTGCCGCAAACGATCAAATTTTTCTTACATACTTTTACGGTAGATTTAAAGCATTCAGCTTGGAGGATTTTCGCCTCTTAGGCGAGTTTGAGTGCGAGCACTGCGTCAAAACTGCTGCTATTGAAATCTCGAGCGAGCGCCTTTATGTTCGCACCGACTACGGATTTTTTAGCATTTATTCTTTAGCCGAGAATGGAATTAAAATTTAAAAAGCGCTATTGATAGGGATTTATCGCCCGCTTCAAGCTCATAAAATTAAACGAACTCCGCCCGCCTTAAGCTTGCGCAACAAGCAGAGGTGGCTATTTAAAGAAATTTTATCGCAAAAATTGCGGGCTTTGAGAGCTTTTTAAGGCTTCCTTTAAGCATTATCAAATTATCGGCGCCGGAGATTTTAAGAGTGGAATTTTCAAAGCTAAATTCTAAATTTTTCAGCGCGTTCTCGCTTAGGAGGCGTGCAAGCTCCAAAATATAGCTGAGCCACGCAAGCTTGGCGGCATCGGGTAAAATCGCGCTCAAAGGCGCGAACGTAGCTCCCAGCTCACGCTTTCCGTGCATCGAGATGATCGCGGCTATGAGCGCCTTTTCTTTATGCGTCGTGCGGTAGTTCAGCCCGCCGAGCACCATATCCGCGCTGGTTTCGTGCTTGGCGTAAAAGCCGATAGCCCGCCCGATCTCGCAAAGCGATGCCGCGGTCTGAAGAATTTTAATATATTTTTCATTCAAACCGTGTAGCGACGATAGCGTGCAAAACAGCGTCTTTGCGAACTTCGGAGCCTCGCTCGGCTCGAAAGCGAAGCGATCTTTAAGGCTTCTTAGACTCGGATTAAAGTCTCTAGGCAGGTTTGCGCCGCGCAGAATCGAGCTTAAAAACGCCCCCTCACGCACTCCCACACCGCTGGTGATGATCTTTTTCGCCCCTAGGCGCTTTACGATCTTATCAAAGATAATGGCGCCCTCTCTTATCGTGTCGTAGCGGTCTTTTTTGATCGGGAATTTCGCCAGATCAAGCGTCTTTGCGCTCATCAGCTTGGCAAAAAATGGCGCGTATTTTTCGTAATCGTAGCTGAAATTATGCACTATCTTTAGCGGATGGTTTTGCAGGCTCATCACGGCGCCGGAGAGCGCTCGCGCGGAGCCGCCCATTACGATCAAATTTTGCGTGCGAAACTCGGCACCTACCTGCGAGATCGCGCTGTTTATGTATTTCTCCAGCCCCTTTGTGTCGCCGCGGTCGAAAAACAGCTCCTTTAGTCGCACCGTGCCTAAATTTAGAGAAATTTTATTTTCTATCCTGCCGTTTTTTATGTAAGCAAGCTCAGTCGAGCCGCCGCCGATGTCAAGCGTAACGCCCTCGGAAAAGTCGCTAAGCAAATTTTGCGCCGCATAGGCGCCCAGATACGCCTCCATCTGCCCGTCTATCTTGCGGATCGCAATGCCCGTTTGCTTGCGTACGAGATTTATAAACTCGGCCCCGTTCGGTGCGTCGCGAAGTGCGGATGTACCGATGCAAAGCACGCGCTTGGCTTTGTAATTGCATACGAGGGTTTTAAATTTTTTAAACGCCAGCAGGCATTTTTGCATCGCTTCGGTGGTTAAAATTCCGCCGTTTTCGTAAGCGCCTTCGCCTAGGCGGATCTTGATCTTGTGCTCGGCCAAAATGAAAAATCCGAGCCTGCTCGTGCGCTCGAAAATCACGGCTCTGGCGGAATTTGAGCCCAGATCTATGACGGCGACGCGCTTGGGCATTTAAATTTCCATATGGACGTGTTTGTATTTCAGCTCGTCCGCCGTCTCGATATTATCGGGATCGGTGATGATACACTCGACGGGACAAACCACGATGCAAGCGGGCTCGGAGTAATCATCTACGCACTCGCAGCATCGATCGGCATCTATGATGTATATCGGCTCATCCTCAAAAATCGCTTCATTAGGGCATTCCTCGCGGCACGCGTCGCAACTGATGCATTCTTTTGTAATCAACAATGACATATAATTTTACCTTACGAAAAAATTTATGGCGTTTATACCATAAAAAGCTTCATTTTGTTTTAAAATAACGGAATTTCGGGCTATTTCTTAAATTTTTTAGCGGAAGCTTGAAAATTGCGACGATTAGCAAGCGCCCTTTGTCGTTTTTAAGATCTACTTGCGCGCCCATCGCTTGAGCAGCATTTTTGGCTAAGAATAGCCCGAGCCCGGCTCCCGGTTTGCCGCCGTAGCGCTTAAAAGGGGCGAAATAATCTATCTCTTCGTTAAGCGGCTCGCCTTTGTTTGCGACCCGCACTATGAAATTTCCGTCCGAAATTTCGCTCTCGATCAGTACCTTTTCGCCGTCCGGAGAAAATTTTATGGCGTTTTGGATAAAATTTTGAATCACGTGCATAAAGAGGCTTTTCTGCACCGAAATTTCAAGCTGTTCGGGCTTAAGATCCATCATCAAGTCCTTGCCTGCCGTACGCGCTAAAATTTTAAAGCCCACGCATAGCTCCCGCAGATACGCGATCATATCGGTCTGCTCGGGCGCCTCAAACTGCGCCCCCTCCTGCCGTCCAATCTCCAGGATGGAGCTGATCATTTTATTCATACTATCGATCGAATCATTATTGTTTTTAAGCGCCTCGATATATTTCTCGCTCTCGCGCGGCTTGATGAGCGTGACTTCGTTTTTGGTTTTCATCACCGCCAGCGGAGTCTTAAGCTCGTGCGCGATGCCGATAAAAAGCTCTTTTTGATACAAAATGAAGGTCTCGATGCGCTCAAGTAGGCGGTTTATACTGTTTGAAAGCGGGCTAAATTCGCTTGGAATTTCGGCTCCGTCGATAGGCTTTAGAAATTTTTCATCCACCGAAGCGAGCCTTTGGCTGATCAACTTAATCGGCATTAGCAGCATGCGCGAGAGAAACATCGCGTAAAACACCACCAAAAATATCATAGTCAAATTTACCAAAATGATGTCGATAAGTATTTGATTTACGATGTTTGCATAAACGCTCACATCTGCTTTAATGCTTAAAATTTTATTCTTACCATAAGGATAGTGCAGCTGCAAATAGCTCCTGCCGTCCTCAGAGCTTTCGATAAATTTAGGCTTATTGATACTTTCGTTTTCGATGATTTTGCTCTCGTATTCACCGGATGTGTCATGTAAAAAAGATGAAATTTTCTCAGGCGCCACGGAGGCTTCTACGATTTTTTGTGCTCTTTGGATTAAATTTTGAACGGGAGTTTCGAAGATGGTAATTCTCATATAATTATAGAGCATTACCGAAAAAATGACAATTAGCATCAACGAAGCGGATGCTAATTGTATTACAAAGCGGACTCTTAGGCTTTTTGTGGAAAGCAAAATCTATATCCGCGTCTGCGAACGGTCTCGATCGTAGAGATATTTAGAGGCTTATCCATTTTCTGGCGGATTTGATTGATCGCGACTTCGATGACGTTTGGCGTAACGAGCTCAGGCTCCTCCCAGATGGCATCTAATAGCTGCTCTTTACTGACGATCTGATCGCTGTGGCGCGCCAAGTGAGTTAGCACCTCAAACGGCTTGCCCTTAAGCTCGATCTCTTGACCTAGATATGTGATCTTTTCCTCATCCGGATCGATGATGAGATCGTCTATCTTGATGATATTTGAGCCGCCGAAGCGAAGTCTAGCCTCGAGACGCGCTACTAAAACGTCAAAGTCGAAAGGTTTTTTGATAAAATCGTCCGCGCCCGCGCGAAGTGCTTTGATCTCGCTTTCTTTATCGTCTTTTGCAGATAGCACGACGACAGAGGTGCGCGCGGATTTTTGCTTAACCAATGCGATGAGATCGATGCCGTTGCCGTCAGCTAGCATCCAATCGGTTAGCACCAAATCATAATTTCTAATGCCGATATAATACTCTGCGTCCTTAAAACTCTCGGAAGTATCCGTCTGATAGCCGAACTCCATCAAGCCCTCCGCTATCGTCTTGTTTAAAGTCACCTCGTCCTCGACTATTAAAATTCTCATTTAATTTCCTTACCTTAAAATTTTGCGGCGATTCTAACATATTTTAAGCAAAATTTCAAGATTTTTTAAAGAAATTTTAAAATTTTATCTCGATTTCCGCGCCGACGCTCGCATCTTGCAAAATTTCAGGTTTTAAAATTTTCATATAAAAATAATTCATAGAGCGAAATTTTGAGTGAAACTCCTGCGCAAAGTATCTTAGCGCGTCCTCCACGAGGCGAAATTTTTTATCGCGGAATTCCGCTTTGATATATTCGCAAACCCGCGCGTAGTCAATAAATTCCTCCGCCCCGAACTTCGCCCACACCCACACGCGCTGCTCGCGCTTGCGCTCAAAATCCAGCGTACCGATTATCGCGCCGAATTCCAGCTTTTCGATTAAAATTTTAATCATACTACGCGCTTTTCCTCGCCCTTAAGCAGCCTGGCGATATTCGGAGCGTGCTTGTAAAATACGATGAAAACTATCAGAAAGATCGGCGCATGAGTGTTGATCGCCGGCATCTGCGGATGGATCACGTAGCTTGCTATCACTAGCGCAAGCGCCGCTGCAAGCGATGCTACGGATGAAATTTTAACCGTCTTGCCGACTACAAACCAAACGGCAAGCGCGATTATGATCTCGATAGGGATGAAGCAAGCAAGCACGCCGGCTCCCGTCGCAATGCCCTTGCCGCCGTTAAATTTCAGATACGGGCTAAAGCAATGCCCAAGCACTGCAAAGACCGCCATGCTCCATAGCACGTTTTCATCAAAGCTTAAAGCCCGCGCGATCAGTATCGGCAGGACGCCCTTTAGCGCGTCGCAAGCGACGGTGAGGATCGCGAGCTTTTTTGCTTTTTTCGGATCGCGAGTTTTTAAGACGCGAAGGACGTTGGTAGCGCCTATGGAGCCGCTGCCCTCGCTTTTGATATCCACGCCGCCTAGGTATCTGCCGATCAAAAGCCCAAAGGGGATCGCAGCGATCAGATACGCAGTAAAGTAGCACCAAAAATTCGGCGCCGTAACGATGCTAAGTAAAAATTCTAAAATTCCCGATTTTTTCATAAAATCCCTTTAACTCTTCCAAAGTAGCGAAATTTTCTCGTCGTAGATGTCGGTTTTCTTCGGCGAAATTTCTTTCGTTTCGAGTTTAATATTTTTTAGATCCAGGCTCTGTTTTAGCGCGTCCACTTCAGCCTCAAATTTCTGCGTAAGCACCTCCAGCTCCTCTTGTAGCGCGCTTAGGCTATTTTCGGCATTTTTGGCTTCGCTTCGTTCGTTTAAAATTTTATGCGCGCTCTTGGCGCCGCTGATCGCTTTAGAGATATTGCTAGCGCTGCGCGAGCGACCTAAAAACGCGCCTAAGATCGCTCCGCCTATGTTTAGCGCTGCATCCACCCCGCGACTTAGCACATCGCCCTTTTCCTTTTCATACTTTTCGCTAGCGCGCGAAATTTTATCCTCAAGGCGCGCCTTTTCCTTTTCAAATTTAGCCGCGATCTCGTCGGTTTTCGCTTCTAAAATTTCATTTGCCTTATCGCTTAGGCGCACAAAAAATTCCTCCCTGCTCTCGCCCGGTTTTGAGAGCAGATCAAGCGC